>CAILCX010000091.1 GCA_903832775.1 uncultured Methylobacter sp. | reverse complement strand
TGGTGAACATTACACCGACTATGACCCAAGAAAAAATTAGGTCTGATTTTAAATGTTGGTCGTTGAGCGGGGTCTTCATTTTTATTCCTGTTAAGGTGATTGGATGGGCTAGAAGACAAAGGTACTGCATGTTTTTTTGCCGTCATTTAGAAAATATTTTTAGCTATTGTTGCTGAAGTGGCTCAGCAAGTTTTTTGTTTTCCAATACTGACTGATCCATTAGCCGATTCAACCAGGCCTCTGCTGCTACTTGATTGGTTCTTAGCACGCTATTTGGAAAAAACCCAACGCCCAGGATGATCAATGCCGACACACACAAAAGCGTCAGTTCTCTGGGACGCAAATCCTGTATCTGTTGGACACTGGCCTGGGTGATAGGGCCAAAAAAAGCGCGTCGGGTAAAAGACAGCATATAAGCGGCGCCCAGGATAGCGCCAATCAAGACGGCAATACTGATGCTGGGATGCGCCAACAGGGTGCTGACTAGCAGCAAGAGTTCGGCTGGAAAGCCGCTGGTTCCTGGTAGCCCTATGCTGGCCAGCATAAATAAAAAGTAAAAACAGCCGAGACGCGGCATCACTTTAGCCAGACCGCCCAGATGGATCACTTCGGTACTGCCAAGTCTATGCTGGATAAAACCGGCCACCAGCATCAGGGAGCCGGAAATCATCGTAAAATTCAGCAGTTGAAAAATAGCCCCTTGTATCCCCTGCATATTCAGGGACGCGATACCGACGATCACCAGTCCCACATGACTAACGCTGGCATAAGCCAGCAGCCGACGCAAATTGGTTTGCTGCAAGGCAATCAGTGCGCTGTACACCAGCGTGATAGCACCGAATATGCCCAGCACCCAGCTATACTGAACCGCAGCGGAAGGCGCCAGCGGCATTGCAAAACGAATGATGCCGAAAGCGCCCAGTTTCAAGCCGGTCAAAAGCGCAGTTAACTGCGTCGGACCTTCCATGGCGACGGTGGGTAGCCAGGTATGGAACGGCACCAGCGGCGCTTTAACCGCAAAACCCAGCAGCAATAATAAAAACACCAGCGCCTGCAGGCTGTCAGGTACTGTCGTTGCCAATAACACCGGTAGACTGAAAGCCAGATCCTGAGGAATACTGCCGCCTGTTACGCTAGCGTGGTTGACCGCCAGCAGAATGATAGCAAATAAGATAGGCACGCCACCAAACAGCATGAACATCGTGTACTTTATCGCCGCGCTACGCCGCGCCGATCCTATGCCCCATAAGCCGATTAAAAAGAAAATCGGCGGCAGGGTCAGTTCCCAGAACAACAAAAACAGCACCATGTCCAACGCCACAAACACGCCTATCGTGATGCCTTCCAATGCCAGTAATAAAGCGAAATGAAAGCGGGTCAGCTGCTGCACCGAATTCCAAGTTGCAATGATAGCCATCAAGGTCAACAGCGCCGACATCGGCAAAAACAGCACCGAAATGCCATCTATGCCTAGCAGGTAGGCAATATTCAGACTGGGTATCCACTGCTGCTGTTCGACCAGTTGAAAGCCATTGCCCTCGGCATTAAATAACTGAACGACCACCAGCGTTGCGATTAATTCCAAGGCCGCAAATAACAGCGTCAGGCTTTTGGCCAGACGGATGTTGCGGCTAAGGGCTACCGCAATCGCACCCAATAAAGGCAGAAAAATAATCAGACTTAAAACAGGAAAATGGGCATTACTCATGTGCGTCGTCCTTAGTGCCGGTCTCGACGCCATGCATCGGATATTGTGCTTTAATTGCCGCAGCATCCTGATCGATAAAATTTAACCACGGCGTCGTGTAAAAGCCGGTGCCTATCAGCAATAGGCAAATCACCACGGTAATAAAACGCTCTTTCCAAACCGGGTGATGGGAGCAGCTGTAGGGTTGCTCGGCCCGCTTGGGCGTCGCCATAAATATCCGCTGGAAAGCCCATAACAAGAATGCAGCCGACATCACATTACCGACCAAAATGGCGATTGCAAGCAGCCAGCCGTCCTCATCAATAATCCCTTCAACCAGTAAATGCGCTGCATCAAACCCCGGTGTACCGGGCATCATCATCGTGCTCAACGCGGAAATCAAAAACAGCAAAGCCAGCGTATCATTAGTATCAAACAGTCCGCCCAGACGCGGCAGATATGCAGTGCGGGTACGTTCATAAATCAGCCCGACACTGAACAGCATACCGGCCATCGCCAGGCCATAGGCGACAGACAGCAACAGACTGCCTTCAAGCCCGTTCTCGTTAAAACAGAAGATGCCTATGACCAGCATGCCGGTTTGACTGACCACAGCAAAAGCCAGCAAGCGACGGATATTGATTTGCATCAGCGCCAGCAGTGCGCCATAAAAAATGCTGATGACGCACAAGGTCACCACAAATCCTGCCCATTGTTCGGCAACCCCGGGCACCATCGGCAAAATGAACCGTATGACTGCATAAATCCCCAGTTTCAAGCCGACCAGAAAAATCACCGCGCTGGCCACCGTACCTTGTTCGGCTAATACAGGCAACCAGCCGTGAAACGGAAATAGCGGCATACGGATAGCAAAGCCGAAAAACAGCAGCACAAAAATCAACACCTCATCGTGCAAATAGGCATTATTTTCTTTTAATGTTTGCCAGTCGAAAGTCAGTGCATGTTCGGCATCGATTAAGCCAAAAGCCAGCAACAAAAAGCCAGCCAAGGTCATCAATAAGCCGCTGACCCAATATTGCAATAGCAGTACGACGACCCAACGCCGGTTTTGTCCGGTTCCTGCATGAATCGTCAACAAGGCCACCGGAATCAATTCCAGCACACACCAGAACCAGAATTGCAGCGCGTTCAACGCGACAAAAGCGCCGATCAGGATGGTTTCATAGCCCAACAGGCAGGCGATAAACAGCCGGTCGGCCACATGCCGGGTAATCAGCGTATAAATCAGCGCCAGCACCGTTAAAACAGCGGCCAGCGGGACAAATAAAATATTCGTGCCATCAACGCCGACACGGTAACTGAGCCCCAAAAAATGCGCCTGTTCAACAAGATGGATGCCGGGGTGGCCTGCGTCAAAAACCGTCAACAAATAAATACTCAACACTAAGGTCAACAGCGCTCCGGCAAAGCCAAAATACAGGGCAATCTTCGCCGACCGGGACAACAAGATAGCGACCATCGCCGCCAGCGGAACCAGGGTCAGGGTAGTGAGCAGCGGAAAGGCCGCCGATTCCGACCAAGTAGTAACAGTAATATCCATCAAGGCCTCAGAATGCAACGAGCAAGGTTATCAACACAAACAACACCAGATAGCGGGGTCTGAGCACTGCTTGTTCAAATTTATTAGCGATATGGCCGAGATCGCGACCGTAATTGATTGCATCTTTGCCGATACCTCGCAATACAAAACGTTCTTCAAACCAGTGCAGAATTGCCGCCATCCATTGTGTGATTTTTCCTGCCAGACCACTGCCTTGGGCGAATTGATCGGAGTCATTATCCAGTTGTGCGCCTATCCGCTGTTCTTCCAGTTGCGCCAATGACGAAATGGCTCGGATAGCGGGAGCGGGAGCCCCCATCATGCAATCGATAACATGGTCATCAAAATAACTTAGATCGTGCGCCAGACCGCGCACTGGTTTGACCAAAGCCCAGTCGACAATAGGGTCCAGCCAAAAACGTTGCAAAGAGGCTACATAAAGCCAGGCAGGGATGTTGCGCGTTGGGAATTCTGAATTAAGGCACCGCTCATTATGCATCAGCGATGGCGCAGTCAAAAATTGATAGCTGCGCACCGCAGCATGCGCGCAAAGATGCCAACCGGCCAGCTGCCAAAAACCCAAGCCGCATTCCAGATACATCAAGCCCAATTGACCTGAGGTCGCAAAAATCAGCGAGCTTTTAACATCGGTCTGAGTCAAACCAATCACAAAACTATAAACAGCTGTCAGCAAGCCCACTAGAGCGACCAATGCCATTGCCAGCGGCGCCTGTTCAAAAATCGGCCTGAGCAAAATAACCAGAAACACTCCGGCATGAACCATGACCGCGCCGTAAAATACCGCACTCGACGGCGTAGGCCCTTCCATTGCGCGCGCCAACCAGGGTGTAAACGGGAGTTGCGCCGACTTGGCAAAGGCGGCGACAGCAAAACACAGCGCCAGCGAGGTTGCTTCACCAGAAGTCAATTGCGCAGCTGCAGCGTTAATCGTATTCCAGTTGACGCTACCAACCCAGGCGAAACTAAACCCCGCGCCTAACATAAGACCGGCATCACCGATGCGATTGGTCACAAAGACCCGCGTTGCATTGAGGACAGCAACAGGTCGATCATAAGCGTAGGCGATTAAAAAGTAGGAACACAATCCCGCAACTTCCCAGCCGACAAAGGTCAGCACAACGTTACCCGATAACACCAGCAACAGCATGGCTGATGAAAACAAACTCAGAATAAAAAAGAACCGATGATAACCCGCTTCCCGGTGCATGTAATTGATTGAAAAGCGGATGATGATGGCTAGCAACACTGAAAACAGCGCAGCCAAGTGGACATTAAAGCCGCTGGTGATAAAGCTAAACGGTATATCCAAGGTGTCGCTGTTTAACCAATGCCCAATCATATAGGACCCGGCATTTTTACCCAGGAAATCGGCGCCCAATAGAGCCAAGGACAGCAGGCAAGACATGCTGATAGCCCAGCTTGCAATATCGGCAGATAGGCTTTCACCGGCTTCACCGTCGATCGCACCAAACAAATGCCCAAGGCCGATAACCATAGCCGCGACTAGCGGCATTAACGGAATTAAAATGACTAAGGCATCCATTTATTAAACTCCCTGCAATTTATGAGGCTAAGCACAGATTTATCTAGAACAAAGAAAAAGCCCTCTCCAAAGAGAGAGGGCTGGGCGAGGGGAAATAATATAATCATATTTCCTTACCTGTAATCGCTAAAATAACCAAATAAATTTTCTCTAAAACGGCTTCAGTATTTTCAATAATTTCATTGTTCCAGAAACGAATCAATTTAAATCCAGGTTGTGCGAGATACAAACTTCTTTCTTCATCATAGCTTGCCTGTTCAAAATGTTGTGAACCATCCAGTTCAATAATTAACCTTAATTCAAGACAACAAAAATCAACAATAAAAGGGGCAATAGGAAACTGTCGCCGAAATTTGAAGCTTAATATCTGCTTATTTCTTAGTTTTTGCCATAATAAACGCTCAAAAGGGGTTTGGTTTCGTCTTAATGACCTTGCTTTGATGGTTAATTTCATTTTCCCCTCACCCAACCCTCTCCCTTTGGAGAGGGTTATTCATGCCCATCTTCAGATCAAGTTGTTTAATTAGGATAGGCGCTACCGGCAGGACTTGACCCTGGTAACATTCCGGTGAATTATCGCGAATCGGCAGATCTTTAGCCTCGGCTTGCCACAGCACAAAGCCGGTACCGCACTCGAAGATGAAAATATCGCCGCTATCCGGGTCTTTAGCGCTTAAATGCACCCAACCGCCCGCCACCAATTCCCGTATGCTTTCCTGACGCTGATAAATGTGTTCCAACACCGCTGTTTTGGCCTCAACCAGAATCTGCAAGCGCATCGGTTCGTGAATCTCAACCATTTGCTGGGGCAAGCCGGTACGTAAATCACTGCTGGCGCCTTCCATGACGCCAAAAAAACCAGTGACGTTATGTGGCACTTTAGAGCCGCAACCAAAGCGTTCGTTATTAACCGTAGAAAAATAATATTCCAGATTAATGCCTGCGCCCACCGGAGTCACCGCCAGTAAAATCCCTTCCAGCACCTTGCCGTCAGCATCTTGCGTCGGGTCATAAGAAATCAGAAATACCCGCCGGTCAAAAAATACACCTTGAGTTAATGAACGACGGCCCACTACCGCCGCAGCATTGGTCGCATGCCCCAGTTCCGGTCTAACCTGGGAGAAATCGGCCGCGCGTTCTTTGATATGGCTTAAGGCCTGTTCTGGTGACGGGTTGCGCGGCGCCGAAGCCAGTCGTCGGCAGCGTTCGTGCGCGGACATACGCTGGGCATGGCGCAATTCCTGCTGTAATGTCTCCAGCCCGGAGCGTCGCTCGGGCGGAAGATCATCAAGGTCGTACCAGCTGATTGCTTCATTACAGGTGTTATGTTCCGCACCGATAAACCAGGTGTCGGACGGGATAGTTATGCCTCGCTCGGCCAAAAGTTGGCGTATGTCAGCGCGATTAACCATAGCCGCAAACACCCGTGCATTCGGCCCGCCATGTCGCCCGCTACAGGCGCCGCAATCGTAAGCCGCCAAATGCGGGTTATTTTGACTGCCAGAGCCGTGCCCCATTAACACGACCAGTTCCGAAAATCCGTAGCTCAGGCCAATATTGCGTAGAAAACCAGCAACCCGGTCTGCCTGTTCGCTATCGGTAAAACCCTGCTTGGGGCGCTCCGGGCTTGCCACTGTTTGATCCGTAGACGTAAATTGCAATTGCGTTGTAACTTCAGGCGAGGCCCATCGCGAGATACCGGAAACCAGGCTTTGCTGGGCTTTGGGGAACAGGGTTTTTGCCAATAACCCGGCAAGGCTAAGCGGCGCAAGCGCATTAATAAGCGGCAGCGACAGCAATAGGTTGCGGCGCAAGCCTTGATGTAACTGTTTGCCCAGAAAATGCTTCAGCTTACGCCCCCGGTTATGCTTGAGCAGCTGCGTTTCGCTACCCGGCCTGACCCTTTCCTTGACTTCATGCGTTGGCGTTACCACGATAGGACACAGCGGCGTTACCTTGACATCGTCCAAGCCCTGGTAGCTCATCGCAACGCCAAAAAAACCGGCCGCGCCCAGGGTTTCGATGCCGGGATTAAGCTCTTCGAGATGGCGGCGGAAGCCTTCTTCCCTGTCATCCATACAGAAAATGATTTGCGCATCGGGACGTTGCCCGCGTTTAGCCCATCGACCGCGTTGATGATTGGCGTGCAGCGCCTGAAAAAAGTCTTTCCGATAATGATGCTCGTAAGCCAGCAGCCAGACTTTACTGCGTTCACTTTGGGTGAACCCATCCAGTACAAGCAACAGGGCTTGCAGATTTTCGCTGTCCAACAGTTGTAGCTCAGAGGCCTTAAGTCCCAGGTGCTGGCATAAGCGAAATAAACGCCAGCCGCTGTTCTGAGGTGTAAGCGTCGGCAGCTGAAGGAAGTCGAGCTGCGGATTCTGTCTTCTATCCTCTGTCCGATGTTCGTTTTCTGTTTTCTGTCTTTTGTCTTCTGTTCTCTGACTACACTGCCAGGTCCAGATCAGATCGGCAAGTTGTTGCCAATCGCTGCGGTCATAGCGCTCTGAACCGGCATGCAGGGACAGAGATTCGGCCCTGTGGATCAGATATTCCGGCAAATCGCCCTGATACAAACGGCTGCGCACCATAAATTCCGAAAGATTTTTACGGAAATAACCCTGAATGGCACTGAGTTTAGCTTCGATTTTCCAGGTGTCGCGGCAGACCTGATTCAGCCACAGCCTGTCCAGCGTCAGGCGTATCGCCAGATAATCGGCCAGCGTCGGCTTAGCGTCATTATCGGTTTGATAGTTCGGATGATGTTGCCGCCAGTTGATCAGCCCCGACCAGCCGGGTATTTCCAGCGCCAGGCGGCGAAGATAATCGGCCCATCGCGTTTGCGGAATGTCTAAATGTATCAGTTGCAGGATGATGGTATCGACTGCATCTTCTGGCAATTCGGCGATAATCTGCTGCCAGTCTTGCAACTCATGCAAAAAGGGATTGGCGTCATAGCTAGCCGTTGCCCGCCAGGCCGCATAAAGACCTAAATTACTGCGCTGAGGCAACTGCCATGCTGCCACGCCTTCATCCAGTCCTGAGGCGCAATAGCGTATCAGTTGAGCACGAATAGCCTCGAGAATATCTGTACCGGTCAAGGCCAGTATGACTCCGCGTAAGCTGATGTTACCTATTTCACCGAGCAGCTCATCCAGTGCTGCACCTGCCTGTTCGCGCATTTGCAGATGCGCGGATCCGTCAGGCCTATCCTGAGCGTAGTCGGATGGCGAAAGCCATTCTTCGGCCTGTTCCAGCGACAAATCCAACATAGTTTCCGGGTGTAAAGCCGCCTGCTCCAGGCCAAGCTTGGTTAAAATGCCTGCCCATAACTCACGGATAAACTGGCTATCCTCGTTAAGCAATTGCAGACGTACCGGCTCTGGCACATCACTCTGCACAGACTCCAGGACAGCCAATTCCTCTATCTGCCAGTTCAAATGACTGACGCTGACGGCCTGCAAATCAAACAACAGCGCAATGCGATAAACAGCCTCCCGGGTAATTGTCCGATCTTTTAAAACGCACACATTTTGCTCAGCCTGCAAGTTCCGGCACTGAGCAAACGCAGCGGACAAATCATTGTCGTCAATGCGCCCCTGCTGGTAAAAATCCCGGTTTTTCTGTTCAGAAAGATAACAGCAAATACCGGTTAAGGCTTCGAATTCAGCCAACGCCTGGTCAAACGGCAGCTGCTGAAAACCATGCAAAGTGTTGTGATGAACGAAATCCAGGATAGGCGCCTGCCCAGGCAGAACATGATCCAGATGATTTAGCGCGGTGATGATGTGTTCACGTAATTTTAAAGGAGAGTCTTGCATGGTCAATATTATAAAATTCGCTGACTGATGACGGTGTTCATCTGACTGATGGTGGCTGAGGACAAAGCCAACAGCGGCGCAGGCACTAGGCCAAATAACACAATGCCCGCAACCAGAATTCCGGCCGCCAATAGTTCTGGCGTTTTCAAGTCTTCAAGCTGAAAATCCCCCCTCGCCCCCTTTTGAAAAAGGGGGGGGAGGGGGGATTTAGGCCCGGTAAAGAGCAGGCTGATCGTGCGTATCGCGTAAGCGGCGCCGATTAACATACTCACGCTAAAGAAAACCATCACGACTAGGCCTAAGCCAAGACTGGCAAATGCACTGAAGCCGCCAATCAAGGTATGCAACTCGGCAATAAAGCCCACCGAACCTGGCAGCCCCATCGCCGCCAGCAAGGTTAAGGTCATGAACAATGTAAAACGCGGCATCACCTGAATCAGTGAACGGTAATCCTGGATGTTGCGGGTATGCGTGCGCTCATACAACAACCCCACCAGCAGAAACAGCGCACCGGCAATCAGGCCGTGAGCGCTCATTTGCAACACCGCGCCGGTAATGCCAATCTCATTCAAGGTCGCAATACCCAACAAGACTATGCCCATGTGGCTGATCGAAGAATAGGCAATCATGGCTTTAAGATCGCTTTGCCGCCAGGCCAGTAAACCGCCATAAAGCATACCGAACAGTCCCAGGAAAATCAGGTAGGGTTGCAACAACTTGGCGGCCTCCGGCAGCATCACCACCGCCCTGATCAAACCGTAAGCGCCCATTTTCAGCAAAATACCGGACAGTAAAATACTGACCGGACTGGGCGCTTCGACATGAGCCAGCGGCAACCAGCCGTGCAGCGGAAAAATCGGCATTTTAACGCCAAAACCGATCACAAAACCCAACAGCACTAAAACCTGCTCAAATCTGGGCATGTCTTGCGCCGCCTGATGCATCGAAGACATTAAGGAACCACCGTGTTCAAGATCATACTGACTGATTGCCAATAAACTAATCAGCATAAATACCGAGCCGCCCATCGTGTACAGCACGAAATTAAGACTGGCCGTGTGCCGTCTTTTACCGCCCCAACGACCAATCAGAAAGAACAGCGGGATTAATGTCACTTCCCAGAAGATATAAAATAAGGCCCAGTCCTGAGCCAAAAACACCCCTAACATGCCGAACTCAAGCAACAATATACAAACATGATAACCCTTGACGCTGCTGGACACGGTGAAGGAGGCTAGCAAGGCCATAGCCGTCAACAAGGTCGCCAGCACCAGCATCGGCATGGATAAACCATCTACGCCCAACGCATAAGCGCTGCCTAATCGTGGATTCAGCGGAAAATATTCATTAAACTGTAATTCAGCATCGTGGGCGTTATAGTTGCTCAGCAGCCAACAAACTAATAGGAAAGCGATAGCAGCAAACAAATTGGCGATGTAACGGATTAGCCGTATGTTCTTGCCTGGCACTGAAGCCAGCAGCAAGGCCCCCACAGCCGGAGTCCAGAGCAGTATGCTGAGTATCCCCATGATTTTATGTTCCTTATGCTCGATAGTCGGGTAGTTTCAAGGGAAAGCAATTGTACGTTAAGGTCGAGTCAGAGCAAGCATTAACCGTTAACTGTTAAAAGGTTTCTAGGGACAAGTTTAACATTGCAAGCTTTCAACAGCCTTTCAAAATCAATGTCGTCCACAATTGTCTATCTACTGAGTCTTTACTACGATTCTTTAAAAACCAGAACAAAACGAGTTCCGCCTGCTGCATTGCAACGGCTTAACGCTAATCGTGCTTTATGCAGATCAGCCAACTCCTTGACGATTGCCAGCCCCAAGCCACAACCATCTCCGGGGCTGCCGGGGATACGATAAAAGCGCTCGAAAACCTTGTCTATTTCATACTCGGGTATGCCCGGACCATCATCTTCAACACTTAGGCGAGGCGTGGGCTGGCACTCGACTTTAACGATAATGTTACCTCGTTCATGACCGTAACAAATGGCATTATCCAGTAAATTTGCCAGTAATTCCCGCAACAAAACTGCATCGCCCTGAACGTACAGCGGCTGCATTAAGCCTTCAAAACTGATTTCGATGTGTCGCTGCAGCGCTTTAGGTACCCAGTCCATACTGGTTTCTTTAGCCAGTTTACACAGATCTACCGGCCGTAGTTCATAATCGCCATTGATGGGGTCCGATCTGGCTAAGATCAATAATTGCGTGGTCAAATGCGACATACGGTCGGCGCAATCCTGAATGTGCATCAGGGCCGGTTTCATTGCCGAAAAATCCTGCTCACGTACTGCGCGTTCTACTTGCAGTTTTAAGCCTGCCAGCGGGGTGCGCAATTGATGCGCGGCATTGGCAATAAAACGTTGTTGGGTAGCGATGGCCGAGGACAGCCGATCCAGTAAATCATTGATGGTGTCGGTCAGCGTACGCACTTCCAAAAAAACATGCTGCTCAGGAATGGGCCGCAAATCACGCGATGAGCGCCGGGCAATTTCATCGGCCAAGACATGCAGCGGTTGCAAGCCTCGTTTTACGCCGATCACCAGATAAATGCCGACAAGCAAAACCAGAGCTACCTGCGGCACAAGATCGGCCAGCAAAATATCCATCATCATGCTGCGGCGTTTATTCAGGGTTTCGGCAACATGAACAAAAATCTTGTCCGAGCTGTTTTCACGAGCAATCATCATCGAAACCACCCTGACCGGTTCGCCAGCCATCTCGTCATCAAAATAGACGGGGTGAGCCCATTCGGTTTCAACATCAGTAGGTTCAGGAACGAATTTATCGCCCGCTATCATGCCCTGTTGTGCCGAGATTATCTTGAAATAGGTTTTGTCTGCGTCATCCCATTTGAAAATTTCCAAGGCGGCGGGAGGCAATTCCACAACTATCTTGCCATCACGCACCTTGATTTCCTGGGTTAATGACCTTGCGGAATCGAGCAGCCAGCGATCATAAGCCACGTCTACATGATGCAAGGTGACAAAATAGGACAGCACTGATTCACAACTGATGAACAAAATCAGCGGCACGGCCAGGCGCAAAAGAATGTCTGTCTTAAGGCTGCGCTGTTTATTCATCAGCTGACCGCTCCAGTAAATAACCGAGTCCGCGCACCGTTCGGATCACTGCGCCGTAGGGTTCTATACGCTTGCGCAAGCGATGCACATAGATTTCCACAGCATTATCGGTCAACGCATCCCCATCCACGGCAAGACGTTGCGCGATGCGGTCCTTGCTGACGACTTTCCCTGCTTGCAGCAGTAGTATTTCCAATACGCCATATTCCCTCGCAGACAGATTAATCGTCTGGTCATCCACCAAGACTTGATGGTTTTGACTATCCAGCGCCAAACGACCGTTCACAATATCGTTACTAAATCCGCCGTAACAACGCCGAATCAAAGCATGGACCCGAGCTTCCAATTCTCTAAGTTCAAATGGTTTGGTCATATAGTCATCGGCACCCTGCTCAATGCCGTTGATTCTGTCGTTAACACCGTCACGCGCAGTCAGAATTAAAATAGGTAATGGAATTTTCCGGCTACGCAGTTTGCGTAACCATTCCAGGCCGTCCATATCGGGTAGCCCTAAATCCAGTATGATCAAATCAAAATCTTGCGCCAGAAGTAGCTGTTCCGCGTAACGACCGGACGTTGCACCTGTCACCAAATAGCCGCTAGAGCTTAGGGTGTGAGTCAAACCATCGGCCAGAACGGCATCATCTTCTATTAATAAAATATTCATGAACTCCGGGTGTTGCGAAAGGTTATTGAAAGGTTAAGGGGCTAGGATAAGTGCTACCAAGTTATACAGCGTAAGCAACTTAAACTCAAAAACCACTAAAAATGAAAACATTAACTAAAGAAATGCAAGCCACCATTACACCGGCAATGGCATTGGACTTATTAAAGGATGGCAATAAACGCTTCGGAAATAACCTTAAAGTAAACCGTAACCTGCTGCAACAGGCGAATGAAACATCCGATGGCCAACATCCTTTTGCGGTCATTTTAAGCTGCATAGATTCCCGTACTTCAGTTGAGCTGGTTTTTGACCAGGGTTTGGGCGATGTTTTTAGTGTTCGTATTGCGGGCAATATTATTAACGAAGATATTCTAGGCAGCATGGAATTTGGTTGCAAGGTGGCCGGCGCTAAAATAATCGTGGTTCTAGGCCATAGCAAATGCGGCGCGATAAAAGGCGCTTGCGACCATTTGGAAATGGGCAACCTGACGGCCCTATTAAGCAAAATACAGCCTGCGGTTTATGACGAAAAAACCGAAACAGAAAACCGTAACTCAAGTAACGATGCGTTTGTGGAAAAAGTAGCCACACTTAATGTAAAAAGAACAGTGCATGCCATTCTGGAGCGTAGCCCTATTTTAAAGGAAATGATTGCAACGGGTGAGATTGGCATTGTAGGCGGCAATCACGACATTAAAACCGGTGAAGTCAGCTTTTATGAGGATACTTTAATGATTAACCATCCTAAGTTAAGCGCACTTGCGCGTTGAGGTAAAAACCGCCAACGCCATTCTTCAATAGTAATTTTAAACAATAACAAGACGGGCGTCTATATACACCCTCTTTATCGAAGCTTAGGATAATCAGCATGATACAAAAACATACTCAATTTTATTTACGCCATTTTAAAGACGATTTACCTGCCGGTATGGTGGTCTTTCTGGTCGCTTTACCGTTATGTCTTGGTATCGCCTTGGCCTCGGGAGCTCCTCTATTTTCCGGGCTGATTGCCGGCTTGGTCGGTGGACTAGTCGTCTCCTGGTTAAGCGGGTCGCAACTTTGTGTCTCTGGTCCTGCTGCAGGTCTTACCGTGATTGTATTCAATGCCATTGAAACACTCGGCAGTTTTCAGGGATTGCTGGTTGCCTGTGTGTTAGCGGGCATCTTACAACTTGTGTTGGGTTACCTGCGGGCAGGGATTATCGGTGCTTTTTTTCCGTCTGCCGTAATTGAGGGTATGTTGGCGGCCATCGGTTTAATTCTGATTATCAAGCAGATTCCCCATGCCACCGGTTACCATAGCAGTTATGAAGGCGACGAAAGCTATATGAAAGAAACAGCGGGCTCAAGCTTTATCGAACTGGTTAATGCATTAGGCATTATTTCACCAGGTTCGATTATTATCAGCGGGGTGGCCTTGTTGCTGTTGATTATCTGGAGCACGGCATGGTTAAAAAAACAAAAACTGCTCAAGCTGATTCCTGGCCCGTTAATCGCCGTGCTGTGGGGCGTTGGCTATAATCTGGTCGCGACACAATTTGCGCCTGCCTGGACGGTCAGTTCCGAACATCTGGTCAGTTTGCCTATCTCGGAACAAACTACTGATTTTTTCAAAAACTTCATGTATCCAGACTTTAGCTATCTTGCCAATCCGCAGGTGTATGTGGTTGCGGTGACAATTGCGATAATCGCGAGCCTGGAAACGCTGTTAAGCCTTGAGGCGACAGATAAACTTGATCCGTTAAAGCGTATCGCACCGACCAACCGGGAATTAAAGGCTCAAGGAGTGGGTAATATCCTCAGTGGTTTACTCGGAGGACTTCCCATCACCGCAGTTATCGTGCGCAGTGCGGCAAATATCAATGCGGGCGGACAAACCCGGATTGCCTGTTTCACGCATGGCCTGCTTTTGTTGCTCAGCGTGATGTTTCTGGCACATTACCTTAACTACATTCCTCTGGCATGCTTATCAGCCATTTTATTGCATACCGGTTACAAGTTGGCCAACCCGGCCATATTCAAAAAATTCTACCAAAAAGGCATGAGCCAATTTCTCCCGTTTGTGTTTACTGTGCTTGCCATTCTGTTGACTGATTTATTAAAAGGTATGGCAATTGGTATGTTTATTGGAATATTTTTTGTGATCAAGGCCAATTATTCAGCGGCGATTACCTTGATTCAGGACGGCGCGCATTATGTGTTGTCATTCAACAAAGATGTTTCTTTCCTGAACAAGGCGCTGCTGAGAAAATTTATCCTGCGTATTAAAGAAAATAGCAGCGTAACTATTGATGCCAGCAAAGCCAATTTTATCGATCATGACATACTGGAAACAATTGAAGACTTTTTGTCTACTGCGCCAGATGACAATATTAAGGTTGAGGTTATCGATTTATATGGTAAGGAAAAAATCAAGAAACATGAGTCTTTAGTGGTGCTAAATGAACGGGTAAAAAGCTAATGTAGCTATATAAACCCAACATCAGGCTTCTAAGTGAAGAGCCTGATAATAAGAACCTCGCTCACCGGAAAAGACAAATCTGAATTATAATAAAGATAACTTATGGTGAGCGGGATATAACAATGCAACAAGCATTAAAGACAAAGCATGAGCTACGCTTGTATGAGCTTAAAAAGGCAGCCAACGAATTTATAGAGTTCACCGAAAATTTTAGCCTGCTTCAAACGATCAATATAAAAGCGCAAGAAACGGTTCAAGCGGTTAATACACTGCAACAGTTGCTAGAACAGCGTTTGTCTGATGATGAACTGGTTAAAGCTATCAATTCATCCGTTGCGCTGATTTTCTTTGATGAGATTGTCGATGCCGATGCGATGAGTAACCTTGAAGGCTATATATTGTCAGCGGCAGAAAATATTGAAGATGCTGAGATATCGATTTTTTTAACCGAGATGATGGATAGGGTTGAGTTAAAATACAATCGACTACTAGAAAAAGTGCATGCCTATAATGCATTGCTTATAGGCTAGGCTGCTCTGTTTTATATGACGTCAAAAGCGCTTAATAATTACGTTGCACAGAAAATTTTGCCAATAAAACCAAGGCTTCTTTAAATTCTGATTCAGGAAGAATATTTAAGGCGGTTATTGCTTTTTCCGCCTCTTCATGAGCACGTTGCTCTGTATAATCAATAGCTTTGGTGCTTTGTACGACGGCATAGACTTCGTTGAAAGCTTCGCGGTCACCATTTTTTATCGCATCAATAATAATTTTTGCTTCGTTTTGATTGCCGTTTTGAATGGCGTAAATCAGTGGTAATGTTGGCTTGCCTTCGGCAAGATCATCCCCCAGATTTTTCCCTAATTCTTCTTTGCTTGCTTTGTAATCCAGGGCGTCATCAATAAGTTGAAAGGCAATACCCAAATGTTGGCCATATTGCGCAAGTCCTTGTTCGATTTCGATCGATGCGTCGGCAACCACTGCGGCCAATTTAGTTGCTGCGCTAAATAAAATTGCTGTTTTTCTGGCAATGACTTCAAGATATTTTTCTTCTGTCGTTTCAGGGTTGTTGCAATTTAGAAGTTGTAAGACCTCACCTTCCGCTATAGCTGTGGTGGTTTTTGACAGGATTTCCATGACCCGCATATTGCCGGTACGGACCATCATTTCAAAGGCGCTGGAATAAAGATAATCACCAACCAAGATGCTGGCAGCATTACCCCATACGGCATTTGCAGATTCTTTTCCTCGTCTGAGGTCAGAGTCATCAACAACATCATCATGCAGTAGTGTTGCGGTATGGATGAACTCAATTACTGCGGCAAGAAGCAAGTGATTGTCACTAACTCCTCCAAGAGCCTTTGCGGCAAGTAAAAGCAGCATTGGGCGCAAGCGTTTGCCACCACTGCCGACGATATAGTGGCCCATTTGATTAATAAGGACAACATCAGAACTTAACTCGCTAATAATAAGCTGATCAACGGTTTTAGCCTCAGCTGTAGTCAATTTCTTGATTGAATCAAAATCAATGGAGGCAGGAATGTTAGCGGAAGATTGTAAGTGCGATGCCATTATAAAGTGCTGCTTGTAAGTTTGGGTTATTTTTCATGATGATAGCTATGAAAATCAAAGTCTGCTAGACTATTATAACTTAATAGAGCATTAATCGCCCATTCAGATTGATTAGGCAAGAAAAATTACAAGATTATTTGTGCTGTTACGGTGACATGTTTTGGCTGTTAAATTAATTTAGATTGACTTGCCTTTGATTTAAAAATATAATTTTCTGTTCATTATAAACAGATTAATGCTTGATGGAGCTTGCGCCGATGTATGCGGTAATTCAAACAGGTGGTAAACAGTACCGCGTAGAAGAAGGTACTTTCTTAAAAATAGAGAAACTGGAGCTAGGCACCGGCGATAGCATCGAGTTCGATAAAGTGCTGATGATTCAGTCCGACGGCGATACTAAAGTAGGTATGCCTTTTATTGAAGGCGGAAAAGTTACTGCTACTGTTCTGTCACAAGGCAGACATAAAAAAGTAAAAATTATTAAATTCAGAAGACGTAAGCACCATATGAAACAAATGGGGCATCGTCAGTACTATACGGAAATCCAGATTACTGGAATTTCTGCTTAAGACATAAGGAATTACAAATGGCTCATAAGAAAGCTGGTGGTAGTACCCGTAACGGACGCGACTCTAATGCGAAAAGATTAGGTGTTAAGCGTTACGGTGGTGAGAGTGTAACAGCAGGTAACATTATCGTACGTCAACGTGGAACACAGTTTCATCCTGGCGACAACGTTGGATGTGGTAAGGATCATACTTTATTTGCAACAGCTGACGGAAAAGTGCAGTTTCAGGTTAAGGGTCCTAATAACCGCAGATTTATCAGTATTGTTGCGGCATAAGACGTACGGCAGTTTCGCGCCATAGAGCGCCGAAATTGACAAGTTGAATTAGCATGATCTAGTTCGACAACTTTAAAAAGCTCCTCCATCATGGCGGGGCTTTTTTTGTTTTTATCGATTGAGTTTTAAGTTTGGCGGCATGTGATTTATGAGATTTGTTGACGAAGCAGAGGTTCGCGTTGAGGCGGGCGATGGCGGCAATGGCACTATCGGTTTTCGGCGTGAGAAATATATCCCTATGGGAGGTCCTGACGGCGGCGATGGTGGCGATGGCGGTAGCGTTTATTTGATCGCGGCAGAAAATGTGAATACGCTGGTCGACTTCAGATATCATGCGGTTCACAGGGCGCAACGTGGACAAAACGGCATGAGCAGAAACTGTACCGGAAGAAAAGGCGATGATTGCTATGTGTCCGTGCCATTAGGGACTCTGGTTTCTGATGCGGAGACAGGTGAGGTTATCGGTGATTTAACTGAAATAGGCCAAACTTTATTGGTTGCGCAGGGGGGCTTTCATGGCCTTGGAAATACGCGATTTAAAAGCAGCATTAACCGGGCGCCACAAAAAGCCAGCAAAGGCAGTGAGGGCGAGCACCGCAGACTTGATCTGGAGTTAACTCTGATTGCTGACGTTGGATTGCTTGGTATGCCTAACGCCGGAAAATCGAGTTTGATTCGGTCTGTGTCAGCAGCAACCCCCAAAGTTGCCGACTATCCGTTTACAACTTTGCATCCTAATCTGGGTGTTGTTAGTGTTGACGATTTACGTAGTTTTGTTATTGCGGATATTCCTGGCGTTATAGAAGGTGCGGCTGAAGGCGCGGGACTGGGCTTGCAATTTCTGAAACACTTGTTACGCACAGGTCTATTATTGCACCTAATTGATGTTGAGCCCTATGGAAGTACGGAGTCTCCTGTGCAGGCGGCAAAAAAAATCATTCACGAAGTTGAAAAGTGGAGTGACGAGTTGGCCGCTAAACCACGATGGCTGGTGTTAAACAAAATAGATCGGCTACTGGATGAAGAAGTGGATGAGCGCTGCCAGGCAATTGTAGATGAGTTGGAGTGGGTTGGTCCGGTCTTTAAGATTGCAGCTATAAACGGGAATGGTACTAGAGAGTTAATGTTTGCCATCATGAATTTTTTGGAGCAACAACGGCGGGAAAAAAGTGAGCAGGACTGAGTTTGCCAAGGTAAAGCGTGTTGTCGTCAAGATAGGTAGTTCCTTATTGACTAAGGGTGGTCTTGGTCTTGATAAGGCTTCAATCACTACTTGGGTTGAACAGATGGCTGGCTTAAGGGGTCAGTCAATAGATGTAATACTGGTTTCCTCGGGCTCCGTAGCTGAAGGTATGTGTCGTTTGGGCATGAAAACCCGGCCTAAAGTTTTGCATGAGTTGCAAGCTGCAGCCTCTGTCGGCCAAATGGGTTTGGTTCGCGTTTTTGATGATAATTTTCAGCAGCATAATTTGCATGCCGCTCAAGTATTATTAACTCATGATGATTTGTCGAATCGCCAGCGGTATCTAAATGCCAGGAGTACTTTATTGACATTGCTAAAGTTTGGCGTGGTGCCTGTCATTAATGAAAATGATGCGGTAGCAACTGAAGAAATTCGCTTTGGCGACAATGATACCTTGGCGGCATTGGTAGCTAATCTGGTGGAAGCCGATTTGCTTATTCTTTTAACAGATCAGTCTGGTTTATTTACCGGTGATCCGAGTGTCTATCCAGATGCGGAGTTAATTTCTGAAATCAGCGTTAATGATCAGCGATTGGATATAGTTGCAGGCGAGAGTCGCAGTGGATTAGGTCGAGGAGGAATGTGCACCAAGGTTCGGGCTGCGCGTCTTGCGGCTCGTTCTGGTGCGGCAACTGTAATTGCTGCGGGTGCGGCGGAAAATGTCATTGCTTCTATTATTGCTGGTGCTGAATTGGGTACATACTTGCTGCCTGACATTGAGCCCCTAGTGGCCAGAAAGCGCTGGTTGGCTGCGCAGCTACAAGTTAAGGGGTTGTTGGTTCTTGATGAGGGAGCGATCAGAATGTTAAAAAATGAAGGCAAGAGTCTGCTTGCAGTTGGGGTAAAGGCGGTTTCAGGTCTGTTTGATCGCGGTGAGCTTGTTTCTTGTGTCGACGAGGCTGGATTTGAAATTGCTCGTGGCCTGACCAATTACGGGTCTGCTGATGCCCAATTGATAGCGGGTAAAAGTAGTTCGCAATTTGAGTTGATTTTAGGTTATTTCGATGATTCAGAGCTGATACATCGGGATAATCTTGTAGTTATTTAATTTTAGATAATAAAAAGGCCGAAACTTAATGAGATCGGCCTTTTTATTTAGCTAAAGCTAACGCAATTAAGCTATAGCTTTTACTTTTGCATTTAGTCTGCTTTTACCGCGTGCGGCCTTATTTTTATGAATAATGCCTTTGGTAACTGCAGAATCAATAATCGGCACCGCAGTGTTATAGGCAGCTTGCGCTTTCTCTTTGTCGCCCAGTTTGACGGCGGCAATTATTTTTTTGATGAAAGTACGTAGGTTGCTTCTTTGTCCTGCGTTGCGAATACGGCTTTTTTCCGCTTGTCGCGCACGCTTTTTAGCTTGTGCTGTATTAGCCATAGTGTCTCGATTCTTTGTATCTAAGTGAATTAAACCGTGTATTATCATGAGATGCGCTGTTTTTGTCAAACCTTTTCACGCTGGGTATAAAGAAAAGCTTAATATGGGTTTTTTTAATAGTAACAGAATTACACTTCATTTTAAAAAGTCACAACAAGCCATGTTCAGCAAATGAATAAGGCTGGCCATCACCGATAATAAAATGATCCAGTACGCGTATGTCAAACAAAGCTAGGGCCTGCTTAAGTTTTTCGGTGATTTGTTTGTCGGCCTGGCTGGGTTCGGAAATACCGGAAGGGTGATTATGGGCAAAAATGACCGCCGCTGCATTATAGTGTAATGCCTGTTTGGCGACTTCTCTTGGATAAACGCTTGCGCCATCAATGGTACCCCGGAACAATTCATCCAGTTTTATGATTCGATGTTGATTATCAAGAAACAAACAAGCGAATACTTCGTAGCTGTAGCCGCGGAGTTTTGCGCTAAGATAGGCGCGGGTAATCTCTGGGCTGGTGAGCGCATCGCCGCGTTGCAAGGATTCTTCAAAATGTCGTCTGGCCATTTCCATGACGGCCTGGAGTTGGGCATAAGTGGCATCGCCCAAGCCTTTGCCTTCGCAAAAACGTTTCTGATCAGCGCTTAACAAGGCTTTTAGTGAACCAAATTCGACCAATAGCTCACGGGCAAGGTCAACCGCTGATTTGCCGGGTGAACCAGTCCGCAAAAAAATGGCCAACAATTCAGCATCAGTTAAAGCCGCAGAACCACGACGCAATAATTTTTCTCTGGGGCGGTCGTCTGCCGACCAATCTTTAATGGACATGGTGCTCTCCTTCTCTGATTGAACTTAAGCATAGAAGATTTTCATTAACCTTGCCATAATATCGACTTTGTTCACATTTTGGATATTATTATCAATAACAAGCATATTTTATTGGCTGTGAGTGGCGGCATTGCAGCTTACAAATCAGCCGAACTGGTCAGGTTATTACGCAAGCAAGGCGCAACGGTGCGAGTGGTTATGACCCATTCGGCCCTGCAGTTTGTAGGAATGCTTACTTTTCAGGCGCTTTCCGGTAATCCTGTGCATACTGAGTTACTTGATGTGGACGAAGAAAATGCGATGGAGCATATTACACTGGCGCGTTGGGCTGATGTGTTGATTATTGCACCGGCAACAGCAAACACGATGGCAAAATGCAGTCATGGTTTGGCTGATAACTTGGTTTCAACGCTTTATCTGGCAGCAACTTGCCCTGTTTTTATGGCACCAGCCATGAACCAGGCTATGTGGAATAAGCCGGTCACTCAGGAAAACATTCAAAGATTGATTGGCCATGGGGTCACAATGATAGGTCCCGAGCCAGGAGAACAAGCTTGCGGAGAAACCGGTATGGGTAGAATGTCCGAGCCCGCAGAAATTTGCCGACTTTTGCTCGCAGAATCCACATCTCAATGTTTAAAAGGGCTTAGCGTTTTAATCAGTGCCGGTCCTACTCGCGAACCTTTAGACCCGGTCCGTTATCTGACCAATCGAAGTTCAGGAAAAATGGGTTATGCACTGGCTAAAGCCGCTTTAAAAGCGGGCGCCAAAGTCACGCTGGTTAGTGGGCCAGTATCACTAACACCTCCGGAACAAGCAGATGTATTCAAGATAGAAACGGCTGAACAAATGTACGAAGTGGTTATTACCAAAGCCGTAGAACATGATATATACATTGGTGCCGCAGCGGTTGCGGATTACCGGCCTGTCTTTCTTGAAACTCATAAAATAAAAAAGAGTTTAGAGCAAACTACATTAACATTGCAAAAAAATCACGATATTTTGGCCGATGTTGCAATGCTTTCCAGTAATCGTCCATTTACGGTCGGATTTGCAGCTGAAACCCACGATCTTGAACGCTATGCTCAAGATAAGTTAATCAAAAAAAATCTGGATATGATTGCGGCAAACTGGGTTGGACAAGATTCTTCTAATGCATTGCATAATGAAAGCTTGGGAGGCTTTGACAGCGATCAAAATGCTTTACAGGTTTTTTGGAACGAAGGTCAAAAAAGCCTGGCTATGACGGACAAAAATAATTTGGCAGAACAACTCATTGGTTTAATCGCAGAAAGAATGGAACTTAAAAGTAAATGAAAAAAATACAGCTTAAAATTTTGGATGATCGTCTGGGCAAAGACATTCCGTTGCCGGACTATGCGACTTCTGGATCTGCCGGCCTGGATTTGCGCGCCTGTCTCGATGAACCGGTCGACATAGCGCCCGGTCAAACTTTATTAATTCCTACCGGACTGGCTATCTATATTAACGACCATCAATTGGCAGCCGTTTTATTGCCTCGCTCCGGACTGGGCCATAAACATGGCATTGTTTTAGGAAATCTGGTGGGATTGATAGATTCCGATTACCAGGGACAAGTTTTTGTGTCTTGCTGGAATCGTGGCGATACATCGTTCACCATCAATATTGGTGAGCGCATTGCTCAAATGGTTTTTGTTCCTGTGGTGCAAGTTGAGTTTGAGCATGTAACGGAGTTTGATCAAAGTACCAGAGGTTCAGGCGGATTTGGTCATACCGGTCGTCATTAAACGGCAATGATAAAGTTATAAGATATCTCACTACTGCCTCATGTAGGACCCAATACAGGTCTGTAAACTGGTGACAACTTTTTCAAAAAGGTATTAAAAAAAATATGGCCCGACTTTTTTCCTTCTTGTCAGCAATTGCTGTATTAATGATTGTATTTGTAGGTGCAAGTATTTACCGGATTAGTTCGGTTCAAATTGCGCAAGCCAAGCAGGACTCTGCCATTTCCGTTGCAAAAAGTGCTGCACTGGGAATTACAGGACAAGTCAATTTGTTGACTGACGCGTTACAAAAGATGGCGCAAGATTCTGAGGTATTGGCGGCTGTTACTAGTTCAGACCTGTCTCAGTTAAATACGGTAGCCGCAAAACTCGAACGATATTTGCCGGGTATCTTGAAAGTAAGGATTTTGTTGCCTGGAATTAGTGAGCTTGATGATAAAAGTGTCCCAAAAATGGGTTATGCCGATTTGGATATGGTGCGCGAAACGTTTACTAAAAATCAGTTACCTGCAATACAAGGAGACATCGGAGCTGATCGACATCTGGCTATAACACGTCAGATTACACAAAATAATCAGGTGGTAGGCGTAATTCTGGCTAGTTTGAATTACGACTTCATTACCAAGAGTATGGCCTCAGTCGAATTAAAAGGAGGGCATCTTGAGTTGAGGCAAGCATCTTTGGTATTAGGCAGTGCGGGTGTTCAAGGCAATGAAGAGCAAAGTGATGATGCGCAGATAGAAGTCGCCAATACCAGCTGGGATTTACATTATCACTATGCAGAGGATGTTACCTTTTCCGGATCGGATTTTATTATTGGCATAATCGTGATTGTTGCCACGCTTGCCCTTTTAGTTTTTTTTATCGGTTACAGGAGATTGTCAGCGTTATTGAGGCAAGATCTTGGTACTGTCTTAAAAGCCTATAAAGATATGATGACCAATAAAGTACAAGGTAATTATCCTGTTGCGTTGCCTGAGATGAATGCCATTGTTTCAACATTGGTCCAATTTAAAAGAGTTTTGGATACTCAGGATGCTGATGTTGCCACCGATAGCAACAGTGACTTTGTTGATATGGAAATGAGTGGTTTTTTCGATGATTTCGATGATCCTATCGTTGCCGGCGGCACAACTTCATGGATGGGCGAGGAATCGGCGCCAGCTTCCAAAGATCTGGCGGACAACATAATTGATGACGATTACTTTATTCAGCAAATTAATGAAATGGTCGAGCTTAGACCCTCTCCAACTGCCACACCCAAAACACCTGAAAATACAGTGCCTGATTTTTTTGAAATGCCCGGCTCCTTAAAAAAAAAAGCTGACGCCGGAACTATTTTCAAGGCTTACGATATTCGAGGTGTTGTTGGTAAAACCTTAACCAAAGAAATAATTTACGACATTGGCCGCGCGCTCGGAACACAAGCTATACAGCACAAGTGTAAAACTATTGTCGTCGGACGGGATGGAAGAATCTCTAGTCCTGCACTTGCAGAAGCCTTGGTCAAAGGTCTTATTTCAACCGGGCTTGATGTGCTTGATATTGGCATGGTACCAACGCCGATACTCTATTTTGTGGCAAAGCACACCGAAGGGCGTTCCGGAGTGATGATTACAGGCAGTCATAATCCGCCGGAATATAATGGCTTGAAGATGATCATCAACGACGTAACGCTGGCCGGTGAAGGTATTCAACAACTTAAAGCTTGTATAGAAAAAGAGGACTTTGCTACAGGTCCGGCCGGGAACATCGAACTCAATACCCAGTATCATAATGAATATATAGGCATTATTTCTGAATATATCCAAATCAAACGCCCGATGACGGTAGTATTGGATTGTGGAAATGGCGTTGCCGGCGAGCTGGGACCTATGCTCCTGAAGTCTCTGGGTTGTGAAGTCATTGAACTATTCTGCGATATTGATGGCAGCTTTCCTAACCATCATCCAGACCCCAGTAACCCAAAAAACCTGACTGAATTGATTGCAACCGTAAAACATTATAATGCTGATATCGGACTGGCTTTTGATGGTGATGGTGACCGCTTGGGAGTTGTCGATTCAAACGGAAAAATTATCTGGCCGGATCGGCAAATGATGCTGTTTGCCAAAAATGTGTTAGCTGGCAATCCGGGCGCGGAAATTATTTACGATGTGAAGTGCTCGCGCCATTTGACAGAGCAGATAATCAAGTTTGGAGGCAGACCGCTGATGTGGAAAACCGGGCATTCCTTAATGAAAGCAAAGATCAAAGAAACCGGTGCCAAACTCGCTGGTGAAATGAGCGGGCATATATTCTTTAATGATCGCTGGTTTGGTTTTGATGATGCCTTGTATGCTGCAGCTCGTTTACTTGATATTTTGTCCAGGGATTCTCGAAGCAGCGCTGAGGTCTTTGCCGATTTTCCCGACAGTATCAACACCCCTGAGTTAGTTGTTATGATGGAAGAAGGTGAAAATTTCAGCGTTATGGACGAGTTGCTTAAGATCGCTCATTTCACTGACGGCAAAATGACGGAAATTGATGGAATGCGTGTCGATTTCGCGGATGGCTGGGGGGTAGTCAGAGCGTCAAATACGACGCCATCATTAGTGATTCGTTTTGAAGCGGATACGGACGCAGCAATGTCCAGGATTCAAGAGCTGTTTAAGCGACTGTTAAAAAACATCAAGCCTGATATTGCTCTGCCCTTTTAGTATTGAGCTTTTGATTGATGCGTTAGAGTTCCCTTAAGACCTCAAGTGGAGGCTTGGTAACGACTTTTCGTAAGCCCCAACAACCGGCAAGTCCGACCACTAAGGCCCCGGTTAACGGCACTCCAAACCACAAAATAAAGTTAGCGTGATAGTCGATATGCATGACTTGTGTGTATAAAGCGTAAAGTATAGCCTCTGAGATAAACACCGCGATTAAACCGGAAATAAATCCCAGTAAACTAAATTCAATAAGATGGGCTTTTCTTAAAAAGGCCCGATTTGCGCCCAGCGTTCTCATTAATGCTCCCTCATGAATCCGACTGTCCAAAGTGGTATAAACGGAGGCAAACAAGACGGTAAATCCGGCAAGTAGCGCAAAATAAAGCAGGTAATTAATCGCTTCGGTCAATTGCACGAGTATGGTTTTAAATTGCTTTAAAATTAAATCGACTTCCAAAACAGTGGTACCGGGATATTTTTTGACCAGCGCATTTAAAAAGTCTTTTTGGTTTTCGGGTAAATAAAAGCTGGTGATGAAAGTACTGGGAAAAGTATCCAGCGTACCCGGCGAAAAAATCATGTAAAAGTTTGGTTTCATAGTGTCCCAGCGCAGGTCACGTATGCTGGTAACGGTCGCTATAAACTGCTGACTGCCAACGGTAAAAGTTAGCGCGTCGCCTAATTTTATTTTCAGGCTGCTGGCCAGCTTTTGTTCGACAGAAACCAGGCCGCTTTGTTGATTCTGCCACCAGTTTCCGTCGGTAATTTTATTGTCTTCAGGTAATGTTTGTGTCCAGGTAAGACTCAGTTCACGGTGCGTGGCGCTTTCGCCTTGTGTGTCCTTGCTGACTATTTGCTGAACAGGCACGGTATTGATTGCGACCAGACGGCCTCGAATGACCGGATAAAACTGACTGCCGGCTATTTTCTGTTGTTGCAGGTCTAGTTGAAATTTTTGTTGTTGTTCGGGAAAAATGTTTAAAGCAAAATGATTGGGCGCGTTTTTGGGTAGTTGCTTTTGCCAGTCATTAATAAGGTCAGTGCGTACCGTGAAGGTCAGAACCATAGCCACTAAAGTAAGGCTGAAAGCCAGTATTTGAATGACGCTGGCCCGGCTGTTTATTAATAAGCCCTTTAAACCAAAGCGCCAGCTCAGACTTAAATAGGGTAATAATTTTCGGCTAAAGCGCAGTAAATAATAAATCGCAGAACCCAGCAGTAAAAAACTGATCAAACCGATACCGATAATAGTCACGGTCATTTTCAATTCATTGGTATAGCGCCAGATTAGGACACCAATAATAATGATAGCTAAACCGTAAATCAGCCAGGCACTGCTTGGCAAGGGATCAAGTTCGCGGCGCAAGACGCGCAACGGTGAAACTTGTTTTAATCGTAATAAAGGCGGTAACGCAAACCCCAACAAAACAGCCATGCCAATAATAAATCCGAATAAAATTGCCAATAAACCCGGGTCTGCAAGCTGTTGCGGTAGCAACGATTTTAATAGATAAAACAGTCCTTGCTGGGCAAACCAGCCCAGCAAACAACCCAGGGCGCTACCTAATAAACCCAAAACCACAAACTGGCTACCATACAGCCAAAGGATTTCGTTTTGTTTACAACCTAAACACCCCAAGATGGCCGTGGCGTTATAGTGCCGTTCGGTATAGCGTCGTGTCGCCATCGCAATCGCAACACCGGAAATTAAAATAACAACAATGCTGGCTAAACCCAAATAGCGTTCGGCTCTTTCCAGCGCGGAACCCAGTTCAGGACGGTCTTCCTGAATATCCATAAGGCGCTGCGATGGATTTAATTGCGGTTTTATCCAGTGATTAAATTCCGTTAAGGCTTGGGTTTCGCCTGCAAATTGAAAGAAATAATGCACCTGACTGCCGGGTTGCAATACACCGGTGGCCTGCAAATCATCGGCATTCATCATCACGCGCGGCGAGAAACTATAAAAGTCACCTCGCTTGTCAGGTTCGTAAGTCAGGATTTGGTTAATGCTAAGTTGTTTTTCTCCGACCTGTAAAAAATCACCCACATTGAGTTTAAGTGTCGACAGAATACGCTTTTCAACCCATACCGTTCCTGGTTTTGGGCCGTTATAGACGGTGGATTCAGTCAAATAATCAGTGCTGGTGGTTTTTAAAGAACCGCGCAATGGGTAAGTGGAGCTAACGGCTTTTATGCTAGCTAGTAACAGTTCCTCATGTTCGATTAACACGCTTGAGAATTCAATGGTTTGTGCTTTGGCTAGTTTAAGTTGAGCCGCTTTTTCCAGCCATGCCTCAGGAATCAAGCTGGTGCTTGAAATGACCAAATCAGCAGCCATAAATTCTGCGGCCTGTGAGGTCATGGTGCGTTGCAGGCGGTCTGCAAACAGTGATATGGCCGTTGAACTGGTGACAGCAATAATCAGTGCCAATAACAGAAGCGTCAATTCACCGGAACGGCTGTCGCGCCATAAGAGTCTTAAGGCTAAATTAAAACGTGTCATCAGTTTGTCCATAGTGTTTAGTCTTGAATTTACCCAAGAGAAGGGCGATTTACTGTCTTTCAGGTTCATTTCTAAGTAACAATCCGCCCGGAATCCAGTTTAATGATACGTTGGCAGCGAGCAGCTAGGGATGGATCATGGGTCACTAAAATTAAGGTAGTCTTGTTTTCATGATTAAGTTCAAACAGCAAATCAATGATATGCGCTCCGGTTTTACTGTCCAGATTGCCGGTCGGTTCATCGGCAAATAAAATCGCGGGTTTGGTGACAAAGGCTCGTGCCAGCGCTACGCGCTGTTGTTCGCCACCAGAAAGTTTTTGTGGCGTATGGGTTAAGCGGTGCGCAAGACCGACTCTGTTTAACAGCGCGGTCGCAAGCTGTTTGGCGTTTTTATTGCCACACAACTCTAAAGGCAGCATGACATTTTCCAGTGCGGTTAAACCTTGCAGTAACTGAAAGGACTGAAATACAAAGCCTATCAATTCATTACGAAGTGTTGCCCTGCCATCTTCGCTCATCGCGGAAATCTGTTTTTCATTTACAATAATGGCTCCGGATGACGGCGTATCCAAACCGGCGAGCAAGCTAATCAGGGTTGATTTTCCTGAACCGGACTCGCCAATGATTGCAATACTCTCACCAGATTTGATTATCAAATCTATGGATGACAAGATATACAGTATTCCATCGGAGGTAGTAACCGATTTACCCAGATTTTCGGTTACTATGATGTTTTTTATTGACTGAGTTTGCATAATGTCCCGTTTTTTATTTGTCGTGATTTTTTCGTTATTATCGATGACCGCTGCGGCCAAATCTATTGTAGTATTGGGAGATAGTATCAGTGCCAGCTATGGAATTGAAGTTTCACAGGGTTGGGTGACGTTATTGCAACAAAAACTCGACGAGCAAACCACAGGTCATCTTATTCATAATGAGAGTATTAGCGGCGATACAACGTCCGGTGGTTTGGCGAGAATTGATCAAGCCCTGACTTTGCACAAGCCGCAAGTCGTTATTATTGAGTTGGGTGCCAATGACGGACTGCGTGGTTTGCCAACGACCTTGATTAAAAATAATCTTGCCGAGCTTGCAAATCGTGCCCGACAAAGCGGTGCAAAGGTGTTGTTCCTGGCCATGAAAATTCCGCCTAATTATGGTCAGCGCTATACTACGCAGTTTTATTCGATTTACCCCCAATTAGCCAAGGAATTGAATGCGCCTTATGTGCCGTTTATCATGGAAGATGTGGCTTTGAGCTCGGAACTGATGCAACCGGATGGTCTGCACCCCAATGCCAAAGGACAACCGGTCATAGCAGATAAAGTATGGCCGCAACTGCTACCACTTTTGAAATAAATAATACTAGAACTACAAGAGACCTTGAAATGAAATTATTAACACTCGAAAAAGCCAACATTATTATTCATACAGCGATCAGCAAAGCCCGAAAATTAAATATGGAGCCGGTTACCGTGGTCGTTTTGGATGCTTCAGGACATTTAAAAGCCATGCAAAGGGAAGATGGATCAACCATGATCAGACAGCAGATAGCCACAGCAAAAGCCTGGGGAGCCGTCAGTATGGGTATTTCTTCACGAAGTCTGGCAAGTGTAGCGGTAGAGCGACCTGATTTTATGACGGCCTTGATGAGCATGACTGACGGAAAAATTATGCCTGTACCAGGTGGCGTTTTGATTCGCGATACGAAAAATAATCTAATTGGCGCTGTGGGGATTAGCGGCGATATTTCTGATCAGGACGAACGTTGCGCGATTGCCGGGATTGAAGCGGTTGGATTTATTGCAGGGGTTTAAGATTTCTCAAAATTGACTTTGGTTTTCTAAACATGCTTATACATTCTGTCACAAAGATACGGAGCATAATCTGTTTTTGTGCTTTGTATTTTCCAGGAAATTATATTTCAAGTTTTTTAGATTCAACTCATTGCTATCAAGAAAAGCATCTAAAATCTTATGCGATAACAAAAAAGAATTGTCTTACGTCGATCTTTAATATTGACTATCGATTCAGGCTCCCAATTCGGAATCGGAAAAGATGATGAGATAAATAAACTGCCACTGGGCATTTCATCAATGATTTTTTCGCCTAACTTCACCATGACCAACGGCGAAAGAAAAGCAAACACCACCTCATAACGTGCAAGATTACAGTTCCATAAGCTTGCACGTTTAACTGTGGCATTGGGCAGTTTACGACAGCGCCAAGCGGTAATTAACCAGGGTAGCGGCGCATACTCCCAGGCATCTACGATTAACCGTCGATGCTGCGCAAGGGGTACCGCAACAGAGCCAACTCCCGCACCGAGATCAGCAAATGCAGTTGCCTTTTCACGGTCAACGATGTCGGCTACGGCTGTTGCTACTGCGGTAGAAGATAAGAACAGCGGCACATCACCCTTGACGGTGCCCCAGAACACCAAGGCCATCAGTAACGCTGCCAGTAAATATAGCCAGGACGGCAGTTGCAGTGTAAGTAGAGTAAGAGCTGTCGGCAGGAAAAATACATGAATGGCAATCCACCAGTACGGTTGGCGCAGAATTTGACAGCACAAGGCAGCTATTGCACCTTGGAGTACGACTAAAAATACAGCACAGTGAAAAAATGCAGGTGAAAGCCAAGTCAGACAGATTGTTGCGGTTAATCCTAGCGCTTGTGCGGCAAGCGCTTTTAATAGTGTTGTCAGGTTTGTTTACCGCTGTTAATTCTTGGGAGAACTTGGTTGAGCGGCAGGAACATCTGCTGCGGGCACAGGAACTGGAGCCGAAGCAGGTGACAGTATTTTAGAGACAATTTCTTTAGGGGCTTGTTCTTCGACAGCTTTTTGCCGGTTTCCTTCACCAAACAGCGTGGCACAAACCATAAATAAAACGGTCGATATAATCAGAATTAAAAATCTGTCCGGTTTTGCCATAAAAAACAGAGCCCAGCCAGGCTTAATCATTCCAACAATAAAAAAAAGCAGGGTCAAAAGACCGGTGTCAATAGCGGCGGTTATCAGCATTATAATTACTCGTTAACGTAAAGTTATATTATTATTAGTTATGTGGCGGTTTGCAACACGCCACAATGCTATTTTAACGGTTTTTAATTTACCACGGTCTGAATTGTTAACAATAGAGATTTGAGACCGCTGAAAAAATGTAATTATTCAGTTTCGCTTTTTGGAAAAGAGGTGAATTAAACGCACGCCAATTGAAGTTCGACACATTTTGTGTAAAAAACAATCAGGGGGTTTTATGGGTGGTTTTGTTTTGGCATTATTGGTTTTTGCAGTCTTGATAGTGTTTTTGAGTGTCAAGTCAGTGCCTCAGGGCATGGAATACACCGTCGAACGTTTTGGTAAATATACCAATACGCTGACGCCCGGTTTAAATATCATCGTGCCGGTTATTGATCGCATCGGTAAAAAGATGGTGATGATGGAACAGGTGATGGACGTGCCATCCCAGGAGGTCATTACCAAAGATAATGCGATGGTGACTGTGGATGGCGTCATTTTTTATCAGGTGATGGATGCCGCTAAAGCGGCTTATGAAGTTAGCCAGCTGGGTTGGGCTATTCTTAATCTGGTGATGACGAATATTCGTACCGTTATGGGCTCAATGGATCTGGACGAATTATTGTCGCGTCGTGATGACATCAATGCAAGATTGCTCAGCGTTGTGGACGATGCAACGACTCCGTGGGGCATTAAAGTGACCCGTATTGAAATAAAAGATATCGCCCCACCCAAGGATTTAGTCGAAGCCATGGGAAGACAAATGAAAGCCGAGCGACTGAAGCGCGCCTCCATCCTTGAGGCTGAAGGCTTGAGGCAATCCGAGATTTTACGTGCAGAAGGTGCGCAACAGGCCGCCATTCTAGAGGCCGAAGGCCGAAAAGAAGCGTCGTATCGTGATGCGGATGCCCGTGAACGTCTTGCTCAGGCAGAAGCCAGGGCTACGTTAATGGTTTCGGATGCGATCAGTAAAGGTGATGTTCAGGCCATTAATTACTTTGTCGCGCAAAAATACATCGAAGCTTTAAAAGATATCGCCTCCGCCAACAACAGTAAATTGGTATTTATGCCTTTGGAGGCCTCAAGTGTCATCGGTGCCCTGGGTGGCATTGGCGAACTGGCCAAAGAAGCAATGACCAAAAAAAGTTGATATGACTGAACTAACGATTGTTTTTTGGAATTGGTGGGTGCTGGCGCTGGTTCTGTTAGTAATAGAACTGCTGGCGCCCGGTTTTTTCTGTCTGTGGATGGCAACTTCCGGTTTTATAACCGGGCTTTTGCTGTTAGTAATCCCAGGAATTAGTATCGAAGTGCAGGTATCGGTTTTCTCAGTGCTATCGGTTGCCGCAATTTCAGCCTGGAAGATTTATGGCAAGAAGCATGTTATTGAAACGGATCATCCTTTATTGAATAAACGCGGAGCTCAATATATCGGCAGGACTTTTAGTTTGTATCAACCCATAGAAAATGGCGAGGGCAAAATAAAGGTCGATGATTCAATTTGGAAAGTACAGGGGCCGGATTGCAGTATTAATACCAAAGTAAAGGTCGTCGCAATTTGTGGCACTGTTTTTGATGTGGAAATAGTTGATTAACCATGCAACAAAACAAGCCTCGCATTTTTATTTACGCCGCCTTGCCTTGTGAAGCCAAGTCGGTGGTTGATTATTTCAATTTAAAAAAAATAACCACCATTCAGCCGTTTGCGGTTTATGTTAATGCGGATATTTGTCTTACGGTTACCGGCTTGGGCAAAACTTCGATGGCTGCCGGTGTGGCTTATTCACAGGCTTTGTTAGGTTCTGTTGATCATCCGGTTTTGATTAATATTGGCATTGCCGGACACAAGCATCATGCTCTGGGCAGTCTGTTTTTAATCGACAAAATTACCGATGTTGACAGTTACAAGAGCCATTATCCGTCGATGGTTTTTGAGTCGCCTTGTACCACGGCCAGCATTCAAACTTCCTCAAGACCGCAGCTTGTTTATGATCCGCTGGCACTTTGCGATATGGAGGCCTCGGCGTTTTATGAAACGGCAATACGTTTCTCTTCGGGTGAATTAATTCACTGTCTTAAAGTTGTTTCTGACAATGAATTATCACCGGCCGAAAATATTCTGCCAAAACAGGTTACGGCATTAATTATTCCGCATGTCGCAACGCTTGAAGTACTAATGAAAGAGTTAGGCGCTTTGGCAAAATTGATCACTGAGCCGGAGTTGAAGTCTTTTGGTCAACTGATTCGGCAGTATCACTTTACGTCCAGCGAACAGGGGCAGTTAAAAAATCGGTTGTCTCGCTGGGAGGTGTTAACCCAAGCTAACATTCCTGAGTTTGAGGAAAGTCAATTTCGAAAAGGTAAAGATTTTTTAGTTTGGTTTGATCAGCAACTTGATGAAGTTGAATGTTTTTTGTAGCTAGCAGTTAATCTGGCTTATCTGTTTTTAGCTGATGTTAATTGGTAGGCAGGTTGAAATCCCGTTTACCGCGCCGAGCACCGGAGCTTTTAACAGGATAAGCCCGTCAGGGGCGCGGCAGGGATGTCGCGCGTTGACAAAGGGACAGGAGTCCCTTTTGACAGCCCCTGATAAAAGTGAGGCGCGCAGGATGAAGCGGTAACCGGGTGGCCTTTCTTTTGGATACTTTTCTTTGGCCATGCAAAGAAAAGTATCTCGCCTTCGGGTGCGAGAACCCGATTAAAAAATCCGTCGCGATAGCGACACTACTTATAAAAAGAACAACGCATGTTTACTGACTGCGACAATCGCAATATAAATAAAACAGGCAACAGCCCCGGCGAAAGCTTGCCAACGCAAAGTGCCCTGGCTTTTGATAGCCAAAGTTCCCAGACCGACATAGCCCAATAAAACGACTAACTTGGCGACAATCCAGCCATACTCGCCTGATAACCATGAGCCCTGAAAAACCAAAGTAAAACCGGTAATCAGCAATATCGTATTGACAATATGTGGCCCGATTTTTATCCATTTTATCTCCAGCATCTCTGGGCGGCTTTGCGCCAGAAAGACTCTGCCGACAAAGCTGACAATAGATAATAAAACAAAAGTAAGGTGTAACATTTTAATCATGCTGTACTCCTGAGGTTGAAAATAGTGTTATCAGATAATAATGACGCCTGTCTATGTTGCAGCAATAGTCGCTTAAAAACCAGCGGATCTTTTTGCTGGGTTATATCGCCAGGACGAGGGTAGTATTGGTGTTGAAGCCGGGATAGCCAAAAACGTAATGCTGCAGCCCTGAGCATAATTGGCCAATGTTGTTTTTCCAGGAGTTCCAGAGGCCTAAGCGTTTGATACGCAGCAAAAAGCGCCTTAAATTTTAAGGGGTTAATCTTGCCATGATCACAGCACCAGTCGTTTGCCGTTATGGCAATATCAAGCAATAAGGTATCGGTGCAGGCACTGTAAAAATCCAGTAAGCCGCTGAGCCGATCTCCATCAAACAACACATTATCTCTGAACAAGTCCGCGTGAATGACGCCCCGAGGTAAATTGACCGGGTTGTGTCCAGTTTGAAAAGCCAGTTCATCATCAATCAGTTCACGTTCTTCAGTGGATAAATGGTCGCCAATTTTAATTTGCACTGCTTTGCACCAAGCTAAATCATTGCTATTTTTTACAGCAAAATCATAGCCCTCCGTGCAACGGTGCAAACTCGCAAGTTGCAAGCCGATTTCCTGGCATTGAACGATTGATGGCACTTCGATGGCTGCGCCGGATAATTGTTTAAATAGCACTGCCGGTTTCCCGTTTACCTCACCCAGCAGATTTGTGTGCAGATCGCTAAAAGGGCAGGGGCATAAAAGACCGTTTTTGCCTAGATGCGATAATAACTTGAGAAAATGAGGGACTTCATTGACAGTCAGCGACTCGAACAAAGTCAAGACAAAGCGGCCTTGCTCGGTAGTTACAAAATAATTGGTATTGTCGATGCCGTCCTTTATGCCCTCTAAACTGAGGACTGCGCCCAGGGCATAAGGATTTAAGAATTGATCGAGTTGCGGACGTGTAATGCAAGTAAAAACTGACACTGCTTAAGCGACTACCATTCCAGTAATTTCCACATCTGAACGTCAGAACCTCTATCCAGATCGCTACGACGGACATCCATTTTGCCATCGCCGTTGGTATCAAGAAAATAATAAGGAGGGCCTACTACCGGTATGACTTTAATCATATAAAGTTTGCCGTTACGACGGTATTCCTGAATTGTCTCCTTGGCTTTACGAATAATAGTAATGTCAGGCTCCATGGTTTCACCGTTCCGCACCGGCAAAGGTGGTTCCGGCGCCTCTGGCAACGCCTCAAGCACAGGTGGTGGCTGCTCATCGACAGCATAGGCCGGGAAGGCAAGCAAACTCAGTAGAATAAAACGTCGCATCGACTAACTCTTTTAAAGTAGAAACTATTGCTATCTTATTACAGTTTTAACTAAAACACCTATTCCACATGACCGTCAGAAAAGGAACTGCTAAATGTTAGCCGCTATTGATATCGGCTGAAACGATGAAAGACGACCGCCTTAACTTTTCTTGGGTTCGAACAGCAGGTGCGCCATTTTTTTTGCTTTGGTTTTCAAATAACCGACATTGTCATCATTAGCCACGGATTCTACGGGAATGCGACCTGCGACGTTAATACCCAGCTTAATAAGGCCGTCTATTTTGTCGGGGTTATTGGTCAGCAATTCGATGGAGTTTATTTTCAGGTTTTCCAGAATTAACGCTGCGACGCTATATTCGCGTTCATCGGCCAGATGACCCAGATGGATGTTGGCATCAACCGTATCCATGCCCTGATCCTGAAGATTATAAGCCTGCAGTTTTTTCAATAAACCGATGCCCCGACCTTCCTGACGCAGATAAATCAGAACTCCAAATCCGGCCTGATCAATGAGCTGTAAGGCCATATCCAGCTGTTCACCACAATCACAACGCCTTGAACCCAATACGTCACCGGTAAAACATTCTGAATGAATGCGCACAGGAACATGTTCTTTGTTAACGACATCACCTTTAACCAGGGCAACATGCTCCTTGTCATCAATGGTGTTGCTGAAGTAATGTAGGATAAATTCGCCGTGTTTGGTCGGAATTGGCGTTTGTACCAGATTTTCTAATTGTGGCTTCACGTATATAACTAATTTCCAAAAATTTAGTCTATTTTACCTAATTCAACGGGCATTCAGTTAAAAAGTTTTACTGCGTTACTTTCTGGCTTCAATCAGTTTGATAATATCACCGCTACGTTCGTCGACATTTACATAGGTAAAAGAGCAAGCTTTTACATTTTTAACCGTATTTCTGTTGATGTTGGCGCCAAGCAAACCCACAACGACAGGGTTTAGCAGATTCATCACGGCGGCAAGTACACGGTTCGCACTTAACACATGCTCAAGCAATAACACCTGCCCACCCGGTTTGCAAACCCGCTTAAGTTCTTTCAAGCCCTTTATTGCTGAAGGTACGGAACAAAAAACGAAGGTGCTTACAACCGTGTCAAAACTATTGTCTGCAAACCATAATGACTCAACATCCATCAACTCCAGATCAACGTTGACCTGTTTTCGGTCTCTTTTCTTTACTGCCTGTTTCAGCATCTGCGCACTAAAATCAATTGCGGTAACTCTTGCATCCTTGGGGTAATAGTCGAAATTTTTGCCTGTTCCAACACCAACTTCAAGAATATGATGACCCTCAACCTTCGCCCAGCATCTTTTTCGCCAGTTTTTAAAAAACAGACCTTCCATCACTGCTTCCATGCCCTCAAAATAAGGCGCAATCCGGTCATAGCGTTTTTCAATCGTCTTGCTATCTGGCTTCATAATGGCCTCGATAAATTAAATAGTCTTTTTTTCGATATCAGCAATGCGGACAAGAATTTCTTGCCACAAAGCATCATAAGCAATTGTAGACTGACTTTTTTTGACATAGCCATTCAATGGCATACGCTCCAGTCCCATGCGTTCGATATCACTGGCATAGGGAATGGCGGTCGCTAATATCTCGGCATGACTTTCGGCCATATTCGTCATGATATCTTTGTGCATTTTTTTACGACGGTCGGCCATAGAGAAAAAAGGCACCAGCGCCAGTTTAGTTAAATTATTTTCATCAATAAATTTTTTGAGTTGTTCAAGTGTTCTTAAGGATAACGTGGTCGGAATAATCGGCGATAACAGAATATCGGCGGCTTCAAAAACGGCTTCAGACAACAGCGAAATATTGGGCGGACAATCCAGAAAAATAAAATCGTAGTCTTCAGCCAACGGCTTAAGCAGTTTTTTAATTTGATGAGTCGGTTTTTTCTTGGTATCCAAAACCAGATCCAGATTTCTGAAAGAAAAATCAGCCGGTAATAAATCCAGATTTTCAAAGTCCGTACCTTTAATTAGATCATCCAACTCGCGTTTTCCGGCAATCAAGTCTTTGCTTCCCCCTTTGATTTTTGGTTTGATGCGAAAGTAATAGCTGCTGGCACCTTGCGGATCAAGATCCCAAACCAGCGTGCGGTAACCGTTGCGGGCCGCTGTGTGTGCAAGATTAACCGCGCTTGAGGTTTTTCCAACCCCGCCCTTGATGCTGTAGACAGCTAACACATTCATTCTATGATCTCATTTTTGATAATGATAAAGTTGAAACACCATAACACAGCCACAATTATTGGCAAGACTGGCAAATTGAAGGATGCATGGCGGGGCTGATGATGATCCCTAAAGCAATAAACTTTGAATCATTGCAAACTTATCTTATCCTTTACATTATTAATTCATACTTCACTGAACCTGTAGCCTTTAGACCAAGGTTATATCCATCAAATTGGGCGATAAAAATCACTATGACTGAAGCAACCGCGTTATTTTCCGAAGCAAAATCTGTAATTCCTGGTGGCGTTAATTCGCCGGTTCGATCTTTTAGTGGTGTGGGCGGCACACCGGTTTTTATCGATCATGCCAGTGGTGCTTATATTTACGATAACTTCGGAAAACGTTATATCGACTATGTCGGCTCTTGGGGACCGATGATTTTAGGCCATGCGCATCCGGAAGTTATTGCGGCGGTCAAACTGGCTGCTGAAAAAGGTCTGAGTTTTGGTGCGCCAACCGAAATCGAAACGTTGATGGCGCAACGGGTTTGCGAGCTGATGCCGTCTATTGAACTGGTCAGAATGGTCAGTTCCGGCACCGAGGCGACCATGAGTGCCATTCGTTTGGCCAGAGGTTATACCGGACGCGATAAGATCGTTAAGTTCGAAGGCTGTTATCATGGCCATTCCGATTCTTTATTGGTCAAGGCCGGTTCCGGCGCATTAACTTTTGGTGTGCCGAGTTCGCCGGGCGTGCCCGCAAGCGTCGCTGAAAACACTATTACTTTGACTTACAATGATAGTGATGCAGTCAAAAAACTGTTTGCAGAAATCGGCGAACAAGTTGCCTGTATTATTGTGGAACCGGTCGCCGGTAACATGAACTGTATTCCTCCTGAGCCCGATTTTCTTGAAACCCTGCGTCAGGTCTGCGATCAATATGACAGTGTGTTGATTTTTGATGAAGTAATGACCGGTTTTAGAGTTGCCTTAAATGGCGCACAGGGATTTTATAATGTGAAACCGGATTTAACCACGCTGGGCAAAATCATTGGTGGCGGCATGCCGGTCGGCGCTTTCGGTGGTTCGCGTAAAATCATGGAATGTCTTGCGCCCTTGGGACCAGTGTATCAAGCTGGCACGCTCTCCGGTAATCCGGTTGCCATGGCCGCCGGATTAAAAACACTGGAATTGATTGCCCAACCCGACTTTTATCAGACTTTGGCTGACAAAACTGAAAAACTGACTTCAGGGTTAAAAGCGAGTGCAAGTCAGGCGGGGATTGCGCTGACGACGAACAGCGTTGGTGGCATGTTCGGGCTGTTTTTTAGCGAGGAACAACAAATATCCCGCTTTTCCCAAGTTATGCAGTGCGATCAGAATCTATTCAAACAGTTTTTCCATGCGATGTTGGAGCAGGGTGTTTATTTGGCGCCGTCTGCATTTGAAGCCGGATTTGTTTCAGCCGCACATACTGATGACGATCTGGATAAAACGCTGGAGTGTGCAGCCCTGGTTTTTAAGAGCTTATAGGCATGAGTGAGTTTCGCTATGGCTCACGATATTCGCTCGCGGCAACGTTTTCAGAATTATGAAAAGGCCTTTCTACTGCTGGAACGCGCGTTGTCCATAACAGCGCCCTCCGAAGTTGAACGAGGTGGCATTATCCAGTTTTACGAAATGACTTTTGAGCTGGCATGGAAGCTGATGAAGGATTATCTGGAACTGCAGGGCTATACTGTGAGTTCACCCAAGGATGCCATAAAACAAGCTTTTCAGGCTACTATTTTGGAGGAAGGTCAACTCTGGATGGATGCGTTAAGCGATCGAAACCAGACCACTCAAACTTATGATGAAAATAAGGTGATTGAAGTTACAGCAAAAATCAAATCCCATTATTTTCCCGTTTTACAGCAGTTGTACAAGCGTATGAGTGCAGAATTAAATTGATGCAAACCGGATTAACCGAGCTTGATTTACGTCGTATCACGACTGCAATCAGCCATTTTTCTGAAATTGAGCGAACCGTGATTTTTGGTTCCCGTGCAAAAGGAACGTATAAAAAAGCGTCCAATGTTGATCTTGCGATCAAGGGGAGTGCAGTCACTCCTGAAATTGTTCAACGATTAAATTTTTTGCTTAATGAAGAATTGCCTTTGCCTTACTTTTTCGATGTGGTTCATTATGAGTCTCTGGATAATCAGTCGCTCATTCAGCATATTGATAGCGTAGGCAAGTCGATGCCTTTGTCGTGTGATGCAATAACATAAATACTATCCATAACATTTCCTTGCCGGTTTCGCGATAACAGATCGCCGGGACAGGGTTGCCCGCCCCAATAAATAATTTAAATCCCACGTATTATTCAATCGGATATTCTGCTGCTTGGCAGGGTATATCACCAAATTAGATGAGTGCATCTAATATAGTCGTTTTATTAACCATCAAATTCTCTTTACACTTACTCCTAACGTAAACGACAGATTTTTTCCTGTCGTAATTAACAAGATTTTATTCGGAGCGTATTTATGGCACTTAAATTGGAAAGCTCTCAAAGCGAACCTCGACTGTCTGAAGTTGCAACTCAGATTGCTGATATTTTACAAGAGATTAGATTCGGTTCGATTGAAATAACCATTCATGAAGGCAAAGTCGTGCAAATCGAGCGCAAAGAAAAATTACGCTTCGACAATAAAAAATAATTACCCCCCTTTCTACCGTAAAAATCGGCGAATGAAAATATTACAAAAGATAGCAGGCTTACCGGACTACCGGATGGTCAAGATCTATTTAAGGACTAAGTCTATGAAAAATTTCAAACGTACCGCTTTAGCCGGCGTAATTAACCTGGCCTTATTCGGTATTCCTGACGCTCATGCTGATACTGCAGCCCTTGAGCGGCGTATTCGCGAACTGGAAACCCGGCTTGAAAAACTGGATCAGGCGGCGGCGCTAGCCAATAAACCCACTCCTGCCCCAGCGCCAGTCGCAGCGGCTCCCGAAGTAGAAAAGCTGACTCGTAAAGTTAATACCCTGGAGCGTAAGCTGGAAGTGCAGGATGAAGTGACTGCCGGAACTTTCCAAAAGTTGCCGGTATTTGAAGCAGGTGAAAATGGCTTCAAGATTTCTTCTTCAGACAAAAAACATCAAGTAAGAATACGCGGCGCGGTGCAAACCGATGGACGTTTCTTTATTGATGATAACAGTTTTACCGCAACTGACAGATTCGAACTCAAACAAGCGCGAGTGTGGCTGGAAGGTTATTTCTTTAAAAATATTTACTTTAAAATCATGCCTGATTTTGCGGCGACCAACATTCTTCCGGATGCTTATCTAGACTATGCCTATCATCCTGCGGCGAGTTTGTTAGTTGGTAAATATAAATCTCCGCTCAGTCTTGAGCGATTACAGGGCGATGCGGATGGCACTTTTCTTGAGCGAGCCTTTCCGTCTTATTTGGCCAGTAACCGTGACGTAGGTATACAGTTGCATGGCGCGTTTTCCAAACCTGGCTATAAGACCGATACCGTCGCTGGACCTATCGATACTAAAAACACGTTTACTTATCAGATTGGTGTCACCAATGGTTCTGGAGATGACGGCAGTATTGATAAAAGTTCAGCGGGTACTGCTGACAACAAGGAAATTAACGGGCGAGTATTTGCTCATCCGTTTCAGCATACCGGCTACTCTTGGTTAGAAGGATTTGGTTTGGGTGTGGCCGGTTCTGTTGGCAATCCGGATAAACAGGCTCTCAATAATCAGTCTACTCCGTTGGGTAGAAGCAAGTATATTGATTATGCAAGCACCCATAAAGCGCTACCTGTTGGGGCTGCTGCTGCCGTCGCATATGCTGCGCCAACATCAGATGGAACAGCCTCGCGTATTTACCCCCAGGCTTACTGGTTTTCTGGGCCGTTTGGTGCCATGGGCGAGTATGTCATTTCTACGCAGCATCTTTCCGGAACTTCCATTAATACAAGGGCTAGCACAAATGTTAAGCAGGAAAACAAAGCCTGGCAGATTTTGGGTTCTTATGTCGTTACTGGCGAAGATAATACCTTTGCCGGTGTTAAACCGATACAAAATTTCGATCCTTTAAAAGGTACGTGGGGGGCTTTACAGTTAGCCGCACGCTATAGCGAACTGGATGTCGATAATTCTACATTTGTAATCCTTGATCCTAGCAAATCAGCTACCAAAGCCAGAGCCTGGACTGTGGGTGCCAACTGGTATTTAAACAGCAATGCCATCATTCGGGCCGATTACGAGAACGTTTCTTTCAGTGGAGGTGCTGGAACATCAAGCACCAAAGTAACTGATCGACCTAACGAGCAAATTTTCGCCACACGTTTCCAATTATCGTTTTAAACAACCTCATCCCAGGATTTATTTATGAATAAAAATTTTATCAATATCGTCTTTGCGGCTGTATTAGTTGTACTGGCAGCCAGCGAAGTTAGGGCGGCAGATGTTACATTACTTAATGTTTCTTATGACCCAACCCGGGAACTGTACAAAGAGTACAACACCGCTTTCGCCAAATACTGGAAAGCCAAAACCGGCGATAACGTGACTATCAATCAGTCTCACGGTGGATCAGGAAAGCAGGCGCGTTCAGTATTGGAAGGTCTTGAAGCCGATGTGGTGACGCTGGCTTTAGGCTATGACGTTGATCAGTTGTACCAAAAACGCAAACTGATTTCGGAAAACTGGCAAAGTCAGCTGCCTAACAACAGCTCGCCCTATACTTCAACCATCGTATTTTTGGTGCGCAAAGGCAATCCGTTAAAAATTAAAGATTGGAATGATCTTGTCAAACCGGGTGTCAGTATCGTAACGCCAAATCCGAAAACTTCTGGTGGTGCGCGTTGGAACTATTTGGGTGCCTGGGCTTATGCACTTAAAGCCAACAATAATGACGAAGCGGCAGCTAAAGTATTTGTCGGACAGTTGTTCAAGAATGCTGCCGTGTTGGACACCGGTGCGCGTGGATCGACCACTACTTTTATCGAACGTGAAATTGGCGATGTGTTAATTGCCTGGGAAAATGAAGCCTATTTGGCCTTGAAAGAGTTTGGCCCGGAAAAATTTGAAATTGTTACGCCTTCTTTAAGTGTATTGGCAGAGCCTCCAGTCGCTGTGGTTGAAGATGTTTCCCGTAAACACGGTACGACTGAAGTGGCGACCGAATATCTGAAATATTTATACAGCAAGGAAGGTCAGGAAATTATAGGTAAAAACTTTTACCGTCCTACTGACACTGAAATTGCCGCTAAATACGCCAAACAATTTAAACCTTTAGAGTTGGTAAGCATTGCCAAGTTTGGCGGTTGGGATGAAGCGCAGAAAAAACATTTTGCCGATGACGGTGTATTTGACCAGATTTACGGGCCGGGAAAATAAATCTCAGCTTACGGATTTTTAATAAAGTAAACAACATGAATGTCGGGTTAGCGCAACGCTGCCCGGCAGCTGCTTATAAATGCTAGATACTACTTCACAAGTCTACAAAATAAGCTTTAGTGAAATAGTGATAAGAAAAAGCCATGTAAGCCATTGAGCCAGCGGTAGAGATTTGTACCGGCTTACTTTTAGGCTTTTCTCGCGTGTTTCCAGCGTTCCATCGTACGCTTGAGGAGTTCCAGCGTATGTAAAAATCATTACCCAAATTATCATTGACTGCAGGCCTTATCTAGCCTCGCCTGCAACGTTCTCCACCTAACCTTTGAATCATACGCTTTGAAGGCTCAACCGCTCTAAATTATCGTTCCGGTAGTTGTGGTAAGCATTTTTGATACTGGTTGCGTTTTAAGCCCCTTTAAGTTTAGCCTTGACCGGGCTAACCTTAGCATTTTTGCGTATGTGATTTTAGCGGGTGCTTCAAAAATGCCTGTTGATCATACTGTTTCATACAGGTTCCCAAGCAATTTTTAAGAAAGATTAGGTTACCATTGTCCTTACAAAAACCAGCAATGCCAATCCGTTAAAGCAATAATCAAACATGTTAAGCCCAGGTGCTTTTTTTACGCCAACTGCAAAAGCAGAATACCTGATGACCAACTATGCGTTGCATGTCCCTGAATCTCTGTTTACTTACGCTCGCAAAGTTGCGGAGGAAGAGCAGGTATCAATGAACCAATTTTTCGTTATGGCTATTGCCAAAAAGGTTTCCGCATTGAAAGCCGAGACCTATTTTCGAGAGCGGCAAGCTCGGGGTGAACTCAATGCTTTTGAGACCTGAATCAGCGCCAGTCCTGATTCAGAAACAATGACCGGTGATGAACTGACTTGACTTGGCGTCGGTCATAACCGATTTTTGCGCCAATTAAAGTCAGATGTAAACAGCAAGTCCTATTGATTTATAAACATAAAAAACTTCCCCAACGTATATTTATATGCATTGGGGAAGTATTTGCTTAGCTAAAAAACTTTCAAAACCAGTTTATAGCTATCCCAGTAAACCGGCAATCAGTAATATATGGTCATCGCTAGCCACCGCCACATTTAGTCGTGGCATCTTTAACATCGCTGACGCTACAGTCACCAAAACCAACAACATCGGCGCTCAGAATGCTCACGGTCGATTTTTGCTTATCCTTGGCATTATCACTGCTGTTGCTATTGTTGTCAGATGATGATTGAGTTGCGGTCTTTGAGGCGCTGGTTGCAGCGCTGTCACCGCCACTTAAACCCACAGGCGCCGAAACGGTGGCCGGAACACCTACAGTACCGCCACTGGACTGAATATTAGATGCGCCAATTACTGCCGTAGCCGCAATTACAATCTGGCCACCGCTAATTCCCGCTTCACCGGCATCAACTACACCTACTGGTGCGGCCAGGGTTACGTTACCGCCACCAATTGCCTGAATGCCGCTACCGGAAAATATTTTAGGAAACCTGGTTGTAATATTGCCATTGGGATCAATGGTCGTAACCGGCTTCGGTGCTGAAATTGCCGACTTTGCCCCTTTACCTGCATCAATACTCCCCTTGGAAGACCAGGCTGCGATATTTCCACCTCCCATCGTAAAGACCCTCGATTGGTTAACGTTAACATCACCTGAGGTAAGAATATTAAGATCCCCTTGCTGCTGGACAACAATACCTAGCTGATCAGCACCCTTACTAACACCGCCTTGTTTTCCGGCCAGACCCACATCAATCTTACCGCCCGGTACAGCCAGATTGATATCACCTCCAGCCAAAGTTTTGATCTGACTGAAAACCAAACTAAGATTTCCGGCATAATCTTGTCCAGGAAACATTGCCTGAATCGCATCAAAACCACGCTTATAAAGAGCTGCCCTTTGATTTTCTGGTGCAGCGGCTGCGGCGGCTGCAGACTGTTTGATTTCCTGAAATAGAATCGTCAGTAATACAGACAGATGTTTGCGCTGTTGATCAACGCTTAAGCTTGAAAGCCCCTGTAATTGAACACCATAAGTTGCCTGATACTTGTTGATAAAACCTGCATAATCGACCTTATCAGCCAAGCCTGCGAGCACATTGATACTTGCTCCGTTACCGGCCAATGCCTGATTCAGCAAGTTGCCTATCGTCTGGATACCATCAGAACCACCGAGACTAATATTACGTCCAGCTAAAACCTGTAACTGCCCAGGTCCGGCCAATTTGAAATATTGGGATGTTGAAGTTGAGGTAATGATTTTACCATTTGAATCGCGGTCTGTTGTAAAACCTATATCCCTGCCAGCATTGATGAGGGTTACATCACTAGCTGACAGGTTTTGCGCCAAGATACTCAGATTGGAAATATCTTTTCCTGCTCTAAAAGTTGAAGCCTGTGGCAAATAGAAAGTTGCCAGTAAATTGGCCGGAAACGCAATATTGCCATATTTTGCCTCAATCAATGGTAAAGATTGATCGCCTTGATGTAGCGGGTTAGCGGCATGAAGTTTCGCTGAAACCGATGATGCAGGATTAAGCAACTCTTGGGCCAAATAGTTTATTCCTGAGCCTTCCACTTCAGTTGCAGGATTGCTAATACCGGGCAAGTTGGCAGGATCGGTATCAGACATATTAATATAAAGGTGATTATTACCGGAGGTCTTATCCGAACCTATGTTGCCATTTGCCAGAAACGCCAAGTCGCCTACGGAAGAAGGGAATAACGTCATAGAATTATTAATGCGTATATCACCGGACAAGGCTGCCGCCTTGACTGTGCCCGGATAAAGCGTATATTCGAATTTGCTCGGCGTCGAAATAGCCATATTTTTCAAGGTTTTGATAGCATTAAAATCATTTTCCAGTGCCACATTACCGGCAGTCGATATTAAATTGATACCGCTATTCGGACCATAACTAAAAAACCGGGTATCGTATTGTGAACCTTTATCCGGAAGGACAGTCTGTTCTATCATGGTCGGATTCATCGCGGTGGCCAGATTTAAATCCTTACGCGCTTGAACGTCGAATTTCGCATCGCCAACATCAAGAATACCCCCTATTGTTGACGTTGATCTAGGAATAGTGCCTTTGGCAATACTGCCTCCGGCAATTAAACTACCCCTCCCCAAACCTACATAATATTCGCCGCCAACGATATCGTTCCCCGCAGTTACTTGCAAATCACCACCGCCATTAATAATGGCTCCATTGACATTCCATTGGTCAAGATTGCTCATCCCGCCAAAAGGCTTGCCGGTAGTAGGTAGCATCACAGAAAGGTCTCGCACATCAGCACCTGCTTGCACATTGACATTGCCCCCACCAAGAGCTCCAATATTCTGGTTGAAATAACGAATGTGATATGAATTGCCATTGGCATCTATAGTTAAGCCATCCAGATTTACGTCACCACTAACGTCAATACCCCAAGCTGTGGGTCTGTTGTCGGTTCTGCCATTATTCCAAAAACCACCGCGCACTTGCCAATCGCTGATTTGCTGGCCGGTTTGTATGCCCTGGATATTCCCTGCGGCACTAATATTTATATTGCCACCCTGAGTTGGATACTCGGCAAACATATAGCCAAAGCCCATTTGCATCTCGTCTAAATAACCATAACGCAGCAACGCATTAAGTTGTGTACTATCCAAACGATTAAGATAATCTTGGTCTGTTTCCCCATTCAGCCTAACCGGAACTCCCAGAATAGTACCTGCCAGCAGCTGGCCTCTGGTATAACTGGCCGGAGTACCCATCGTATAAATGGCCGCTGCAGCCTTAGAATTACTAACATCCTTAAGAAAATGGATATCCCCGCCGGCTGCTATTTGAATATTTCCCGTTCCCGTCCTGACCATGACTTGAGATTGACCAAAGTCATAAGAATTAGCCAGGTTGACATTATTTCCGGCAATCAGATTATAGCTCCACGACCGTCCTGGTTGGATCAGGTCGTGATAAATATAAGGCTCCGGATCACCATTTCCATCGATTATATTGTCTTGTCCTGGAGTCGGCGCATTGGCAAAGGCATCGGTCAGGGTTGCGTTAATATTTAAATCTCCCGTTGCTCTCAATGTTAGGAAACCGGGCAAGGACTTGTTGCCCGCAGAATCGATATAATGCCAGTTTGAATTCCAGGAAGCGGTTGAAGTATCCCAAGCGCCATCCATAAAATCCCAAACGTTATTTAGCGATAGATTGTTTTGGCTGCGAACTTCAATACCGGGTAAGAAATTTATGGTGCTACCTGAATGATTGAATAGAACCGGCTTAGCATTCATAAAAGCAGTGGTATTCCCTTGCCAAGCAGCAATATCGGTGGTGGTAATCGTGCCCTGATCGGCTGGATAATAAATACGGGTAGCCTCCAGTGCAGTTCGCAACGGATCTGCGCCTTTGATTTGACTGTTAATTACTGTTACCGCAACAGTATGAGCCGTGTCATCACGACCTGCACGAAAATGTACAGTACCTCCCAGTCCGGCTGTTCCCGGAGAAACATCAATCAAACCGCGTGCATCATACAGATCCAATAGTCCTGTGCCAGTATCATCCTGATGTACGGTATCCAGAGTTACTGAGCCGCCGGCGCTACCCGACGTTGTTGCAGTTGCGGTAATTTTACCGGTTGAAGCCAGCGTAATGCCATTTCTGCCATAAATAGAAACGCTACCTGCTTTCGACCCTGAGGCATCGATAGCACCCGCAATTGACACTGCCCCCTGGTCCGCCGCTAATTGAAACTGATGTGCCTTGATGTTATCACCTGAGGCTATCGATACATCGCCGCTATGTTGTTCGAGAGTCTGCTCTTCACTAAAACCGGCTGTTACCAACTTATTATTCAGCGCCGTGAAAGCACCGGCACTGGCTCCAAAGCTTTTAACATCAAGTCGAAAGCGGCCTTGAAGCAAATCGCTTGTCTTGGTAGCAGTACCTTTCGCGTCTATTACCCCATCCCAGTTAAATTGACCGTTACCGGCCTTAACTGTCAACAAACCGGCATTACTGACTTGATGACCATTGTAAGTAGCACCCGCCAGATTGATTTTGGCGCCAGCAGCAAGGTTAATATCCCCCTGGGCAGCCGAAAGCGCCAAACTTCCAGCCCCAGAAGCCTTATAAGTCTCGGTAAAAGCGACAACCTTGCCAGACAAATCGATATTGCTGAGGCTATTCAGATTTATGTCGCCGTTAAGTGCATTAAGATCAAGTATCCCGGAAGATAACTCGAATCGTGCGTTACTAGTAATACTATCGCCAATTACCGACCAACGTACACCCAAGCCGATGTTAGGATTGGCGGGTACTGCAACGGGAGAAGTCAAGGTTACCTTATGACCGGTTGCGTCAATACTGGTAGTTGATCCATTACCACCACTAAAATAACCGGCGTTCATTAAAATATCGCCAGCCACAGTTAATGTACCGGCTGCCGTAACTGAACTATTACCGGTTATCGGGTCAATAAGTTGGCCTATGCCATTAATACCTTCGGTAGCATTAAAACTGACTTTGTTGAATCCATTCAGTGCATACTGACCGCTACCCAACTCGATTTCACGGGCATTAAAGGCAAGTTCACCATTGCCTGTTCCAGTATGTTCAGTCGTTGCACCTTGATTGGAAAATTTAATCAGATCAAAAGCAGTAATCGAGGACAAGGCCCCCGTATTATTAAAACCGTTTATAGTTGCCGCAGAGATTGATACTTGTTTACTGTCGAAACTGGCCGCGCCATAAATATCAAAATCATGAGCGCTTTTCAAGCGCAGGTCATCCAGATGAAATTGGGTATTAGCCAAAACCAATCCCGGTGTATTGACGGGAGCCGCGCCGACACTGATACGGCTAGAATTTAATGCCAATGAACCGCCTTGCATATCGATAATGCCATCGAAAATTGTATTCTTGCTTGAATCCAGTAACATCGAACCCTTTGCCTTCAACCGCGCACCGGACTCAACCGTCAGGATTCCGCCATTGCCATTAATAGCCTTGTCCCGCAGCACATCGACCTGCCCCAAGGCGGACACTCTCAATAAAGCACTATCGCTAGTTCCGTTCTTGTTATCCAGTAGCAGTGTGCCTCCACTCACATCGGATTTACCAATACTTTCCACTACAGCATTACCAACAACCTTCACTTCATTGATGGCCGTAAGCAAAATTTCCTGACCTTTCAAATTGACACCACTGTCAATTTGGACTTTGTCAGCATATGCGGTTACTCGCTGTCCCTTTACATCTTTGGTACGCTTGCCGCCCAACAGCAGACTTGGCGCATTCAGTTTGTTCAGATCGCCAGCCAGCAACCCGACTGTTCCCGAAGCAACTGAAGATAAATCCTCGCTGCGATTGACTATCTCCAAACGATCAGCGCTGATGTCAACCTGCCCACCCAAACCTTTGCCAACGGGATTGGCAATCAGGTCAGCAGCCAGAGACAGACTGGTTTTAGCATTAATAACCAGGCTGCCGGCATCCCAAGGCAATTGGGGGAGAGCTGTACCAGCTGTTACTGCTTTGTTGGCAAAAAATTGATTGGCTGTATAGTCAGTATATTGTGAGCGCGTTCGCGCGATTGTTCCCGGCTCTATTGCAAAACCCTGGGTGCGAGCTTTCTGGAAATCGGTTCCGGCTACGCCATAATGACCGGAAACAATAGCTGTTCCGGCAAGATCATTCCTGGTTTGGTATTGATCCTGAGTGCCCGCTTTCGGAGTGACCAAATAAGCACCGGGCAACAATGCATAATGCGCAGGTAACAGTGTATACCAGCCGGCAGCCAAACCTGCTCCTGCATTAAGATAAGCACTGGTTCCATTGGCTAAACCGGAAGAGGCTGACTCCAGTGGGTCATAGGGAGTAAGTGCGCTATTAAAACCAGGCAAAACCGCAAATTTTTGACTATAGCCGGCCGTACCAGGATCCAGGACATCATTGCTGCCACCGGCACCGGTAATAAACTCATAGGCATAAAGGTCGCCGCCGCCGGACAAATCAATGGTAGCTCCAGCTTGTAAATTAACATCTTTGCCATTCAATTCCAGGCGTTTTTCAGGCGGAGTATCGATAACAATATTACTGTTGCCCAAGTTATCCAATGGATAGACCCAAGTCGTACTGCCAGAAACCCGTCCAAACGGAACTGTTATACCGGCGCCGGAAACTGATGTTAAACTCCCTGCAGCGAGTTGTAGTTCTTTGTAGGCATTTAGCGAGAGTATTCCGAAAGGTGCTTTAAGTGTACCTTTCTGATAAATATTAGGTGCATTAATTGTCAGTTTGCCACCAGCGGAATAAACAGGTAATGCCTGAGCACCACTATTAAGAATCGTCACCGAATCATTGCCGGTACCCGTCACATTGATAGTATAGTCGGTCAAAGTACCCGGATAAATTTGTGCAGCCTGAAGTGTTAAACTACCGTTTAAATTTACTTGCCCGCGATAGGTTTTGTTCGTAGTGTTTAAAATCCCGCGAAAACGGAGATCACCTGTACCTGGATATTTGGGGTCGGTACTGGCAAAACCAAGATTGACCTTGTTAAAGCCATTAAAACCTAAACCACCAACCAGCTCAATAGCCTGGGCATTAACATCTAATTGCCCGGAACCTGTGGTCGCAGGCGGTGCGATAGTGATATTTCCCTGGCTTTGTGTCGATCCCAGCTCGGCATAAGCCGTATTTAAAGTGATATGGCCATTCGTGGCTTGCAAACTCGGCGTATCGAAAACAATTTGCCGTCCCGCATTCAACTCTACATCGCCATTGAACAATACGCCGCTGGTGTATTGTCCATTAACGGTAACTACGTCAGTATTAAATAACAGTGAATCAAAACCTGCTTCATTAATCCGGGAGCTTTTAAGCAAAGCACGTCCACTATAGTCATTGATAGCCCCACCTTGAAGAAAGCTATCTGCAAGAACATTACTGTCATTAGTTGTTAATTCAATTCTATGAGGCTGTGTAGCAAGGATATCGTCAGGAAATTTGTTGGTATGTGTTAATAAATAATCTGGTTTTACCCGTAAATTCCGATCGATTGCTACTGTAAAGCTGCCTCCAAGAGCTCCAGTTCCTAGGGCTGTAGCCTTAAAATTACCATCGGCCAAAATACCTTCGCCGGTTGTGAAGTTTATACTACCTGCATCAGAGGCAATATCTCTTTTAACAAGCGGCACTCCGCCGCCGGAAGTGCCGGTCTCAAGGAAATCCAATTTTTCTGTAGTGCCTGAAACATCAATCAAAGAACCCGCACGAGTAACGATATAACCCCGTTTGGCGGCTAATTGAACGGTGCCGCCGGATAAAACATCGCCAGTTTTCAAGCCGTTGATACTAATTTGACGGTCAAATGCCCCCTGCGCCAATAATTTGCTATCCGCTCCCAGCCAAATTCCCTGCGAAGCCAGATAACCAGCCGCAAAAGTTGTAGGGTTGATAGTAAGTGCAATTTTTCCGGCGGGCGTATTAATTGTGCCGTCGACGAAAATAGAGGTATCGGACGTTAATTCAACACTGCCAAGACTATCTGTTTGAATGAGCGCTCCTTTACCTATAGTCAGAGCTTCCTGAGTATTTTGGGCGTTTAACTCAATAAATGACAGCTTCAGATTTAGTGGATTACGCAAATAATCAGGCAAGGTCTCCTGTTTACTGATATCAAGTAGGCTGTTGCCCGAAGCAGCTAATGTGGATGCGGAAGTCAATTGCAAATTATGCTGTTGCAGACTTAACTGAACGTTATCGGCAACTTTTAAACCATAAAAATTGGAAGTAATATCGTAGTTTGAAAAACCTCCCTGCTTAAAAAAATCGGGTGCCAATATTAACGGTTTTAACGTTGAGCCGCTATGGACTGGAACTGCACTATTCGGCCCAATAATAACCTCATTGGTCGTTAAAGAAAGATTGCCACCTTGCTGTAAACCCCAGGCCGACAAATCTCCATTTATAACCAGGCTCCCCGGCTTTTGTTGTGCATCGTGACTGGTGGCAGATAATTTTATTGAACCACCATTTCCTGCCGTTATCTTGGCATTGCTTTGTTGCCAGGCACCGCCACTTGCATTTATCCGACTTCCTTTTTCCAAAGTCAGATCCAGTTGTTCAGCAGCCAGATTGACAGAACCACCCTTGATATTTATCGCACTTAAGCCATGACCTAGTCGTATATCCTGCGGATCATTAATCCATAGTCCGCTAACATCTATCAATGCAGATGATCCAAGTGTTATGGCGCTGGGCTGGGAAATATTATTAACAACAATTGACTGTAAATCGACAGTACCTGAAGGCGAGATGATAGCACCTTGTATATCAAAGTTTTTTGCCGTCAAGCCCAAGTGGCCCAGTGCCGGAAGCTTAAGCTTCGTATCTTTGGTAACTGTAACCGAGCCACTGGTCTTGACATTAACATTGTTAATCCCTGAATTTCTCAGCAAGCCGGTATTGATAGTCAAGAGTGCTGCAGGTTGTCCAGGCGTACCGCCATTTTGTCTGGCCAATTGATCATTAACACCCAGAGACTTGGCAATGGCATTGTCATCAAAAACAACACCCTGGCCACTGAAACTGCCCAGACTACTTAACTCAAGATTTAACGTACTGCCGACTGCCCGTGTCTCAGGCAAGCGTTGCAATGCCCCGGCCAGGGTTTGCGCCTGTAGATTGCCATCCAGTACTGCTTCGTAACTGGTAATGGCTAGCGAACCGCCGGCCTTACCTGTTACATAACCCGGGTCATAATGAGATTGCGTGATGATGCTGTCGTAGCTACGGTTTGGGTCAGCGGTTGCAATATCATAAACCTGTCCCCCGGACACAAGTTTACTGGTCGAAATAATTCCAGCCTTATAAGCCACCGAGCCGCCAGAGATATCAAGGTTACTGCCGGCCTTGGCGATCACGTCACCACTGGAATTAAGGGTGATACTGCCGCCCGACGTGCTGCGTTCATCAATATTGCGGGCAATCCGGTCTACGGCACCTTTAACGTCAGCAATAGGTATAGTGGCCGTGGCCAAAGTCCCGTCATTCGTATAGCCAAGCTTGGTATCACGTATATCGACGGCAACGGTTTTTCCATATAACACGCCATCTCTTTGTAGTGGTGAGTCGCGTAATTCGTTTTTGCGTAATTCCACGTTTAACACATTGCGTTGCGCAGAAACCTCAACGTTTTTAACACCAGAGACGTCAACCTTACTACCTGCTTCAAGATAAATACGCGCATCATGTTTACCTTGTATATCATCAACTGCTGTCAAGGTTACATCACCGGCATGCGCTTGAACTAACGAGCCATTACGCAACACAATTTTATGACCGCTGATATCAATTTTAGAGCGTGTTTGCCCTTGTGCATCTATTGCTGTTGCTGTTTTATCACTATCCAGATCAACGCTGGTCAAACTACCGCCGAGTAGTGTAACTGTTGCAGTGCTTCCATCTGCTCGCTGTGTGGATTTATATTTCAGGCCGTTGGCACTGGGATTAAGTATGCCTTCATGTGCCAGCAAGCGGACTGAACCATTTAATTGCACTGAAGTCGTTGCCGAAGCTATACCTTGTTGATTGACTGCAAAACCAAGCAAGCTCGCGTTGCCCCGTTCGGCGAGGACCTTGCCCACATTATTGACATCACCGCCTGTACCAACTTCTACCAGTAAACCACGTATATCCGAGTCGACGCCGGCTTCTTGAAGATAAACCTTATCCGTTGCTCCCGCCAGAATCGTTTGTCCGTCTGGCGTTTCTATGGTGCCCTGATTAGTGATGGTAGGTGCAGCAATAATTACTCTTCCTCCTGGGGCATTGGTTTTGATGCTGGCACCCGCTTCCAGAAAAACCTGAATTTTGACTTTCTGCCCTGCCTCATCCAGCACAAAATGTCCTTGGGCGTTCTTAAGATAAATTTCCCCGTTACCTTTCAAGGCTGCTGCTTTAGTTAGGTAGTCGCTATTGTTCTTGTTAAGATCGAAGACCTTGGTAATGCCGGTTTTAAAATCTGTGTCACTGATACCTAAGGTGGAAGCTACCAGTGAATTAACATTAACTTGTGAATCTTTGCCAAATAGAAAGCCGTTCTGGTTAATCAGATAAACCTGGCCATTGGCGGTCAAGGAACCCAAGATCCTGCTGGCATCGGTCTGATGTATATTGTTAAGCGCCACTGAGCTTGCCGAGGGCTGAATGAACTCAACACTGTAGCCTTTATCAATATTAAAGCTTTTCCAATCCAGGGTTGCCTTGTCGGTGATCTGATTAATGGTCATTGCGTGACCGGATACAGCCACCGTTGCCTGGCCGGACACACTTGCTTGCGGTTGAACTGGTAAGCTTGGTATTGTTGGTATGGCAATATCAACCGGCGTTGGTGTCAGTGTGACAGCCGCAGTGGGAACCGGCAACTCCGCGTTTGCCGGAGTAACACCCGTACCTAACACAAAGCCACTGGCAATCAAGGTACGTATCGCCAGGACTAGCGGCTTTTGTTTGCTGACAGGAAGATCAGGCAACGGATGATAAAGAGTAACCATAATAAATTTTCCAAATTAAAAAATAATTATTCAGACCTATAGCGCCTGGCTTCAACCAGGCAACCCTGAAGCTAAACGCTATAGAACTGATCAAAGCCTAAACGCAAAAAAGCCCCGTTGGTAAACGGAGCTTTATTAAAAAATAATACTGATGTATTCATTTCAAGCCTTCTTGCAAATGCAATGCTTAAAAAATCGGAACATCTCGTAAAACTAATACCAATTCGTTTTTACGACATACCCCGCAACTGTAAAGAATGCTCTGAGTAAACCCGTTCAGGTTGACTTACAACCCAACCCGAATCCCGGCTTGGCCGGACTGCCCCATTTACCCAGAGTTCTTGATTTTGTCCAAATCTCCTGGTCTACTCCTCATCTCCATTTTGACCATCCCTTATAAAATCCCTTTTAGTTCAATGCTATGAATTGTCAATCAATCCTGATGCCGTTATTGCAACGGTTAAACTTCTTTTGATCTGGCCAAACTCCTGCCTGATATTTCATCAAGTTAGCAAGAGGGCGTCGTCCATGACACCTAAGTTTATTGTTAAGGTCTTACTGGAGTTCAAGCACCACGGCAATAGAAGCCGCATTCTTAAAAGGTCTAGGCACGACTCCCAAATGAGTGCTGGTACCATTGAAATGAGTCAGATTGACTACTGGATCTGCAACATTAAACGGAACATTGGCAGTAGTATTAATGTTATCAGTCTTGCTGGTTGCGAAGACACCAGACTGGCCGTAAGGCTGTACCAATGTTGGATTAATATCTGCAGCTACTGCTGTGCTATGCAACGCATTGGCAAACGCAGTCAACAAGTTAGTCTTGTCAGTACCGATTGTTGGTTGAATCAATACTTCACCTTCAGCCCAGTACGGATAATTGCCCGATGCAACGTTATCAATAGTACCGGTGTAACCGTCTATCTTGATATAACGCCAGTTTTGTGACGGTGTAACACCCGCAGCAGCAGCATTACGATCACCACTGTGCAAAGCAAAGCCCCATAACTTGCCGGTTGCCGAATAGTTAAGCGTGCTGACATTAGTACCAGCCTGCCAGTCTTTTAGCAGGTTATCAGTAGCAGAAGCGCCACCTGGCGAAGCGACATAAGGTTCGGCAGATGCTTTTGATAAGGCAGCGGTATCACTAGCTGGAGCGAAGCTGCTAGGCGTAAACGGATAATTCAATAGTTTCGCATAACCTACCGCGCCTATCGCCGCACCGGTATTACGTCTGCCTACACCGACCGTGTATTTGGTTGGTGCAGCTAAAGCAGGGTAGCCAGCAATTGTAGGAATTTGGCTCAAGGAATAAACCGCTGGAGTGGATGGATTAGTGACAATGTCTCTAAACTGTACATTGGCCCAGTTGGTGACTTGACCGGATAGTAATGAAGCAAGGAAATTTCTACTCAGACTGGGGATATATTTTGCGTCAGTATATTCGCCAATTTTTGTGCCGGTATCGGCTGGTAACTGGCCGGTTTTCCACTGGGCAATCTGTAAGGCTTTGTAAAGATCCAGCGTCACACCGATACCATAAACTAAACCGCCGGTAGGTATACGAGTTGCGGCCAAATCAGTTATTTTATAATTTAAATTCCAGGGTGATGTAGCGACGTTAGTGCTTACTTCCTTAACTGGTGCAGGGTAATTTTGAGTGCCCGGTAACAGCAAGGCTTCGGCATCAACACCAATAAACCCGCCATCGGAAGCTGTAGAGATCAAATAGTTGCCCCAGGCAGCTTGGGTTGCGGTGCCGGTGACAATCGATGCTTTATATTTGTTGGTGCCGTTTGCTGTCCAGGCAGCAGCAGAGCCGGAACCATTTAAGCCGTTGCTGCTGGCCAGGAATATATCCAGATGATCCAGCGCAATATTGCCTGCCAAGGGCACTACGCCGTAACCAGCAGCACCTAAAGAGCGTTTTTCCAGATAAATCTTTTTACCGGCCAGGCCTGTTGGCAGTGCAGCAGGAATACCGCCAGGTCCAGCTGTTGTTCTGCCGACAAAGTAATAGCCAGCAAAACGTCCGCCTACAGTGCCTGCATTATCGTCTTCAAAACTGTCCACTGTACCCGGTTCAGCCAGTACGTTGATAACCGCAGAGGCATATGCCTTATCTTGTGCGGCGCCGCCAGAAGTGTAGATTTTAATATCCGGAGTTCCAAAGTTTTGGGTTACTGAAGCGTCGGCGGCAGTCAGTGTACCTGTTTGCCAAGGTGTGATAGCATGCGCCGATTGCGTACCGGCCAGCGCTGCAATGGCAACCGCCAGCGCTTTAAGTTTAAATGATGTTTTCATGATAAATTCCTGAGATATATATTAAATTCACGCCTCTTAAATTTTTAAGAGGCGCAAGGAGGATTAAGCTGCCAAGCCTTTAGCTGTATCGCGACGGGTAAAACCCAGCATGCCTAGCAATGCAGAGCCGAACAGCCAGACCGCTGCAGGAACAGGCACAGCAGCGACGCTATAGCTCAATACATTATTTGCGCTCAGACTGAAAGTGCCCAGTTTTGTAATTTGGTTGTTTAGTCCATCCAGTTGGTTATTGGAAATACCAAAGTAATCTGCAGATACCGCACCTGTAAATGATTGGTTACCACCTAAAGTATCCAAACTGGCAAGATGTACATCATAATAAGATGAAGTACCCTCTGCAGCCAAAGCCTCAACTGGCGCACCGCCACCATTATAAGAAGCATTCAGAGCTGCAATCCAGCTACCGATTTTTCCGGTAGTTGAAACTTCATCTTTAATACCGGAATAACCTTGCTGAACAAAATCAGTTGTCGCATGAGCAGTAGACTGGGCACCCCACTGGGCGTTGTTTGGATCGCTAAAAGTTGCACCAAATGAATTAGTGTTGGTTTTATCAAGATTCGTTCCTGCGTCAGCATCAAATTGGTAACCGGATATTACTGACCATTTGAAATTGGCTGTATTTGCGGCTATTGCGCTAAAAAATGCACCACCTAAAGCACCGAGATTCCATGACAAGCCGCTTGCCACACCTTCGGTTCCATTTTGAAACGAGGCGTAGTTAAGACCTGTATGGCCTTGTGCCAAATCCAATACAAAAGTATTGGTGCCAGAACCGATTTGAAATGCTACTGAAGACGGAGCGCCAACAGTATTGCCATCAATCCACGAAGCAGAAGCATTACCAGCAGCCAGTACTAACGATACTGCTGCAGCTAATTTAGTTAAATTTTTCATAAAATCACCTTTAAAACACAAAAATTAGGAGGGTAGAGAGTTTTCCGAGAAACAATTCTATGATCTCATTTAATT
>CAILCX010000090.1 GCA_903832775.1 uncultured Methylobacter sp. | reverse complement strand
TTCGTGCGGCCTGTTTGATTTATAACGACTTGGGCGAAAAAGTTGCACGCTATGATAAAGTTCACTTATTTGACGTCAGTGTGCCCGGCAGTAATGATGTTTACCGCGAATCTGACTCCATTGAACCCGGCACTGAGCCACTGGTGATCGATACGCCCTTCGGCAGAGTGGGTATTGCAGTTTGTTACGATCTTCGTTTTCCTGAGTTCTTTCGTAATATGGGCATGGAAATATTGATTATTCCGTCTGCCTTTACCGCTGAAACCGGAGCCGCTCACTGGGAGCTATTGCTGCGCGCCAGGGCGGTAGAAAATTTATGTTATGTGATCGCGCCAAATCAGGGTGGCTTTCATCTTAATGGCCGTAAAACCTTTGGACATAGTATGATCATTGATCCTTGGGGTGTTGTGCTGGATTGCTATAAAACAGGTGGCGGCTTTGTTTCCGCTGAAATTGATCTGGAGCGCGTGGAAAAAGTGCGTGGCGCTTTTCCCGCATTAAGTCATCGTCGTTTTTTTTGTGAATAATATGCATGTAATCATTAAAATTTTATTGCTTACCGGGCTTTTGGCTTCTTGCGGAACACCGGAAGTCAGTCGTTATCGAGATACGGAAAGTTTGGAACGCCCGCCCAAAGTGGCAAGCACCAACACAAACAAAGAGCAGAACACAGTCGACAATAGCTCGATACCCAAGAAAAAAGAAAGCACCGGCTTGGGCAAGGACGTTGTTAGCCTCAATAATCCGTCGCAAATCACCATCAAACAGTCTTTTGGCGATGTCTGGAATACTTTAAATAGAGCCTTAAAGCAAAGCGACCTGAAAATAACGGATCATGAACGTAATAAAGGCATTTATTATGTAACTCAGGCAAAGCCGGATGAAACCGGTTTTTTTGGAAAACTGACAACTTTTTTAGAAACTGATCCCGCTATCTATCAACTTATTGTCAAACAGGAAGGCGAAGTAACGACAGTATCAGGTACCGTCGCCAACGCAAGTGAACAAAACACCTATGACATAGACGGAACCAAGCATTCATCAAATGAGGGCGCAGAAGACCTGATTCAGCTATTGTTCAAGACCTTGCGTGATGATTTAAAAGAAGATTGATTAGCTAAAAGATACAAGGCAAAGCCTCTTTAGTCTTTTGTCTGAACACCTAACCCTTTTTACATATTGATGCGTTAATGGAAATTCTAAACCTTGCAAGACAAGCTATCTTAATACCGGCCGGTATTGAAGATGGTGATATTGAACAAATCATGAATCGCTTGCTTAGTTCGCAGGTCGATGCAGCCGATATTTACTTTCAGTCCAGTCACTTTGAATCGTGGGTCATGGAAGCCGGCATCATCAAGGAAGGCAGTCACAGCATCGAACAAGGTGCCGGAGTGCGTGCAGTCTACGGCGAAAAAACCGGCTTCGCATATAGCGACCTCATTGAACTTCCGGTCTTGCTGGAAGCTGCCAATAACGTTAAAGCCATCGTTCGGCAAGGTCAGGATGCCAATCCTTTACATTGCAAAGTATCTACAAAAGCCGCCAACTGGCCTTTGTATTACGGCACGCAAAATCCGCTCAAATCACTGGAAGATCAGCAAAAAATCGATTTACTGCGACATGTAGACAGTGAAACCCGAAAGCTGGACAGTCGAATTGAAGAAGTTATCATCAGTCTGGTGGGTGTCCACGAACATATCATTGTGGCCAGGCAAGACGGCTCCCTGGTTGCCGATGTACGACCTTTGGTACGCATGAATGTCACAGTCATCGTTGAACAAAACGGTCAGCGCGAACAAGGCAGCATGGGCGGCGGTGGTCGTAGCGATTACAATCGTTTTATCGAACAGGATACAGCGCTGGAATATGGTCGCGAAGCAGTAAGACAGGCACTGGTAAATCTGGAAGCCGTTGACGCACCGGCTGGCAATATGACCGTCGTGTTGGGCCCAGGTTGGCCGGGCATTTTGTTGCATGAAGCTATCGGCCATGGTCTGGAAGGTGACTTTAACCGCAAAGGTACCTCTGCTTTTAGCGGTCGCGTTGGTGAACGTGTCGCTTCCGATTTATGTACAGTTGTCGATGATGGTACTTTACCGGATCGGCGCGGATCTTTAAGCATCGATGATGAAGGCACGCCAACTGAAAAAACCGTGCTGATTGAAAACGGTATACTCAAAGGTTATATGCAGGATAAGCTCAATGCCCGTTTGATGGGCGTCAGTCCAACCGGTAACGGTCGCCGTGAATCTTATGCACATCTGCCGATGCCACGTATGACCAACACTTATATGTTGCCTGGTAATCATGATCCAGGTGAGATAATTAAATCGGTGAAAAAAGGTCTGTATGCCAGAAATTTTGGTGGAGGACAGGTTGATATTACTTCGGGCAAATTTGTATTTTCCGCCAGTGAAGCCTATCTGATCGAAAATGGCCAAATCACCCGTGCCGTTAAAGGCGCGACACTGATAGGCAATGGACCGGATGTTTTAACCAAAGTATCTATGGTCGGTAACGATCTGCAACTGGACAGCGGAGTCGGTTCCTGTGGCAAGGAAGGCCAAAGCGTGCCGGTCGGTGTCGGACAACCAACCTTAAAAATAGACGGTTTAACGGTTGGCGGGACCAGCGTTTAAAATAATGTAAGTGGATTATAGTAACCCAACAATCGAAGCCATGTAGGATGTGCATCGCACACCAACTTCTACACCAACAGAGAATACAGTGCAAAATCAGGATCAAATCAATCAGTTAAAAAACACCGTTCAATCCATTCTGGACGAAGCCGCAAAACAGGGTGCCAGCGCTGCGGAAGCCGGCTTGAGCCAGGAAAACGGCTTGTCCGTAGCCGTGCGTCTGGGCGATGTCGAAACCATAGAACATCATTGCAGTCAGGGTTTGGGTGTAACCGTTTATTTCGGGCAGCGCAAGGGTTCAGCCAGCACCACGGATTTGTCGGCCGCTTCCATCAAGGAAACAGTCAGTGCAGCATGCAGTATTGCCCGCTATACCAGTGAAGACGAATTTTCCGGGCTGCCTGAACAAGCTTTACTGGCGACCGAATTTCCTGATCTTGATCTTTATCACCCCTGGGATGTCAGTGTTGATAAAGCCATTGAACTGGCTATCGAATGCGAAGATGCCGCCCGCTTTTATCATGAAGAAATCAGCAATTCTGAAGGCGCGTCGGTTGATACACATCAGGGCCTACGAGTTATGGGCAACTCGCTGGGTTTTCTTCAAGGTTATACTTCTACGCGTCACTCCTTAAGCTGTTCAGTACTGGGTCAACGCGGCGACAGTATGCAGCGCGATTACTGGTATACCGTGGCAAGAAATGCGCTGAATCTGGACCCTGCGGTTGAGGTCGGAAAAAAAGCCGCCGAGCGAACGCTTAGACGCTTACAAGGAAGAAGCTTAAGTACCCGCCAGTGTCCGGTGCTATATAGCGCAGAAATTGCTTCCGGTTTGCTAAGTTCGTTTATCGGGGCAATCAGCGGCGGCAATCTGTACCGTAAATCGTCTTTTTTGTTGGATACACTTGATACCCAGATTTTTCCCGAATTTATCCGCATTCACGAACAGCCTTATTTAATCGGCGCTTTGGGTAGTAGCGCTTATGATGGTGAAGGCGTTGCGACTAAAACCAGAGATATCGTCACTGACGGCATTTTGCGCAGTTATGTTTTAAGCACTTATTCCGCCAAAAAATTGGGTTTGCAAAGTACTGGCAATGCCGGTGGCGTGCATAATTTAACCATAGACACCGGCACCCTGGATTATCAGGGTATGCTGAAAGAACTGAATACCGGTTTGCTGATTACCGAATTAATGGGTCAGGGCGTAAATATGGTAACCGGTGATTATTCGCGTGGAGCTGCCGGTTTTTGGGTAGAAAACGGCGAGATTCAATATCCGGTTGAAGAAATCACCATCGCCGGTAATCTAAAAGATATGCTAAAAAATATCGTTGCCGTGGGCAATGATATTGATTATCGCGGCAATGTACGTACCGGTTCTATACTGGTAGAACGGATGTCGATCGCCGGGGAATAAGTGGAGTAGATTTCATCATGGTTCCTACGGTCTCCGTAGGAACCATGTTAACAACGCTCCAGCGTTGTGTGGTCCGACGACGCTGGAGCATGGGGACGATACTGAACCATCGGCCTAGTTATAAAGATTTAACAACATCCTCAATCAACTGTGGCCCACGATAAATAAGGCCACTGTAAAGTTGCACCAGACTCGCTCCCGCCGCCAGTTTTTCCTGCGCATCACTGGCCGTTAAAATACCGCCTGCGGCAATAATCGGCAGTTTGCCGTTTAATTCCCGCGCCAGTTCCCGCACCACAAAAGTCGATTTCTCCTTAACCGGCGCACCGCTTAAACCGCCCGCTTGTTCAGCATGTTGATGGCCGGCAATCAGGTCTCTGGCAATGGTAGTGTTGGTGGCAATTACGCCGTCAATTTCAAAGTCCAGCAACAGTCTGGCAATATGCGCTATTTCTTCAACGCTCAGATCGGGGGCGATTTTTAAAACCAAAGGCACGTATTTGCCATGTTCTTGTTGCAACTTCAGTTGCTCTTCTTTTAATACCGAAATCAGGCTTTTAATCTCATCGCCTTGCTGTAACTGGCGCAAGTTCTTGGTATTGGGTGATGAAATATTCAGCGTAATATAACTGGCCGCGCTGTAAGCCTTGCGCAAACCGATCAAATAATCGTCCGCTGCCTGCTCGATGGGCGTGTCAAAATTCTTGCCGATATTAATGCCTAAAACGCCGGCAAAACCGCTGTTTTTTACCTGCGTCAACAAATGGTCGATGCCCAGATTATTAAAACCCATGCGGTTAATAATCGCCTGATGTTCAGGCAATCTGAATAAACGCGGTTTTGGATTGCCGGGTTGCGGACGCGGCGTTACCGTGCCAATTTCAACAAAGCCAAAACCCAAAGCGTCCAGCGCATTAATATAGTCACCATTTTTATCCATACCGGCCGCCAGACCGACCGGATTTTTAAACTCCAGACCCATGACAGTGACTGGTTTGTGTTCGATTTTTGGATAAATTAATTTGTCCAGACCAGAAACATAAGTGGCGTTTAACAGCTTAAGCGTTACTTCATGAGCAGTTTCAGGGTCCAGCGAAAATAAAAATGGGCGTAATAAGGGATAAAGATTCATGGCGATAACCTGAGTTTAATGTTCGCTAGTTAATTGATAGGGTTCCGGCGTCACTGCAGTGGGTCGCTGTAAAACCAGATCGACCATCAATTGCGCCGAGGCTGGCCCCATTGCCAGTCCGTTTCTAAAATGACCGGCGTTAATAAATAAGTTACTGAGCTCGGGATGTTTGTCGATATACGGAATGCCCTGCTCGGTGCCCGGCCTTAAGCCTGCCCAGTGTTTAATCACCGGAAAATTCTTTAGCGACGGCAATAAATTAACCGCAAACTCATGTAAACGGTCTTTGGCCGCTCTCGTTGTGGTCTTGTTAAACTCAGCCAGTTCTACCGTGCTGCCCGCCAATATTTTTCCGTCCCGGCGCGGAATCAAGTATTGATCGCCATCCAAAACCATGTGTTTTAGCGTTTCCGGAC
>CAILCX010000089.1 GCA_903832775.1 uncultured Methylobacter sp. | reverse complement strand
TTGGTTGGCTTATCCGAAAAAGAAAAGCAAAGGTGATGCGCTTAAATCCTGGTTAAAAATTAAACCTGACGAGCAACTACAGCAGACGATTATCGCGGCTGTACTCTTGGCCAAGACTCAGGATTTTGACTGGCAAAAAGACAATGGGCAATTTATACCCCATGCGTCAACTTACCTGAACGGCAAGCGATGGGAAGATGAGATTACAAAAAAAAACCTGAGCACCACCGGACAAGTGAATAACTCAGGTTTGTTTCAACAACAACGTGGAAAGTATACATCAAAAACTGACCACAACATAGCTGTAAGCCTTGAGTGGCTTGAGGAAAGTTATCGTGACAGATGATGATAAAAAAAGATTTTTAGAGCTGATGAGCGGCTGTGCAAGCACGTACAGCAAGCAAATTGAGAAAAGTTCTATCGCAATTTTTTGGGATTTTTTAAGTGATTATGACATTGGCGATGTTGAGAGGGCATTTAGGCGGCATTTACGATCTAGCAAATTTTTTCCAACGATTGCTGAGATTATCGATCATATCCCAAATGCCAACGCACATGAGCACGTTGGCGCTGATGAGGCTTGGGTAATTGCCAAACAAGCAATGGACCCTAGTAATTCTGTCTGCGCAACGGATGAGATTTTGCAAGCAATGGATATTGCTCAGCAGGTTTATAACTATCGCGATGAAAACCCAGCACGTATGGCGTTTCGTGAGGCTTATAACCGCATTGTGCAGAACTCTACCGCTAAACCTCGATGGTTTATGTCGGTTGGTGAGGATAAGTCTCAAGCCGAATCGGTAGCTTTGAAGGCTGTGCAGTTAGGACGTTTACCGGCAGGCACAGAGGCAAAGTACAGGATTGAAGCGCCAACCACTACGGTTACGGCGTTGATCGAGGGTTATGTGGCAAAAGTTAACGTCAGAAAAGATCACATGGAAAACATAAAAAAAATGCTGGTAGTTGAGAAAACAGAACGATTCAAAATTAGTTTATCGGATGATGAGTTTTCGGCATTACCTTGGTATTTGAAGGAGGTCGTAAATGTCTAAAGCTCAATACAGAGAAGATCCTGCAATGCTTCTGCAAAATGAAAAATCCAGAAGTAACTCAAGTTTGGTTCTGGATTCTTATTCTGCAAAATGCCCAGCTTGCGGACATCATAGAGCCAGTCGCGAGCATAAAAGCGTTAAAAATAATTGCTCAAGAGAAATGCAAAAAAGAAGATTAGCATCATGAAAGTTACGTTCAAAATTAACGATGAACGCACTCAGTTTTACGCTAAGCGTGCCATTGAAGGGTTGTCACTTGATAAAACTCATGTCGTAGTGATTCAGCCAGAAACAAGAACGCTGGCAAACAATGCGGCGCAATGGCCCATTTTGAACGCTTTTGCTGAGCAGCTGCACTGGCCGGTTAATGGTCATATGGCAAAGCTGGACGCAGAAGAATGGAAAGATATTTTAACGGCTGCTTACAAACAAGAAACCGTCAAGTTAGCGATTGGTTTAAACGGCGGCCTGGTTATGCTGGGCAAAAGAACGCGCGAATTTAAGCGTGCTGAGTGGTCAGAATGGATGGCGTTTTTAGAATCAGTTGCGGCAGATCGTGGTGTAAAAATACCTTTGTCTAAACGCCAGTGCGAGGCTATGGGTTATGAGTAGCACAATGAGCCTGGTATGTAATTATGAAGGGAAAAATGACTTTAATACCAGAGACATCACGCCAGCAATTAAGATGCCTAACATCCATCGATTTAATTTTAATTCGCCGTCAATGCGCTCAAAGCGTACATCAATGTCACGACGCAATTCGCTAATATCGCGCTTAGTTGCTAAATCTGATTCACCTTGTGCGTCAGTAAAGGCGTCTGCTACTGCTTCAGCTTGTGCTTCTTCAAAGCCTGCTGTTCTCAGTTTTCTGATGAATTTATGCGTGTCGAACGTAATAGTGCCCATGATAGCCCTGTTTATATTTATTTGCGTCATAGTTTACCACGCTTGACAAGAACCAAAAACATGATCGATTTTACGTATTAGGACTTTATGATTAATCTACCTTGGCCACCCAAACAGTTAAGCCCTAATGCCAGAGTGCATTGGAAAATGAAAAGCGCTTTCGCTAAACGCTATCGCAATACTTGCAAAGTGATTTGTTTAAGCGAGAAATTAACAGCACCTAAAACAGAAGGTAAATTGCATCTTTGGATTACCTTCTTCCCGCCCGATAAACGTAAACGTGACGATGACAACATGATTGCTAGTTTTAAGGCTGGTCGTGATGGCATTGCGGATGCACTGGGCATTGATGACAGTCTATTTGTGACGCATCCATTTGTCAGCCATGAAAAAGGCGAAGACTTTGTGAAAGGCGGTCATGTGAAGGTGGTTATTACGGAGGGACCTAATGATGTCTAATTTAATTTACATACCTTACGCCGCTGTAGTCGTTTTGTTTTTGATCATTATTAACGAAATCAGGCATTGGAAATGAAAAACTGTATTGAAACCCTAATCATTCGTATTTTACTCACAATCGTTTTAATTATCGCTTCACCAGCAATACTTTGGTTTGCTTTAACCGAGAAAAAGAATGGCTGATTTTTGTGATCAAGCATCTGATATCGAGCAGATGCAACGTGACATTGCGATCAAGAAAAGGCGCGATGAGGTAGTGAAAAATATTGACGGTGATGGTAGCTGCTTAGAGTGCGGAAATACAGTCGATCAGATAGAACACAATGGCCAGATGAGAACACCACGTTGGTGTTGTATTGAATGCAGAACTTTATGGGAGAGGGATAACCAATGAGCAGAGATCATAATCATTATTTTAAGGATGTGTCATATCTTGATTACATCGATGTATACAGGGTCCTTGAGTTATTTGAAGTGGATAACAATGCAATAGCTCATGCGATTAAAAAACTATTATGCGCAGGAATAAGAGGTTCAAAAAATGAGCAACAAGACATTCAAGAAGCGATTGATAGTCTTGAGCGCTGGAAAGATATGCGTAATGAAGATTTTCGATTAGAAATTGTGCCAAAACTAAAGATATGATCAACCTGTCTTTATTTCGTTACTACTATATGTGGTATTATTAATTAAAATTAATACTACATGTAGTGGTTATGGATAAATTAATAGAGCAAATAAAGCGACACGAGGGTTATAGGCAGAATGTGTATCGTTGCCCAGCAGGAAAGGTAACAATCGGTTATGGCTATAACCTAGAAGCAAACCCCTTGCATCTCAGCAGTCTTGAAATAAATCATGCGCATAAATCAGGCATGGATAAGATCGAAGCTGAACGATTACTGAAATTAATGGTTTCACGCATTATTGATCAACTTGAAGTAGCAATTCCTTTTATCAATCAATTAGGCCCAACGCGTCAAGATGTACTCATCAACATGACTTATAACTTAGGATTGGCCGGGTTGTTAAAGTTTAAAAAAATGTTAGCGGCTGTTAAATCGGGTCAGTACGAAAAAGCAGCAGAAGAAATGTTAAACAGCAAGTGGCGTTCTGACGTGGGTAACAGAGCTAAAGAATTATCAATGCAAATGGCAACAGGAGCTTATGCACAATGAAAGAATATTTAATAGCAAGACTTTTGGAGCCATCCACATGGCGGGCATTAATTTTGATAGCTACATCGTTAGGCTTGGTTTCGTTTAATGGTGAACAGACGGAAACTATTATTGCTTTGGGGATGGCTCTTAGCGGCGCTGTGGGTGTCGTTACTCCTGATTCTCTTAACAGCAAAGACTAAGGGAGTTTAGTCGTGGATCAAACTGGCATACTCTTGAGCATTACTGGCGGGTTAATTTCAATTCTTATTATGATCATCGGTTGGTCCGCCAATCAAATTCATACGCGACTTGGAGAAATTAACGAAACCTTATCAGCTATAGACAGAGACCTTCGTCATGAGTTATCAAGACTAGATACGCGCTTATCAGTAGTTGAGACTAAGTTAACGATTAACAAGTAATGCATGGCAAAAACCACTCCTGCCGATTGGGAAAAAGCGAAGGCTTTATTTGAAGCGGGCAAGTCTTTATCTGAGATAAATGCAGAGACAGGAATTGATCGGGCAACTGTCTCAAAACGGGCCAAAAAAGACGGCTGGGAAAAGGGAATTTATCAACAGTTGATATTAGACGGCTCAAGGGTTAAAGCCGAAATTTCAACACTTTCTTCAACAGTGTTGAATGTTGTTGAAAAAGAGATAGAAGAACGCACCAAACATATTCAATTTTTTACCAATGCAGCCATTAAAAACGTGCAGGAATCTATGAGTCTTCAGTGTGTTGATCAGTCTGAATTTAAGGCAAGAGCGGATACTATTTTGAAAGGTAAAGAAACCGTTTTAGGTAAGGAGACTGGTAATGTGATTAACAACACCAACGCACAACAAATCAATCACACTCAATTGCTAAAGGATATTGCAGCGTGTCTGCCGGATTAGTCAGTCTAGCTTATCAGCGTGAGCTAAACCGCTGGTATAAGTTAATCGACCATCCTGTACAACTTAAGTTAGTCAAAGCCGTTGCCAATGGCGTTAGATTTCCAGTCGTTCCAGCCGGTAGACGATCAGGTAAGACGGAAAGAGCCAAACGCTTCTTAGTCAAGATGGCAATGATGAACGAGGGCGAACGTTACTTTGTTGGCGCCCCGACGTTTGGTCAAGTCAAGAAGATGTATTGGGCAGACTTAAAACTCATGTGTGCAGCAAGCACTTGTATCAAGAAGCCGTCAGAAACCGATTTAATTATTTATCTTAATAATGACACTGAGATCCACTTAATCGGCTTTGATAAGCCTGCACGTTTTGAAGGTATCTTCTGGTCAGGGGGTGTTATTGATGAAATAGCCGATATAAAGCCGGATGCTTGGGAAGCTAACATACGACCTGCCTTAGATACATTCAATCCAACACGTCCAGATTATAGAGCATGGTGTTGGTTGATTGGCGTACCGGATGGGCTTAATCATTACTATGATATGGCGCAATATGCAGAGAGTGGTAATGATCCAGAGTGGGCGTTATTTCATTGGAAAAGCTCCGACATACTACCCGCTAAAACGATTGAATCAGCTAAACGGCAAATGTCAGCCAAGCAATTCAAGCAAGAATATGAAGCCTCATTTGAAACAGCCAGTGGGCGTATTTATGAGGACTATGGTAGAGATAATTACACGAATGAAACCATCAAACCGCATGAACAATTATGCTGGTATCACGATTTCAACTTCACACCACTCTCTAGTGGGGTGGGTGTTAGACGTGGCAATGACATGTATTTACTTGAAGAAATCATCCTAACCAGTGCAGTGGCTATGCAGTCAGCAATGGAATTTGTGGACAGGTATAAAAACCACCTTAACAAGCATGTGTTGATTTATGGTGATCCAGCCGGTAAAGCAGGCGAAAAGCATGGTCACTCATCTGACTATACAGAAATAGAGCGGATACTCAGAGAGAACGGTTGGCAATACACGCGCAAAGTTAAACCCTCAACTCGCTCGATTAAAGACGGTCAGAACGCAGTCAGGGCAAAGATTAAGAACGCAGCCGGTGAAGTATCGCTTTATGTTAATAACATCAATGCACCTTACACACATAAGTCATTAGCAACCGGACAGCTAAAGAAAGGCTCTACATTCATGGAAGAAGATTCAGATTATCAGCATATCGGTACAGCCGTTCGTTATTTATGCGAATACGAGTTCCCGATAATTCAGCCACTCCAGACTATGCAAATACTAGGACTATAATATGAACGGCGACATTGTAAAAAACCTTAACACCAGACACCCAGACAGCGAAGAAATGTTGCCAATTTGGGATAAGTGCGAAGACGCAAGAGAAGGTCAGACAGCAATACATAAGAAGGGCGAAACCTACTTGCCAAGGCTATCGGGTCAATCGGATGCGGATTATAGTGCATACAAACGCAGGGCAGTGTTTTACGGAGCAATGTCTAGAACAGTAGATGCATTCAGCGGAATGATTTTGAGAGTTCCACCGTTAACCGATAACCATTCACCATTCATCGAAGATGTAAGCAACCAAGATGAGAGCCTGCAAGAGTTTACAAGTGATGTGCTGGAGGAAATGTTGGTATGTAGTTTCGGCGGTATTTTAGTCGAGCATACGCCATTATCAGGCGACATCATTACAAAAGCCCAAGCTCAAGCAGTCGGGGCAAGACCTTATTTGGCGATGTTTGATTGCGACTCGATTATCAATTGGAAACTAGACGGAAAAAGAATCACTCAACTGGTATTAGAAGAAGATGAATATGTGGCAACCACAGAGTTTGAAGGGGGTGAGCAATGTTTCTACAGGGTTCTGGATTTAGACGAGCAAGGCAGATACAGACAAAGAAAGTTTATTCAATCAGAGAAAAAACTGGATGAATTTATGCAAGTTGGAGACGACATTTATCCACTAATGAATGGTGTGCCATTAAAAGAAATACCGTTCTATTTCTTTGGAGATTGCGATGAGTTGCCATTGTTAATTGACTTAGTTGATTTAAATATCAGTCATTACATGACCACGGCAGACCTAGAAAACGGCTGTCATTACACAGGCATCCCACAACCGTGGTTGGCAGGGGTGCAACTAGCAGAAGGCACAACATTATCCGTGGGTGGCGTTAACGCATGGGTGTTTTCAGACCCACAAGCAAAAGCCGAATATTTAGAGTTCAGCGGTCAAGGTTTAGGCGCACTAGAAAAAAGGTTAGAGCTAAAAGAAAAGCAAATGGCAGCTTTGGGCGCAAAAATGCTAAGTGATAGCGTTGTGGCAGAAACAGCAACAGGGGCAAGCCTAAGAAGCACAGGCGAATTTTCAGTATTAGCACAGCTATCAAACGAAGTGTCGAAAGTATTAAGCAGAGCATGCAGTTTTATGCACCAGTGGGCAGGATTACAACCCGTGACCATTAAACTCAATACAGATTATTTGCCCACAAAAATGACACCGCAAGAGCTGCAAGCCTTAGTGCAAGCATGGCAAGCAGGCGGGATTTCACCACAAACATTATTCAATAATCTAAAGCTAGGCGAGATTATTGCTCAAGAAGTGACCTTTGAAGATGAGCAAGCTCAAATAAGCGAAGCAACTCCTGTTTTAACAGCTCCGATTACAAGCAATGCCTCTAAGTAAAGTTTTATTTGATAGCACGATCGAGCTTCATCTTGATATTGAACGTACTGGAGCTGAGGCACGTGCAACAATCATTGAATTACTCAAGAATCTTGAAAAAGAGCTGATTGCAAAAGTAGCTGATGGCGTAACAGACTGGAGCAAGGCGCGTATTGCTAAACAGTTGAGTGAAGCGGATGCGGTTATCAGACAATACTATGACGATGCGGCAGGCATAGCAAGAGATACAACAACGAGTGTAGCGCAAGTGTCGGCAAGTGCTACAGCAACATCATTAAGCGCGGCAGTGGGCGGGCAAGTGGCCATTTCGGTTATCCCCACCGCTACTTATTTAGAAACGCTTGCAGGTAACACTATTATTCAAGGCGCAGTTCAGGCCGACTGGTGGGATCGTCAAGCCGGTGATGTTGCGTTTAAGTTTCAATCAGCAGTGCGTCAAGGTTTAGTCGCAGCAGAAACCACGCCGCAAATTGTTAAGCGGGTGCGTGATGTGATGGACTTGTCCAGGCGAAACGCTGAAGCCTTGGTGCATACTTCTGTGCAATCGGTAGCAAATGCGACAAGAGAAAAGCTATTTGAAGATAATACCGATGTTATATCAGGCAAAGAATGGAGCAGCGCATTAGATAGAAGGACCTGCCCAACGTGTGGCGCATTAGACGGTAAGCGCTGGGCGACTGACAGCAAGCCAACCAATCATAGTATGGCTTACAGAGCGCCCCCGAACCACTGGCGCTGCCGTTGTAGCTGTATTCCGGTATTACGCACATGGGCGGAGCTGGGTATTAACATGGACGAATTGCCCGACGGGACACGCGCATCTATGGAGGGTCAGGTTACTGATAAAACTTTTGAGGACTGGTTAAAGCGCAAGACCGAAACAGATCCCACGTTTGCTGATCGTGCGCTTGGCAAGGGGAGAGCGGAGTTATTCAGGGATGGAAAGATTACAATGGATCAGATGATTAGCGGGGGTAAGCCGTTGACGCTAAATGAATTGAAAGCTAAGTATGAAAAGCCTATACTTAGCCAAATGAAAAATGATGCTTATGAAATAGCAAAAAGCGGCGGAAGAAATAAAGGATTTTTTAATCAATGGGACAAACAAAAGAAAGGTAAGATTGAGAAATCAATTAAATCACTATCAACTCAGGTTGATATTCATAATGAAAAAATAGATAATCCTAAAAATCATATTAATAAGCCTATTTCAGATCACGAGTTAAATTATCTTGTGACAATTTATTGGCCTAAAGAAATAAGAAATTTTAAACAACAAATTGATATTTTAGAAGGCATATTAGGAGAAAGACATCATGTTAAAAAATAGAGACGCTTTGGTTATCCTAGAAGAAGTGGCTAATTCATTAAAAGAGTCAGCAGAGCAAATAAATTCATCCTCTGAGTTCGATTCGGGAAGAAGAATGGCATATTATGAGGCTATTTCAACCTTATTGTCTCAATGCGCTGTTGCCGGTATATCCCCGTCAGATATTGGGCTTGATGGTTTTGTCCCTGAAAGTATTTTAGGCGACAAAAAACAAGCAGCCTAAACACTCCGCTTTACCAAACACCAAAACCAGCTTAACCGCTGGTTTTTTTATGCCTAAAATTTCATAAAAACACTATATATAGATATTTTAATTATATCTAATACTACATGCAGTGTTTTATGGTATATTTAAGTTAAATCGTTAGGCGATTAAATGGGCTAGGCCTTTCAAATCCTTAGGGGAAAATAATGGAAATAACACCAGAAATTCAAGCGGCTATTGATGCAGCTGTGGAAGCGGCAACCAGCGGGCTTAAGTCAAAAAACCAAGAGCTTTTAGATAAAAATAAAAAGCTCATGAAAGGTCAAGAAATTGATCCTCAAACGGTGGTTGATCTTGAAGCGCAGATTGACAAGCTACAGTCTGATTTAACAGTAAGCCAGAAGTCGGCAAAAGAAAGTGTAAAAACACTAGAGGCATTGCAGACTCAATTAAAAGCAGAAACGGGCTTCACCCAGAAACTTTTAATTGATAACGGCCTAACCGATGAGCTAGTAAAAAATGGTGTGGCAGCGCAATTTTTGCCAGCAGCTAAAGCCATGTTTGCAAGTCAGGCGCAGATTGTTGCAGAGGGTGAAACAAGAATCGCCAAAATCGGTGATAAATCAGTTTCAGACTACGTAAAAGACTGGGCGGCATCAGACGAAGGCAAGCATTTTGTGACAGCACCCGCAAACGGGGGAGGCGGATCGCAAGGCGGCAGAGGCAGCGACACGGGACAAAAAACAATTAACCGCGAAACCTTCAATAATAAAACACACTCAGAAAGAGCGGAGTTTTTTAAAGCAGGTGGGGCGGTCACAGATTAATCTAATCATAGGACTAAAAAAATGGCTAACGTATTAACCTCATTAGCAGCAGATATTTACAAGGCAGCCGACACAGTAGGTCGTGAACAAGTCGGCTTTATCCCATCAGTTACCATTAACGGCGGATCTGAAGCAGTAGCCTTGGGTGATACCGTTCGCTCATTCTTCACAAGAACCCCAACAGTGGGAACCATTACACCGTCTATGACAATCCCAGAGGGAACAGATCAAACGGTTGATAATAAAACCCTAACTATCGACCAAACAGCGTCAGTTAAGATTCCTTGGACAGGTGAGGACATTAAACACGTTAACAACGGTTCAGGTTATTCAACTATCTATGGCGACCAAATTGCACAAGCAATCAGAGCCATTATCAACCAAGTTGAAGCCTATACATGGGGCTTAGCATACAAAGGCTCATCACGCGCATTCGGTACAGCAGGCACAACCCCTTTTGCTTCAAACTTCAACGAGGTGGCAGAGTTACGCCAAATCCTAATCGATAACGGCTGTCCAGATGATGGCCAGTTAACCTTGATTATGAACACAATGGCAGGCACTAAACTTCGAAACTTAGCGCAGTTGCAACAAGTCTATTCAGCAGGAAACGACACTTTGTTGAGACAAGGTGAACTGTTAAACCTACAACGCATTATGTTGAAAGAATCAGCAGCACCTATCGCAGTGACAAAAGGCACAGGCGCATCTTATACAACAAGTGCAACTGGTTTTGCAGTAGGTTCAACCTCTATTCCAATCATCACTGGAACAGGGACTATTTTGGCGGGTGATACCGTTACATTTGCGGGTGACGCGAACAAATATGTAGTGGCAACAGGTGTATCCGCCGCTGGTACTTTAGTAATTGCCGACCCAGGCCTTCGCGTTGCAATCCCAGCAGCAGCAACGGCTGTGACGTTAGGTAACACCGCAACACCTAATGTTGTTTTACATAAAGGTGCTTTCGAGTTAGCGATTAGACCCATGGCTTTACCTCAAGGTGGTGATGAAGCAGTCGACCACATGACAGTGCAAGACCCTTGGACAGGCATTTCATTCGATGTATCCGCATACAAAGGCTATAAAAAAGCTATGTTTGATATTTCATGCGTGTACGGTGGCAAGTTATGGAAACCACAACATGCAGTACTCTTATTGGGCTAATAGGGGATTAATATGGAATTAGAAACAGTTCACATAGTAAGCCAAAACCCAGAAGAACAAGGTGAGTTCATCGTAATCAATAAAACCGATTTCGATGAAACAATCCATGTTCTTTATGAGCCAGCAGCAGCGCCAGACGCAGCAGCAAAGCCCAAAAAGTAGCCTATAAACGATGCCCATTCTTATGAGTGGGCATTCTTAAATCGCTAATTAAGAGGATTATAAAATGGCAGATTCAACACTATTTCCAAAAAGATGGGCCGCCTTAACGCCTAATGACACAACTGTTATTGGAGCTTGTATGGGCATTTATGTAGGTGTTGGGGGTGATATTGTTGCCTCGGGGCAGGATGATATTACTGCCACTTTCAAAGCCCAAGCAGGGCAATATTTATCCGGAAGATTCAATCGTGTATTAGCGACTGGAACAACTGCAACCAACTTAATTGCTCTGTATTTCTAATGGTACCTAAAGGCATTTGTCCTGTCATGCTGGATGGATTAAGGTTCAGCCCTATCTCGTTGTTCCTCAGAGGAGAACAAGGCGCATGGTATGACCCTAGTGATTTAACCACACTATTCCAAGACTCAGCAGGCACTACGCCAGTAACAGCAGTTGAACAGCCTGTTGGGTTGATGAAAGACAAATCAGGCCGAGGAAACCACGCCTTCCAAGCGACTGCGGGTAATCGTCCAACGCTAAGTGCGCGGGTGAATCTGCTGACTAAGACTGAGGATTTTAGTGATGCGGCTTGGGCTTACTTAGTAAACTCTACAAAAGTAGATTACCAAACTATAAGTTTTGCTGGTGCTGGACGCTTTGGTATGTTTGGAATGTCAGGAATAACACTAGGCAGTTCGTACACTTATAGTATTGAGGTAAAGGCTGGAACAAAAGCTGGAACTATTCGTTTAGTAGATTCTGACAATCCATCCCCATTCGTAGAGGTAACTCTAAATTCAACTTGGCAGAAACTTACATTCCAATATTCTCCGGTTAATTTTGTGTATTTTTCATTACAAAATAGTGATGGCAATGCGGGAACAGTTCTAGTTAGAAATGCTGACCTACGCCCAACAAACGCAGGCGCACTGCTACCACCTTATCAACGAGTCAACACAGCGAGTGACTACGACACAGTAGGCTTCCCGCTATATCTTAAATGTAACGGCACATCTAGCGCGATGTCGACTAACAGCATTGACTTTACGTCTACGGATAAGATGACGGTGGTGACTGGGGTGCGGAAGTTGAGTGATGCTTCTGGTGGGGTACTTATGGAATTAAGTGGTGACTATAATACTAATGCTGGGACGTTTGGGTATGTTGTTCCAAGAAGCCCCACTCTTACTGAGCCCGTTTATGCAACAAAAGGTACATCATTAATTGTTCTTGCAAATTCTAGTAATGTAGCGCCATCACCAATTAACTGGGTTTTGTCAGGTCAATCCTCAATATCAACACCTATAGCATCATCTCGAATAAACGGAGCAACTTATGCAAGTTCATCAGCATCTCAAGGTTCAGGCAACTTCGGTAACTACCCACTCTACTTATTCGCAAGAGTTGGCACAGTAGTATGGTTCAACGGGCAATTCTACGGAGCGATCATCCGTGGCGCACAATCAGACACCGCATCAGTTACTCAAACTGAAAACTACATGGCAACTAAAACAGGGATAACTTTCTAAAATGGCAAATTATACATGCAGTACGATTATAGTCCTCGCTGAAGACAGACTCAAAGCGCAAGAGGTCAGCAGCGATCTATACTTTAACGCAGAAGCCTCACTGAATGGCCTTGCCCCCGCTACACATTATTTCATGAGCGGACCGCTTAGCAATGACGAGGTCGATGCGATCGTAAATACAGTGTGGCCTAAGTGGGTGAGGAGTGATGATTGGCAGGGTGCTTTGGCAGGGTTGGGATTGATGCCGGTTGTACCTGTTATACCGGAAGCTGATCCAAGTGTTGTACTAACTATACCGGAAGCTGTCTAGTGGCATTGGTCACTGAAATAGGCACAGCCTCATCAGCAAGTGAAAGCCTTTGCGATGTGGCAACGGCATTGGCCTATCATGCAGATAGAGGCAACGCAGCATGGGCAGTCCTAACCACAGCGCAACAAGAGCAGGCATTAAGACGCGCCACAGACTATATGGAGCGCGTTTATAAAGCACAATGGCAAGGATTAAGGGTAAACAATACCCAAGCCTTAGATTGGCCTCGCGTAGGTGTTACGGCTAATGGCTATTATGTTTTATCAACGATAGTGCCAATCCCAGTACAAAGAGCCTGTGCAGAGTTAGCGATTAGAGCATCAACAGGTGATTTGTTAAGCGACAAAAATCAGCAAAAGATTAAAACAAAAGTGGGTGATATCGAAGTTGAGTATGACAAGAACAGCCCACAAGCAACCCAATACTCGGCAGTTGATGCCTTGCTTAGCCCATACCTATCAACTAATAGTGGCATTGCCCACAGGATAGTCAGGTGAGTTTCTACACAGAAATGCAAGCCGTAGCGGATACAGCCATCAATGAATATGGTCAAAAAGTCACTGTCACGCATAAAACCGTGGGCGCTTACGATCCATTAACCAGCACGGCAGCCATAAGCACCACAGTTCAAACGGGTAATGGGGTTATTTTTGATTATACCGCTATAAAAGATGGCGTTGGGCAAGCAGATGGCACACTTATTTTGAAAGGAGATAGAAAACTACTCTTAAGCCCCGTAGGAATAACAGCACCTAAGATTGACGACACCGTAGTGGCAAACGGTATCACCTACATAATTAAAAACATTAAATCAATTAACCCAGCAGGCACAGTCGTTATGTACGAGTGTCAATTGAGAGGTATTTAATGGCAGGCAGTTTTGAGCTAGACATGAGCAGACTAATCGCTCACACAGGCGCAAATATAAACACAGTGACCAAGAAAGTAGTTTTGGATATAGCAAGGTCAGTGATAAGAAAATCGCCCGTAGATACGGGAAGATTTAAGGGGAATTGGCAATATGCAGCAGGGGAAATGCCAACAGGCGTGACAGACATTCACGATGAGACAGGTTCAGGCACCCAAGTGCATATTGCATCGCAAATACCCCAGCAGGCAGCAGGAAAACTGCATTGGATTGTAAATAATTTGCCTTATTCAATCGCATTAGAAAACGGACACAGCAACCAAGCGCCACAAGGCATTGTTGGCTTAACCGTTAGCGAATATCAGTCGCTGGTTCAACATGCTGTAACGGAGGTCAACCAATGAGTGTGACCCATATCCGAGCAGCACTAGAAACCGCCTTGAATAACATAACTCCAGCATTGGCAACAGCTTGGCAAAATGCGCCCTATACACCTATTTCTGGAACACCTTATCAAAGGGTCACTATTTTGACAGGTGAACCAGATAACAGAGAGTTTGGGGCAAGTTATACCGAGCAAGGTTATATGCAGGTGGATTTATGTTATCCACAAAACGCAGGAGCAGGAGCAGCAGAATCACGCTTTGAGCTTTTAAGGGCATTTTTTAAAAGAGGAGTGACGCTAATTAATGGAGGAATAACAACCACCATAACAGCAACACCAGAACTTTCACCCGCTTACCTTGATGGAGACAGATTTATCCGACCCGTCAAGATTCGTTTTCACGCTTACATTTCACAATAGGAATCAATATGGCTATCGGTCAAGGTATTAACAAACAGGTCGCAATTTTAAAACAACCTAATCAAGGAACTTATACACCCGTTGCTGGCGCTCAAATTATGCGCCGTGAATCTTCATCAAATAACTTGAAGATTGCAACTTTTGACAATAATGAGTTGGCATCACACCAACAATCGACAGGTAAAACACACGGCCTGCGCTCAGTAGATTCAGCTCTAAATGGCGTGCTATCGGCTGGCACTTATTCAGGAATGATTGGTTCGGTATTAAGAAAGAATTTTGTAGCGACAGCATCATTGACGGGTTTGGCTTTAGCCCTGGGCGGGGTTTTAGGTGCTTATACTTTAACAGGAACAGGCCTGTTAGTTTCTGGCGGATTCAAGATTGGCGATGTGATAAGAATCACGTTGGCAACGGGTTTAAATGCCGATTGTTTGAATAAAAATCTATTAATAACCAACATAACAGCAACAGTTATCACAGTTAAAACATTAAACAACAGCACAATGACAACGGGTTCTGGTACTGCTTGCACCTTAGCATTGGCAGGAAAGAAAACATGGGTGCCAGACTCAGGTCAAACTAAAGATTACTACATGATTGAGGATTGGCAGTCAGACATTTCACAAAGTGAGTTATTCAAAGATGTTGTCTTAGGTAAGCTAGATATTGGGTTGCAATCGAGCGGAAATGCAACGATAGCAGTATCAGGTGCAGGCATTGACAGATCAACAGGCGCAACAAGAATATTAACATCACCAACAGCAGAAACAGCAACAAACCCACTGGCCGCCGTGAATGGACTGTTAATTGTAAACGGCGTTGCAGTTTCTAATGTAACAGGATTATCAATATCAATTGATGGCAAAGCAGCACCAGTTGGTGCAGTCGTTGGCTCAAGCATAGCGCCAGATATTCAAAGAGGCTCAGTTGATGTATCAGGCTCATTCACAGCACTTTATTCAGATGCAACTTTATCAGCACTATTTGAGGCAGGCACTCAAATCAACTTAGTGGCAGTTATTGAAGATAACCAAACAGCAGCATCAGATTTCGTGTCATTCAGCATGTCAGCAGTGACGCTGGATGGTGACGGAAAAGATGATGGAGAAAAAGCGATTGTAAGAACCTATCCATTTACAGCAAGAATAAATGCGGCGGGTGGTTTAGCACTAGCAAATGACCACACTATTATTTCTGTTCAAGATTCACAAGCAGCATAAAAATAATTCAAGTTAACACGGGCGTTATACAAATTAATGCCCGTGATTTATAAATAAAAGAGAGCAAAAAAATGGAATTATCAAGTTTAGATTTATCAACATCATCAGAAAAAGGTTATGAGTTTGAGTTCATTCCAGAGGCAACAGGTGTGGGTGAGGGCTTTTATATCACAGTGCTTGGGAAACATGCCGATACTATAAAAGAGTGGACTAGAAAAGCAGTAAACAATATGAGAGAAAGAGAGCGTTTATTGGCTAAAAAAGGCAAAGACGATTATCGAAAAGTGGAAGAAGATGAGGCATTTGGCATCCAATTAGCAGCAACAACCATTATTGGGTGGAGAGGATTAAATGATGGTGGAAAACCAGTTGAATATAGCAAAGAAATGGCATTAACGATTTGCAGAATTAACCCAGAAATCCGAGACCAAGTAAGTGCAGCATCGGAATTAATGTCAAATTTTACCAAGAGCAAATAGATGAGCTTTGTCTATTTGCTGAAAATGAATTATTACTAAATTCAATTCAAAGTGACGGTGAACCACTACGCCGTCATCTTGAATCAATAGAAAAGCAAACAGGGATAAAACCAGATCAGCTTGAAACAGTCATTTTTCCAGAACCATTGGAATTTGTCTGGAGGGACTTTTTAGAATTAAACGATGCAAGAACCAGTAATGGCTACTCATTAAATGCTATCAGTTACACAGAGATTGATGCATGGAATAGGTTAATGAATAAAAATATTTCATCTGAAGATATAGTCATTATAAAAAAATTAGATTCTATTTTTTTGCAGCATTATCAAAAACAACAGGCGACCAATAAATGACAATGGAAATTGCAACGCTGGGAATTCGAGTTGATGCCACAAGTGCAAAGCAGGAACTTGATAATCTAACCACAACCAGCAACAGAACCACGCAGGCCATGTCATCATCAGAGAAGGCCGCAGCGTCAATGGGTAAGTCGCTGAATGCGCTTGCTGGAGCATTATCAGGGTTAGGGGTGGCCGCTTTTGCAAAAGGGGTGCTTGATACTAACAGGGAAATGGAATCACTAAGAGCAAGCCTAAAATCGACAATGGGCACGGCAGAAGCAGCGTCAGCAGCTTTCAATTCAATATCAGACTTTGCAAAAACAACCCCATTTGAAATAAAGGGACTTACCCAGACGTTTGTTATGCTTCAAAACATGGGCATAAAGCCAACACACCAAGTGATGGAAGCCTTAACAAATCAAGCATCAAAACTAGGTGGAAGCCAAGAAACATTGACATCAATAGCTATGCAGTTGGGTCAGGCGCATTCAAAAGGCAAGTTGCAAATGGAGGATATGACTGTCTTAATGGAAAGAGGCGTGCCAGTTATGAAGATGTTGGCCGAGATAACAGGGAAGAACGGTGCAGAATTAGCCGATATGTCAGCAAAGGGAACCATAACAAATGACGTTATAGATAAATTAATCATAAAAATGGGCGAAATGTCGGCAGGAAGTAACGCCAATGCAATGGACACGCTAAACGGAAAAATAAGCAGCTTATCAGACGCATGGCATTCATTTGAAGATACTTTGTTAAATGATAAGAGTGAAGGGTTTATCAAGAAAGTTGTTTCAAATTGGACAGATTGGCTGGATTATTTTAGAGATTCAATCGCAGGTGTAGGAAAAGAGTTTCAAGCACTAGATGAGATTAATGGAAAAATAGTTCAATCAAAAGCCAAAATTTCAGCGCTAAGCCAAGGCGGTGTATCAGGCGCAGCATGGACAGCCGTGGGTGCGTTAACAGGCGATAACCTAGCAGGAGAGAAAAACAGATTAAATGATCTTTTAACCCAGAGGGACGGAATCATTAAATCAACACATGATGTTGTAGTGGCAAAGAATCAAGAAAAAGCAGCAACAGATAACCTGTTGAACTCAACAGAAAAAGAAACAAAAGTAATAGTTGAAACAAAAGAGGCAAAAAAGGAACATGAGAAGGCAGCAAAGTCCGCACAAAAAGCCATAGATGATCTTAACAAGTCATTTGAAGGCACAAAAACAAGTTTATCACTCCATAACGTAGAGTTATCAAAAACGCCAAGAGAGTTAGAAGAAGCAACACTCGCATCAAAAGGCTATACATCAGCAATGATTAAACAAGCTATGGCGCTTTATGATCTAGGTGTGGCTTTAGACGCAAAAAAGAAAATAAATGAGATAGAGAAATCAGAAATGCTATCTCTAACAGATCAATACAATAAATTAACAATGTCAGCGCATGATTATTATGCGTCAACATTAACTGCTAAAAATATTCCAAAATCAGAACAAGCGCCATTGCTTGCCCAATTCGACAAAGTAGATGCAGCGGATAAATCGAAAAAAGCATCAGAAGACGCAAAGACCCAACTAGACTCATATAACAAGTCATTAAACGAAGCAAAAAATAAAACATCGGATTTAAGTTCGGTGACTACAGCATTATTTGACGGCGCACTGGGTGGCATTAATTTAGTGGCAGGAGCATTTGACAACATGGTCAATTCAATTGCTGCAAATACAAAAGCACTAGAGGAAAACGCAAAAGCGCAAGAAACAAACAAGTTAATTGCTGACCCAAAAGTTAGAGCAGACAATGCCAAGAAATACGCAAAAGAAGAAGCAGCGCTCAATGCAAAAATAGTATCAGACCAAATTACTGGTGCAAGTCAAATGGCAGGGGCGGCAGCAAAGATGTTTGATAAGAAATCGGCAGCTGCTAAAGGGTTTCATGCTATAGAGGTTGGGCTCTCTGTTTTACGATTAGCAATGGATGCCAAAGAAATGGCATCTTCAATAATGAAGACAGGAACCAACATTGTTGAGGGGGCTTCAAAAATGTTCGCTCAATCAGGTTGGCTAGGTTTTGCAGGGGTCGCTGCAATGATAGCGCTTATGGCATCTTTAGGATTCAGTAAAAATGGAGGGGGCGGCTCATCAACACCACCGCCAACAGATACAGGAAAGGGAACAGTTTTGGGGGATACTTCCGCAGTTTCTGAATCAATCGGAAAAACAAACGACTTATTAAAAAGCATTCACGCTGAAGAATATGTCGAGTTAAGAGGTATTAATCGAGGCGTTAATAATCTTAATCAAGGCATAACCGACACAGTAACAAAAATTTTTCAGGGTGGCGGTCTTACAAATATAAAACTTGCACCCGTAACAATGACAGGCATTGGGGGCGCTTTAAATAATCCGCTTTCTAATATGATTGGTAATTTTTTATTTGGTGGTAAGCAAACACAAACAGTTGAAGCGCAAGGAATTGGGACATTAAAAACAGCATTAAAAACCGTATTGGACACAGGAAACATTAGAGCTTATCAATTTGCAGATATTAAAACGCACACTTCAGGTGGGCTTTTTACAAGCGCGAGTGACTCATATTCAACACAGATATCAAAAGTTAGTGCATCAGTGCAAAAGTCCCTGAATGATGTATTTAAAAATATCGGGCAGACAATGTTAAGCACTGGAAATTTATTAGGTAAATATTTAGGCATAAATTTAGCGCCTAAAATATTAGACTCCTTTATTCCAGCAATGAGAGTTGATTTGAAAGGCTTAAATGGAACTGACGCAGCTAAGAAACTGAATGGTGTGATTAGTGCAATGATGGATAAAATGTCAGCTAATTTATTTGGAAATATTGTGGGTCAATTCCAAAAGTTAGGCGAAGGCATGTTGGAAACGACTATTCGCATAGTTTCAGAAATTGCAGTTGTAAAAGACGCTCTGACGCAATCAGGCTTAAAACTATTATCAAAAGACATCGTTGGAGTAAGCGATGCTATTGTGCAGGCAGCAGGAAGTCTTGAGGAATTTCAAAAGCAATTTGAAGGATATTATGACAAGTTTTATTCAGATAGCGAAAAAACAGCAAGACTTAATACACGATTAACAGATTCATTGGCAGAAGTCGGCTTGAAACTAGCAGATACTAGAGCAGGATATAGGGCGCAGATAGATGCACTTGATATGACTAATGCACTAGATCAACAAAGATACAGCACGTTGCTTGAGTTGAGCAGCGCAGCAGACCAATATTATGCAAGTTTGGAAGCAGTTAGAAACTCCATGAAGTTAATGACACAAGACAATTTCCAATCGGCATTTGATTATAAAAAATATTTAAGTCTAGCCAGTCTTTCAGGAATTCAATCGGCTACAGATGCACTCGGCTGGGGAGCAAATACATTTGTTCCAACAGGACAGGCAGCCGTTGGACAATTGCCAACAGTAAAATTGCCAGTTGCAACAGATACACCCGTTTCAGTAGCAATTTCAGCCGTTGCCGATTCAAATTCAGCAGTAGTGACAGAGGTTAGAGCATTAAGAGTAGAGCAACAGGCGCAAGCATTAGCTCTGGCACAAAATACAGCCGATACAGCGCGAATTATAAAGCGATGGGATGGTGATGGCATGCCAGCAGTGAGGACAATAGTATGATGCTAATAAACCCTTTCATAATGAAAGATTCAGCTTTAATAAGTAGCAATATTGCAGAAACTGATTATGCGGCTTGGGCGGTTGGAACAACCTATGCACTGGCCGCAAGAGTTATTGTGGTTGGGACAAATATTCATAAAATATATGAATCATTGCAGGCAGGTAATTTAGGACATGACCCAGCGACATCACCCGCATGGTGGATAGAAGTTAGCAACACAAATCGCTGGAAAATGTTTGACCAATCGGTGCAGCTTAAATCATCAAATCCAACCACAATTGATGTATCAATAAAGCCAACACAAAGAGTCGATTCAGTAGCGTTGCTCAATATATCCGCCTATTCAGTACAAATAAAAATGACTGATGCAACAGACGGTTTGGTCTATAACACAACTACAATTCTAGCATCAGACAGTGGAATAAATAACTGGTATTCCTATTTTTACGAGCCTGTTGTTCGCATGACAGATTTTGTTGCTAATGATTTGCCACCTTACTCAAATGCAACAATCGAAGTTATTTTGACAGAAACAGGGGGGACAGCATATTGCGGTGGGTTTATGGTTGGTTTGCAGCAGTTCTTAGGCAATACGCAATATGGAGCAAAAGTAGGAATCCAAGATTATTCAGTCAAAACAATAGATGCTTATGGAAATTACACAGTCCTGCAAAGAGCCTATAAAAAAACGGCAACATTCAATCTGCAATTGTATACATCAGTTGTTGACCAAGTTATGGCAGTTTTAACCCCACTAAGAGCGATCCCTATTATTTATTACGGGGCAGATGGTTTTGATTCAACTGTCATTTATGGATTTTATAAAGACTTGGCGGTCGCGATCGCATATCCAGAAATATCAACATGCACACTAGAAATAGAAGGATTAACCTAATATGGCAATAACACCATTACCACCCGTTCCACTTAGAAGCGACTCACCCGCGACATTTGTCACCAAAGCTGATGCGTTTCTAGGGGCTTTGAATTTATTTGCAACAGAGGTTGATGCCGTAGGTGTTGCTTTAACTTTAGGGGCAACAAACGCAACAAGTACAACATCACTATTAATTGGTTTAGGCAGTAAATCGCTGACTGTGCAAACAGGAAAAAGTTACGTTGTTGGTATGACAGTCAAGATTGCATCAACAGCCTTAGGTTCAACATGGATGTTAGGTGATATAACGTCTTACACATCTGGAACAGGTGCATTGGTCGTTACAGTGACTTCAATATCAGGCTCAGGAACACTTGCAGCATGGACGATTTCGCAGTCAGCTCCGGGCGGTGCGCAAGTAGGCGCTAATGCTGATATAACATCACTCAGCGGATTAACAACACCGTTATCAGTAGCTCAAGGCGGAACAGGCGTAACGACATCGTCAGGGTCGGGGGCTAATATACTTGGCACTTCACCCACTTTAACAACGCCCACTTTGACTTCGCCTACTTTAACTTCACCCATAATATCGGGTACTCCAACAGGGGTAGGGGTTTTAACTACTGGTACTTCTACGGCTTTATCTGGCACAAAAGAAAAAACATTTATTGCTATACCTTCTTGGGTAAAACGAATTACATTAACTTTTGACAGTGTTAGTACAACTACAGCCGCCGCTAACGCTAACTATGCTCCTGTTGTAAGAATAGGAGATTCTAGCGGCATACAATCAACTGGATATACATCCTATACAGGTAGAATAAACGGTGCTGGTGCTGGTTCTGATAAAGGTAGTGGAACTGGGTATGAACTTATCAATAGTGGAGCTGGCTCTCAAATATATACAGGCCAAGTAGTTTTAAGCCAATCTGCAACTAATACTTGGGTAATAAACGGCATTTTTTCTTATATTGATTCTTCAGGCGGATCATCAATGCTTACAGGGTTTAAAACCTTATCTAGCACATTAACACAAATTCAATTAACTACAGTATCAGGGGCAGATAATTTTGATGCTGGAACAATCAACATAATGTATGAGTAAGGATAAAAATATGAATCCTTTTGTATTAATTAAAGATATATACCAAGCATCAGAAGCGGGTCAAGAAATAGCCAAGCCAGAGACTTGGGCAAACAGAGCATCAGCAGCAGCAAATCTCACAATATTGTTAACAGTGGCTTTTTCGCTACTAAAGGAATTTACAAATTTTGATATGGGGCTAAACGAGGATGAAATCAGACAAGTCGTGGCAGGCATTGCTGTTTTTGGGGTTGCTATATCTAACCGCCTGCACATCGCAGCAAATCCTAATGCGGGTCGTTAATGCCCAATAAACCCCGCCACCGTTTTAATGTTGGCAAAATATAATTAAGGCTTAGGATTATTAAACCTAAGCCTTTTTTTATTTATTTAAGATAATCGAACGTCTATAAATTCTGAATTATCAATAGTCATTGATATTTTTGCGCTTAAAAGTCTATTTTTAAATTCAAATCCTATTTTTTCAAGCTCTTGTTGCCTAATAACATTCCTTAGTTTTTCTATTGTTTCATCACCGTCTTGGTCACGTATTTCTAATATCATTTTTATGACATCACTATGGGTTAATGCTGGTGAAGTTACAGGTGGACACCCCGCATCAATTAAATTAAAGCCACAGATTATTTGAGCAGCTTCTTTTAAGCAGCCAGCTGGAATATGCTTATAAGTTGTAATTTTATAATATTCATAAAGACAATTATAAGCGTCAGAAAATGCCTTACGATCTCTCTTGCAATGAGCTTTTATAGACTTATTAAATTGATAGGCTTCAAATTCGGTTATGTACGGGCTAGAGTTATCTTGGGATTCCAGTTGTACAGGATTACTTGACAACTGCTCAGCCATTTTATTAAAGGCATTGATGTAGGCTTCTTTCCATTTAGCCGCCTCTTTACCTGTAAAGCCCATCGCTAAGAACGTGAAGCCGTCTTTGGTCATTTCGTAGTATGGGTTTGATTTACCGGATGCGTCTTTATATTCACTCACCCCAAAATTGGATTCAGTAAATTCTGGTGAACATTCAAGGTTATTTATTGCGCGTAAAACTCGGTCGTGACGCTTGCCAAAATGCTCGGCAACTTTTAAAGAGGTAGTTTTGATAGTGCCGTTGATAACAGCTAGAGAAGGGTTGAATGTTGATTGTGCGATTGCGTTCATGTTAAATTCCGTGAGTAAGAGTTAATTACCCGACTACATGATGTCAACATGGAGCCGGACTAAGCAGGTTGACATACTGGACTCACGACCAGCCACTCTTGCGAGTGCCTACCTAGCCCGACATAATATGAAGAGCTAAATTGATGGCATAAAAAAACCGCATTAAGCGGCCTATGCCGTGAGTATTCCGAGATGTCAAACCCGACGCTGAATGTTCAGCGCAGGGATAATATAAAACCTCTCGAAACACATTGCAATTAATTAAAAAAATCACTATTAAAACCACAAAAACCAGTTACCTGATTTTGTGGGTTCTATATTAATTTATATAAGGCTTTGTGGGTTTTGCGAACGGATAGCCATTTTATAAGTTATTGTTTTTTAAGTATTTGTGTTAAAAATAAGGCACTTTTAATGCGATGGTCGCGCGTTCGAATCGCGCACGACCCACCACCAAAGATATAAACAAATCAAGCAGTTATCTTTCATCGGAGCTGCTTTTTTTGTGCCTGTCATTTTTGCACTTACCTGTTTTTGTGGGTTTGAGTTTTAAACCGCACGCCTAATCAAAGTCAATTCAGGCTTACGATTTTCACAAAGCAACTCGACACAATCAATAAGACGATTAATTTCAACTTTAGAATAATGAGTTGTAATTCGCCCAGCATGATGCCCTAATAAATCCTGTCTATCTTCAAAACTTACCCCAGCAGCCCGAAGCCGCATGCCAAAAGTATGACGCAAATCATGAATCCGAACAGATTTCAAACCGACAGATTCACGCGCCTTGCGCCAAGCCTTGTTGGTAAGCCTATCCAGTTTTCGACCTTCAAAATCGAAAACATAATCAGAACCATTTTTCCGCCTCTGATTAATAATAGACAGGGCAACCGAGTTGAGCGGCACAATTCGCTCATGTGTATTTTTAGCCCTTTCCTCAGAGATGATGAACACAGATTTATCAGAATCCGACAAACGACACTCATCACTCCATTTAAGCCCGCATATTTCTTGGTCGCGCAAACCAGTATTAAGAGCAAACAAGACCATATCAGATAGATAAGCAGGCAGCGCATTAATTAAGGATTGCTGTTCACTAAAACTAATTGGGCGGGGCTTTCTTTTAACTCCCTCAATAGTAGGAAGCATTGGCACAGTATCAAGCCAAGGTCGCCCCTGTTCATCGCGCCATAGCCGAGCAGATAAAGAAAGCACTCGTCTAATAACTGCCATGTCGCGATTGAGAGTGCCAGCACTAATGCCAGCCCCCTTTCTATCTTTAACAAATCCATCTAAACTTCCAGAATGAATTTTTAACAAAGGCAATTCACCGAGGTAAGGCATCACCAGTTTTAACGTGGTTATGTCTCTATCAAGGGATTTTTTATGCCCGTAGTCTTCAATATACCTACCAGCAGCTTCATCAAAGTTTCGCTCAATTCGTTCACCATAAACGCGAACCTTGCGTTGTTCCTCGATTAGTTTAGCTAGATAGCGTTCTGCTTTTTCGAGTTCCTTTTCGCCAGTGCTGCATCGAAAGAGTTGACCGAAGATAACTTTTTCGATGTGCCAGATTTCACCGCGTTTTTTAAGTCCCGCTGTTTTCTTTGCCATTTTGTAGCCTCCATTTTTGGCTTTCCATTCGCTTCTTTAAATTGCACCACCCACTCATCAATGTCAAGTCTGTCAAAAATGACATTTTTTCCACGCTGCATTTCGGGGACATTATTACGCACTAATTTGTTGAAAGTCGTTTCGCACATACTAAGATATGCAGAGGCTTCACAGAGTTTAAGCAGACGCTGCATCACTCGACCCCTATCCCATGTTCTCTTTCTATTTGTCTAACTAATTCCACAAAACCTTTCCATTCTTTTTTAAGTAAGATTTCACAAATTTCACCATCACTCAAAGGCTCTCGTTTTGGTGGTAATGTGTAGAGTGGTCGAATATTAATACAATTATCAGACTCTAAATTTCTAGCACACGTTTCGACTAGGTCAAAAATAACCTGTTTTTCATGACCAGTTTTTATAAAATGATCGTACATCCAAGCCACAGGCTCTTGCTCTTGCTCAGGTTGGTCTAGTGCGGTCTGTACATCCCAATATAAGTCATAATGGGTTTCTTTTAATTCACGCAAGGTATCTCGTACTCTTTTCAACAACTGTCTTTCTTTATTCATTACCAATCCCCAACGCATCTAACCGTTACTGTTTCAGGCTTATTTAGCCTGGCGATCACTTTTCTCATCTTCCATTTTGACTGAAGTGTTTTTGGCGCATATTTACCGGTTAAAAATCCAAAATAATCAGGTTTTGAATATTTGCCATTTAGCCACTCGATCACCCGCGCTTTGTTATAAACATTTTTCTTATTTACCTTTTGTTTCAAAGGTTCAGGAAAGCCCTCAAGATGTCCACGATTTTGCAAGTTATTGAAGTAACTCCAATGGTTAGTTGTAGTTACCCCCATTAATTCTAAGACTTCTTGTTGTGTTATAAAATCATCCATGCTGTACCTCAAATATTTTTGATTCAAGTTTAGATAGAGCTAGTACTGATGGCTTAAGCTCGTCTGGGTAAGATGAATAATTATTTTTATTCAGTCTTAACAATTCTTTGCGTTTTACTAGCGCCAGGTTTTCAATCACGACATTATCTTTATTGCTGTCTATAAAGATGACACATTGGCTTTCAGGTATTTTTCCATACGCTTTTTCCCAAATATGCACATGAAGCAGTTGCCAGGTCCTTGGGTCAGCTATTTTGATATAGGTGTAATCTTCACGTTTACTAATGGTGCCAACTGGTAAATAGGTATGCGGCATATTGCCTTTTTTAAATTCTGTTGCTTCAGATACTCTTACGCCTTTTAAGCCTAAATTAAATGGCACATGCCCTTTGCTAAATTGCCCTGATCTACCTGTTTTGATGCCGTGTCGTTTACAAGTATTTGCTAAGTTCATAGGCTTAATATAAGCACCAAATGCTTTATGAAATAGGTCGCTAAGTTTTGATCGCACATATAATGGCCGGTTAGTTCTTAACCAGGCTATTTGTTCTTTAGTATATTTATGAGGCATAGTGGCTTTGCTCCAAAAATAGCGGGATTTTTTTAATATCCCCATCAGATAATAAAGATTGCGCCTCAAGTGCTAATTTTCCGTTCGCTATTATTTGTTGAGCAACAGACGTGATTGCCTTACCTCTATCTATTTCCATTGCTAACTGATCAGCTGTTAAGCTTTCATCACTAAGGCGCTCAAGTTGGGCAAACAGGTGATTACTTAAATCTATTTGTTTATTTTTCATAGCTAGAAAGGGATATCATCGTTAAAGTCATCAGCATAAGGCGCACCATTAGCCGGTGGCGTTGGTGGCTTCGCTTGATAGCCTGTACTTGGTCTGCTTGCTGTCTTTGATTCACTATCTCCGTCTTTTTTACTGTCTAGCATCACCATGTTTGAGACTAAGATGCGGGTAGCGTAATGCTTAACGCCGTCCTTTTCCCATTGTTGATAGTCAATCTCACCCTCTACTGATAACTTAGAACCTTTGGTGACATACTGCTCAACTACATCAGCAAGGCCACGATTGAACACTAAGTTATGCCATTGGGTTTTTTCTTTTTTCTCGTTAGTTTGCTTGTCTTTCCAGCGTCTTGATGTAGCCAATGAAATAGTGGCTACCTTATCCCCAGAAGGAAAGGAGCGAATTTCTGGGTCATTACCGCATGAGCCTATTAATATGACTTTGTTGTACATTTACACAGCCTCCATTTCATCTTCTTCCATTTCTTCGTTGAAATAAAACTCATCAAATATGAGTTTTTCCGCTTCTTTATAAGAGATATCAAACTCGCCAACAACGGCCCAAATAATGCGTTGTCTAGTTGATCGCGTTGAAGGCAATGGATCCTCAATAACCGTTGGTATGACTTCAAAGCTATCGTCGTATAATGATGTTTCTTGCAGTTCTTTTTCAAGTTCGTCTGCTTTCTTCATTAAATCTAATGCCGCATTTTTCTCGCGGTTACGATCTTCATTGCGGTCAGCATATTCAGCCGCGATTGACATCTCTTTAGCCTGAGCGCGTAACTTTTCTGGCGTAGGTTTATTGGCTTCAGCCTTTAACTTTTCTTCGGCAATTCTTAATGTTTCAAGTCGAGCTTCTTCTGCAATCTTAGCCTGTTCTTCTTGTCTGATTTTTTCACGCTCAGCTTCAAGTTTAGCGGCTTGCTCTGCTTCGGCCTTGCGTTTGGCTTCTGCCTCGATCTGCAAGCGTTGCGCTTCTAACTTATCGGCTTCAGCTTTTTTATGTGATTCAATTCTGACGCGGACCGTCATTTCATAATGATCTTTTGTCATGTAAATAATTGACTGCAAATCATTGAATAAAAATTTATAGTCTTTAGCTACATCATCAAGATAAGTAAGTTTAGCTTTTATGGTGTTAGCTGCTTCGGCCGCTTCTATTTTTGCATTGGCAAGCATGGTATCAACAGCGTTTTGCATCGAATTGTAATCACGCTTTCTGGCTATGGCATTAGCAAATATAGGCTGTTCAACAGCCAAATTAATAGGCAAAACTTCTTTTCTAAGTTCTATTAAATAGTCGGCGTAAGCATATTTAGCGCCCATAATGATAGATTCTTTTTTTGCCAAATCCTCGCGCTTAACATCTTTTTCAAGCTGCAGCGCTGTTACTCTTAAATCTTCTTTCCATTCGTCAATCATGCGAGCAGCTTCGCCGATTGACGTGGTTTGCTCTAGCATTGACTTCTTAACCGCTTCTAGCTTTTCGATTTGGTCTCGATATTGCTTTGCAGCTTTATTGGCATTAGCGAAATCTTGATCTGTCACTAATACAATAGCGCGTGAGTTAGCAAGGCTTTTGGCTAAAGCATCCCCAAAGTCTTGCATGTTGTTAGTAGTGATTTCTCCATACGCATGGACAAATAAAGCCGGTAATTCTTTTACAGCTTCGCCTTCGGGTTTTGCGTTATGAACAATAGGCGCGTATTCAGCTAAATCAGTTTCAAATTGCGACCATGCCGCCTCTATTCTGTTAAACCATGATTGATTTGGCTTAACAACGGTGTAAACGGTTTTTTCTTCAGTACCGTCTGAAACGGTAAAATACCATTCGTCAGCCCCAGTAACCAAAAGGCTTTGCTGAACTTGCGGCATGTGCGAGTCAGGAACAACACCATCAATAACCAATTTTGCAAGGTCATCATTCCATTGTTTGCATTCGAAGCCGATAGTTTCAGCAAAGTTAATGCCGTCAGTTGATGCTGATAACGCACCTTTTGAGTAAACCATAGGTGATAAATCTTCGCCTATGGTGTTTTCGATTATTTCTCTAGCTAACGGCTCTACTCGATGCCCTTCTGCAAATACAAATTGTTGAACAAAGTCGTTTATTTCAGCAGGTATTCCTGTTGCATAAATTTTTAAAACCTCATTGCGGGTCGTGTAAGGTGACAGACCCATAACCGCACCGATTAAAGACGCGGGGCGCTTTGTTAAGCGAAGATTTAGCCATTCTTGTGAGCCTTGGGAAACATTATGTATTTGCTTAGTCATTAGCTAAACTCCAGTCATTTATTTGTTGTTGTTGTTCGCTGGTTAATGTGTATTTTCCGCTTAACCATGCAATTAAATCAGATGACGTTTTATTGCCTGACTCGACTAACTTAAACCAGGCGTATTGATTCTTTTTAAAAGTTTCTTCTGTACACTTAGGTAGTAATGTGGGCGCTTCTGGCTCCAGTACATCATTAGCAACAGGCTCATTATCAGCAACAGGCTCATTATCAGCAGTAGTGCTGTCTATGTATTCATATTCACCATTCTGCTTAATGACAGCATTGTCTTTTGTAATAGCTTCTGTCATTTCTGTAGACATTAAACCCCACTTTGAAATAAGTTGGCGAATCATGGTTTTAAATGCCATTCCGTCAAAGTCATTAAACCAAAAACTGGAGTATTTCCATATATCCTCGCTTGGAATCTGGCCCTTTATGAGTTTTTCATAATCAGCTTTTTTAAATGCCGTGCTGTATTTATCAGCATGAGACATCATTTTTTCACGAGACCAATACATTTCTTTTCTGAATCCATTCAGGTACTCGAACATAGCGTAATAACCGACTGTTTCAGCGTTTTCTCGCTCCAATTCATCATCGATAAGATCAACAGTTATTTCTTCGAGCAAGGGATTAAATCGAATTAATTCGCCTTTTTTAATGGCAAGTACGTTAATTTTTGAATAAAACCCTGATCGAATAGCAAGCTGTATATAGCCTTTATATCCAAGTTGGAATTGGGCTAATTTTGCCTCTGTAATACCCTTGTTTGGTTTTGCCTTGCGATTGTAAGGAACCATGTAATATTGACCCAATTGTGGGCTAGGGCTTAGGTTAAGTCCTTCACCCAATAAAGCAGCCGAAAGTATTGAGCCAGGATCGCATTCTTGTAATACTGGATTTGCTGCAACTGCACTTGAAACCGCTGCAATAAATCGTTGTGAGCGTTTTGCATCACCTAATGTGTTATTGATAAGGTTTTTGTAAGCATCACTTTGAATTGCAACACTAAACTTCGGTCTTTCTTTTCTTTGAACAATAGCGCTCATCACTCTACTCCGCACTCGTCAACTGTGACACCATAATTCTCTATATAACTCTGCATATCAGGGCTAATCATTAAATCTTCTTGAGCAGCTGCAGGGCTGTATTCAAGAGCTAATATAATAACGAGCAAGCCAAGCAATACAGCAGTGGCCAACTTAGCCCTTAATTCGGGCCCTGTTTTTTTATGTAGATTCTTCAAATCTTTCATGATTAAGCTCATGGTGTTCTCCAAAAAAATTAAATTATTGTTTTATAAATTGGCCAATTTATACGGCTAGACACTGGGACGCAGGCGGCGCTAATAAGGGTGAGTTAACCCAATGTCTATGCGTATAAATCCCGAACACTTTCAGCCGGCTCGGGTTAGCTATTTTTGTGGCTGTTCATTAAAGTTAACTACTCAATACTGACTCGAACCTTTTTTCGGACTTCGAGGACTCCGGCCACAAAACTTGGTTTCATAATTTCCCCGAAAAAAGACCCTGCCGAAACAGGGTTAAGTTCAGGAGACACAACCATGAGGATTGTTCTTTTCAGCGGTGTTTTGCTGTTGGGTATATTAGAGCATTGCTTTATATTTGTGTCAACAAAATAAATAAAGTATTGCTCTATATTTTTCCACCAGGTACAAAAAACCTTTTGAAAGCGGGTTAAAGAACAATGGATTTATTTGATTTATATATAGCTTTTAAAGCTATAGGTATTAAGTTATAATGGCAATCATGAAAGCAAAATTATTAAGTCGCATTAAACAAGCTTATGGCAATGGCTTTATAGAGGGTGTTATCTGGGAAGTGCCAGAACCTGTGCCGCCCTCAGAGCATCGCATTAAATATCGATTGGTTTATATTGTTGGGGGTGTACGGGTTGTTGGTTATGACAACGAGCGAGGCAAAGGCGATCATAAGCATCTGCTTGATGACGAGTTGCCTTATATTTTTTGCGATCCAGATACATTAATGCGTGATTTTATAAACGATATACGGAGTCTTAATCCATGAATACCCTAAAAATAACGATTGGTGATGCGCCTGAGTTAGCACTTGAGCGCTTTGCGACAACCTTTAATGCTGCTTTAAAGGGTAATGACGTTGAGCCTTTTTTTGGTATTGGCTTTGAAAATATGTCGCAATTTAGTGGGGTGTTTACGCCTAAGCGCTGGGAGCTGATTGAGGTACTAAAGATAATTGGCCCGCTTACTATTTACGCATTGGCTAAACAATTAAATCGGCACTATGCCAATGTACATAAAGATGTAATGGCTCTGTGTGAGTGGTTGGTGATAGAAAAAGACGATGATAATAAAGTATTTGTGCCTTGGGATGAAATTGATGTGCGCTGGCCGTTGTTGAGACAAGTAGCTTAATTTATACTTCCTTCTGAGGGTTGAGTATGTCAGAATAATTCCCGCCTTGAGTGCGGTTATTTATCTAGTTTTTTAAAATCTTTGTGAGAGGCTTTTATATCGCTTTTGATTTTTTTAAGATCTTCATGAACAGGTAGGCTCTCTGGCTTTATACCTGTAATTTCTTGCATGGTTTGCCTTACTTTTTTACCCACTGATTCAGCGGCTTGCTCTGCTGGCTTTTGTCCTGTGATGGCTTCTTGCCTTATTTTTAGATCAGTTTGGGTGATTCTAAATAAATTGGCAGCTAATTCTGTTTTGCCCATAAAATCTAAAGGTGTTCTTTTGTCAGGAATGCCTTTTAGTTTCTTTAATTGTGCAATATTCATGTTATACATGCCCCTATAGCCCGCATTCTGGAATAAACCATACTGATCAACACCCGCTTTAGCGGCTGTTGCGCTGAGTGATTTTTCATGCGCTGATAATTCTTCACGTATAGTTACGCGCTCTACATCTTCAGCTTCATCAACGTATCGCTTAAAAGCCTCTGCTACTGATGCAAAATATACTTGTGCTCTAGCTACTTCAGGCTTGCTTGTATCTGCGTTCATAGCTACCAAGTAACAAGCAAATCTTGATAATCTGTAATCGTTAATGCTTACGCCATTAACTTCACGTTTTTCTTGCTTGAAGTTGTCAACAACATCAATGGTCAGTGTTGTACAAGTACCAATGGCCTTGTTAATTGCTTTATGAAATGTGTCTAAAGAAGAATAACCCAGCATCCTCATGAAATCTGAAGCGTACCAATAAGTAAAGCCGTTCTGATATGACAAATCATTAAAGCTTTTTTTTGAGTCATCAAAATGAAAAACATCAATTTCAGTCATGGGTATACTCAGGTCGTTATTAAGGCTGCTCATTTTATCATATCCACTTGTTTTATTTACCACAACTGCGACGACCAAAAGACTTAGCAGTGCATCAAACATCAAATCCAGCAAAAATAACTACGCCACAAATGTGCATGCCTTCTACTAACTCTATTTTGTCGTACTGCGGATTAAGCGGGAATAACCATTTTTTACCATCTTCTTCACGATAGACTTTAAAAGTGACTTCATTGCTGTCTAGCAATTTCGCGATTACTTTTTTTCCGCTAAGCAATGGCGCTTCTGGGTCAACGTAAATCAAGGTGCCTTCTGAAAAGCTAACTGAGCTACCAAAGGGCGCTAGCATAGAATCCCCGCGCACTCTTAAAGCATAAGTATGTTTGCTATGTGAGACTGGGCAAGGTATCCAGCGCTCAGCATCCCCTACGTTAAAATTATCAATAGCCTCGCACCAGGCACCCGCCTGTACCCAGCTAATAACAGGCACATCCCCGCGGTTATCTGGACCAACTGCAATGTTGTTATCTAAGATAGAGGGTTGGGGGGAGTCAGTAATGTGTTTACTGCCTTTTCCAGATATTAACCAGTTCAGGTCATAACTGGTCATGTTTGCAACTATTGCTATGTTGGTTTTATCTATCCGACCATTTTTTATCCAGCCTGTTATTGCAGTTGGAGATATGTCACACGCCTCTGCAATTCTTACTTTTCCACCGCGCGGCAAAGATGCTATCGCTTCTTTTAATCGGGAAGCAAGTTCTAGTCTTTGTTGCTCGTCATTATTATCAATATTAAGCATCGCTCCACTATATACCGACTTTATATTAGAAAATAGAAAGCTATGCTTTGACTTTAATATAGAGCTATGCTTTAATTTGTACATGATAAATTTACCTATATCCGAATATCAAAGTAAGTCCGCATTTTGCAGGGCTGTTGGCTTATCCCCTCAATATCTCAATCAGATAGAGAAAGGGTTAAGACCAATACCCCCAAAAGTTGCAATTTCATTAAATAAGCTACATGGAGTGTCTCTATATGAGATGCGTCCGGATATATATCCAAAGGCATTTGAGTAACCAAGATGCCTGAACTTAGAGCAGAGCTACCCGATTACATTGCCGCTGTCTTAGATGGCTACTGCTCAGCGTCTGGACAATGCCGAACTAAAGTTGTCGTCGATATTCTCGATGAGTGGGCCAAACAAAAACACCATGAGTCTATCGTGATACTTAGAGTTGCCGGCAACAATCCGATTGGATTGGATAAAAAAAATTAATTGGTCACTTGCGCACAGTGTCGGCATTTTACCCGCGACACCATAGGTTTTGGTGAGGGTATCGGTAGCTGCGCACCGATGGAGGCTTGGCTGGATAAGTTTCCAAAAAGGAGGCCCAGACCTGAGGTCTACGATAAGAATTATAAAGCGCTAGGCAACAGAGTGTTTTGGCCTGATGTTGAGCGGGTTTGTAGTAAATATGAGGCCCTCGTCGTACTTGATCAGCCCATAAGCGAATCAAGAAAACGAGAGTATTTTTAACCAGTTTTGCAAGGCTAGGGTAGCTCCCGAATATACGGCCCCTTACCGTACTGTCTTGCATCTTTATTTAAGGGTTATTGAAGGAGTAACAACATGAAGGTTTTTAAATATAGGGCATGAGCATCTTTGCGATTATGCCAGTCGAAGCATTTATGGATGATCGTCTTAGCAAGACTGATTTAAGAGTGCTAGGGGCGATTATTTCATTTACTGACAAAAAAGGAATGTGTTGGCCTAGACGCGAGCAGATTTCAGAGCGATGTGGATTAAATGTCCAAAAGATTTCTTATTCAACTACACGATTAATTACGTTTGGTTGGCTAAAAAAAGAAGGAAATGGAGGCTGTTCTAGAAGTGCCAATTATTATGTATTGAAGCCTGATTTATTCATAGTACCCGAATCAGATACTTTCATAGTACCCGATTCGATAGTACCCGATTCAGATACTTTCATAGTACCCGATTCAGATACTTTCATAGTACCCGATTCAGGGAGGGGCATAAAACAGACCATTGAACAGACCAATGAACAGACCAAGAGAGAGAGAGGTATACGCACGCACGAGATAAGTTTTGAAAAATTTTGGTTGGCTTATCCGAAAAAGAAAAGCAAAGGTGATGCGCTTAAATCCTGGTTAAAAATTAAACCTGACGAGCAACTACAGCAGACGATTATCGCGGCTGTACTCTTGGCCAAGACTCAGGATTTTGACTGGCAAAAAGA
>CAILCX010000088.1 GCA_903832775.1 uncultured Methylobacter sp. | reverse complement strand
TCATCGGTGATGATTGAAGTTAATCGAGCACTTTATTGCGATGAAAAAACAGGTGAAGTAACTTCGAACTTTGATCAGGTTGCAAGACAAATTCATGATTGTCTTATTTCAGGTATGATTAATTTTCAAAATAAACCTGTAATATCTTTAGCAATATGACATAAGCACCTGTTGAAATAGCTAATGAACCGTCTCTAGGTATTGACTACCCTCTCGGCAGTAGGTTACTCTTTAATACATATGGACCGTACTGAGTTCCCATATACCTTCAAGGATTCTCCAACACAATTTACAATCATTGATTGCTTTTTGTAAATGCTTTTTTGACGATAGAGTAAGTTTATAATAGGCACTGCCGAAAACCTCCACAATTTACCCAGCATACTGCGCCCGCAGCGCCTCGTATAGCCCGGCATTATTGAGCAGAATATCTTTCATTCCGCCCTGTATGGTCAGGGAATTTAGCGCCTGCGTGCTCATCAGTGTATGTGCATCCAGCGCTTCCATGATGGCATTCATCAACTTTGCTTTAAGGTCGGGTGAATTGGCGAACTGTTCCTTAGTGTTGCTGCTCGCTTGCTGCATCATCTTGACCGACTCCAGCAGTTTGCCCTTAATATACGGAATTATTTCCAGTATGAAATGAATAGTCACAATCGGCCATCAACTGACGGTCGCGACTGGCCGCTTTGTGGCAAACAATATTGCACCATGGAATTCATCTGGAGGATTAAAAAATAAATTTGAGTATAAATAGTCAGGTATTGATGCCTGTTTTTTTAGGGCTCGCAGGTTTTAGGTTATAAGTCACTTTAGCGTTTTTTGGCGACTTCTTTGGGGGAAATGCCAAAGTGTTTGATAAATGCTGTGCTGAAGTTGCTGGCATGACTATATCCGACTTGATCAGCTGCAACACTTACCTGACATGAAGTTGCTTCTAGCAACTGGTAAGCATTATTCATCCTAATTTCGAGTAACAGACCATAAGGCGTGTTTTCAAAAAAATGATGAAATAGTTTTTTTAATTTGCATTGATTGATTCCTACCCGTTTTGACAGCTCTGCTACGGAGGGAGGATTTTTAAATTCATTAAATAAAATATCCCGTGCCAATTTTGCGCTTGCGGCATCTTTTTGATTAAATTCCTCCGTATTTTGACGCGTGTCCTCGACGAAAAACAGACTTAATTCAAAAGCTAGCAGCGACATGGCTTGTCCATGCATAAATAGCCGGTTTGTTTTCTGTTTGCAGTTCACTAACTGATGCGCTGCAAATATTGCCTGAGAAGAGGTAGGGTGAAGTTGAGTGTGATTTTTATTGAATAACTGCGCCGTTTTGATTTCACCAAAATAGTTGCTTAGCCAGTTTTTAGACAGTGCAAAACGGAGTTGCAATGTGGGTTTTTGGGCTTCATATTGGCGCTCTCCAATGCTGGAATGAACTGCGGTTATCGTTGTGTAGCCTTCGTTAAAACAAAGTTCCGTGCCGTTATTTCCAGTAAAACGGGATTGTCCTTGTATGCCTAGCGTGACTATGAGTCGCGGTTCCTGGCACTCCATTCGACTCAAAACAGCCAGATCTCTCGATGGTGAGTAGCGAGTTTCAATATAGCTTAAGTCTTGATCAAGCTGGAATAAAGTAGAGTGACCCATGCCCAATTCTTTCGGCAATGACTGATGCAGGCAGTTTTGTTGCTGGTATGAATGCAAATCATCGCTACTTATGCTCCAGTGTTTCGCCGTTGTTTGTTGCGTTATCATTATTTCACCACCTCTTTCTGATACTACAAGACCATCTGATTTATTGAGCACGAATTACGCCTTTATATTTTAGTTTATTTTTTTCATAGTGTTAGTGATTGTTTTTGGTGATTGTGAAACGCATCTTATGAAAAAGTGCGGCATATCACGCACTAAATAAAAAATAATAAGGCATATCACACACGTTACTTTTGGCATAGGAAATAATCCGTTTCCCATACGAATGGGTGAGGAAATCGTGGCTGTTATTGGGTAATATCGTCGAAGCTATTCTAGTCGAAATAAAGCATCAATTTGACGGACGAATAATAACTACTCAGACATACTGAGGTGCATTCACTTACTCCGATGAATTTATTATGAAACTTTTACGTTCCAAGCGGTCTGTTAGGCTTTTACAGCTAAGCAGCCCGCTCTTGATGTCTATCTTATTGTTTAACTCCAGTTCTGTAGTGATGGCGAAAGAACTGCCGGATACTGCCGTTGAAACTAAAAAATCTACAGGTAAAAAGGTCAAAACTAAAGCGGATCAGCCGATTACGCTTAAAACCATGGAAGTGACCGAAAAAAGTGACCAGAAACTTGCCGCTGCCAGTGCTGAAGTCGAAGCTTCTTCGGGAGGCGTCAGCCTGGTTAATATCAATGACTTGCATGATCGAAATATTTCCAGCGTGGCGGATTTTTTCCGTTATGTGCCGGGTGTTTGGGCAACCAGCCAAAATGGCAATGACGAAGTGTTTATTTCCAGTCGCGGTTCAAATCTGGATGCCAATAACTTTGCGGCCAGTGGTGTTAAATATCTGCAAGATGGCATGCCAGTCACCGCCGCAGACGGCAACAACCATAACCGTATAATTGATCCGCTGGCTGCGAGTTTTGCAACCGTTGCGCGCGGCGGCAATGCGTTTAAGTATGGCGCCAGTACGCTAGGTGGCGCTATCGATTTTACAACACCGACTGCACATAACAGTCCGGCAATGAGGCTTGCTCTTAACGGTGGCAGTTTTGGTCAGTTTCTCGGCCGAGGAACGGTTAGCAAAGTTTTTAATGACAGTTTTGACGGATTGTTGACTATCGAAGGCAAGGAATGGGAGGGCTACCGCGAGCACAATAAGCAGGATCGCTTTGGTCTTTACAGTAACTTCGGCTGGCAAATTACCGACGCTATCGTCAACCGCACCTTTGTAAGCTACATCAAAAACAACCAGCAGTTACCCGGTCAGTTAACTCGGGCTGAATTCGACGCCAATCCCAATCAGGCCAGCACCGTGGCCAGAAACGGCAATTATCAATTGAATACCGAGACCGAGCGTGTTGCCAATAAAACAACCTGGACTATTGACGATAAAAGTTCGCTGGATATCGGGTTTTCTTTTGAAAACCAGCAGCTTTATCATCCGATAGTGGATAAAGTGATGGTGCCGAATGCTAATTTTGCAACAGGTGGTGTAAATGATGCGTTTAGTCTGCTGGTCGATTCCAATCAGCAGGATTGGGGTACGTCGGCTCGCTACAATCTGCGCCTGAACAGTCATGAATTATTGCTGGGGTTGAATTTCGGCACCAATTCGGACAAAGGCGGCAACTACACCAATAACGGCGGTACACGCGGCGCTATGACCCATCAAATCACCAAGAAAGCCGATAATATCGAAATTTTTGCCCAGGATCACTGGCATATCACCGATAAATGGACCTTGACACCTGCGTTGCAGGGCGTATTTGCGCATCGTGAGGTCAATAATGTTCGATTAGCTATCCCTCAAGATGGGCAACCTCTTCTTGCACCCTTTGTTGTGCCTCCACAATTTAATGTTCACAATTTTTACCCTCAAGGCGGCAATCCAAGTGCGGACTATTCCGGAATTAATCCCAGCTTGGGCTTGATGTATAACCTGACTAAAAGTTCCAGCCTCTATGGAAATATCAGCCGCTTATATGCACCACCGACTAACTATAATATCTCTGACAACATCACCGCCGGTGCCGGGACTCCTAATCTAAAAGCAACGGAAGGCACTTCGGTAGAAATAGGCACTAGAGGCCATCAAAAAATCGGCAATTTCAATAGTGTGAACTGGGATTTAGCGTTGTATTACTCCTGGCTTAACAATGAAATTCTATCCACCGGCTCCAATGGAACCTATGTGTCCAGGAATTTTGATAACACGATACATGCCGGTGTTGAAGGCTTGATTGGCGGTACATTTGCGCTGGATAGCACGGGTACGCATACGATCAAACCGATGCTGAGCTATACGGTCAACCGCTTCAGTTTTGATAATGATAGAACTTACGGCAATAACGCGTTACCGGCAGCGCCCGATTATTTTTTAAAAGGCGAAGCCATGTATCAACATGCCAGCGGTTATTTTATGGGGCCTACTTTTGATGTAGCTGGTCAGCGCTGGGGCGATTACGCGAACACTTACAAGATTGCTTCTTACGGTCTACTGGGCATGCGTGCTGGCTGGTCTAATGAGCATTACAAGGTATTTCTCGAGGGCCGAAACTTGCTGGATACCAAATACGTGGCCAGTCATAATGTCGTGCCTAGTGCTGCGGCCAATGATCCGATGTTAAATGCGGGTGCTCCACTGTCTTTTTATGGCGGCATAGAAATTACCTATTAATTAGTGCATCTGGAAAGCTTGGGCTGAAAAAGCACCCGCCCAACAAGATACAACAAGAGCATTTGACGGTATCAGTGTTACCACTGGTGCCGTTTTTTTTGTGAGCCGTTTACTAACTAACCTTTCCCCTGAATGAAAATACTTTTTGGACTTTTACCCCCAGGCAAAGCCTTGCTGTTTTTGTATTTGATGGCTATCGCTTCAATGGCTATTGCTCAGGAAACTGCGCAAATACCGTTACTTATCCACGCCGCGCAAGTTTTCGATGGCAACAGCTTTAGAACGAATACTTCGGTATTAATAGCCGGTGGGATTGTCAACCGGATCGACTCGCGGGAAGCTTTCAAGTCCATTGATGCTAAAGTCATCGATCTGGGCGATGCAACCTTATTACCCGGTTTTATTGAATTACATGCGCATATGGGCTTTCATCATATCCCGGCCGACATTATTTTAAAGCATGGCATTACCACGCTGCGTGATATCGGCGGGCCTTTGCATAAGCCCTACGGCGGCGACGGCAGTTTGCGCGTACTGACTTCCGGGCCGATTCTCACCGCCCCTGAGGGTTATCCTATTCCTGCAATGGGGGCTGAAAATATCGCAATGGCAGTATCTTCAGAGCAGCAGGCTAGGGAAACTGTCCGTACTCTCATTGAGGATGGCGCCGTTGTGATAAAAGTTGCGTTGGAACCCGGTGGTGAAGTCGGTGCGCCTTGGATGTCGGGCCATCATCATGGTCATGAAAGTTCTCCACACAAGATTGCTCATGCCAAAAAAGCCTGGCCTTTATTATCGGTAGCTATTGTCAAGGCAATAGTCGATGAAACTCATAAGCACGGACTAAAAGTGACTGCGCATATAGGCGAGGCAACAGGTGCAAAGATTGCCGTTGAGGCCGGCATTGATGAATGGGCGCATATACCCTGTGACGCAATCCCAGACGCGCTGCTAAAAAGAGCCATGCAGAAAAACGTAAAAATAGTCACTACGCTGGACACTTTATCTAAGTGTGCTGGTGTTGCGAGCAACACCAGCAAATGGGCGGCGTTAGGCGGTGAGTTGTTATATGGCGCTGAAATTGCTCATCCGGATATTCCCTGGGGTATTGATGCACAGGAGCTCATCTCTATGATGCATATGGCAAACATGCAGCCGTTTGAGGTCTTGCGTAGCGCCACATCTAAATCCGGCCTATATTTAAATAAACCGTTGCTGGGCACCCTGCAAGTTGGCGCACCGGCCGATATGATTGCTGTAAAAGGCGATCCCACACATAATCTAAAAATACTGGAATATCCAGATCTTGTGATGTCAGGTGGGAAAATTGTACTTAACAATTTTTAAATACGACCCGAGTCATAATTCACAAGGTCATATAAAGGCAGGAGCTATGACTGCAGCAAAAGTAATGACTCAGCTGAGTCAGTAGGTGTAAATAAAAGTCGGCAGCTAATATTTTTTTAGTCACTGCTTTTGATTTGCAATGTTTTTAATAGTTTTCCTGATTACCTATAAAGAACAGCCATAATCATAAAAAAATACTATACTGATAATGCCAACATCTAAATGAGGGTAAGGTCATGAAATACAAAGTACAATTTCAAAAAGGCTATAGCCTGGTTGAGTTCATGAAAGACTATGGAACTGAAGAGCCGTGCCGAAAAGCCTTGTTTCAGTACCGTTGGCCTCAAGGCTATATTTGTCCGGAGTGTGGCGGGCAAAGTTACTGCACTTTGAAAGCGCGGGCGGTTTATCAGTGCAATCACTGTCATCATCAACATTCCCTCATTAGCGGCACCATTTTTTCTGCGACGAAGCTCTCGTTAACCATTTGGTTTCTCGCGATCCATTTGCTCACGCAGGCGAAAACGGGCATTTCAGCACTTTCATTACATCGCCAATTGGGTGTTTCCTACAATACCGCCTGGAGCATCAAACAGAAGCTGATGCAGGTAATGAAGGAACGTGATGACAGTAAGCCCATATCCGGCGTCATTCAGTTGGATGACGTCTATTGGGGCGGCGAACAGCGCGGAGGCAAGCATGGTCGAGGCTCATCT
>CAILCX010000087.1 GCA_903832775.1 uncultured Methylobacter sp. | reverse complement strand
TTCCTGGCCGGGACAGGCTCGCAGTGTTTACGGTGACCATCCCCGTTTTATTGATACTTATTTTAAAAACTACCCTGGCTATTACTTTACCGGTGACGGCGCACGACGTGATCAGGACGGCTATTTCTGGATTACCGGACGGGTTGATGATGTGATCAATGTTTCAGGCCACCGCATGGGTACTGCCGAAATTGAAAGCGCTCTGGTATTACATGAACATGTCGCCGAAGCAGCAGTTGTTGGCTATCCGCATGATATTAAAGGGCAAGGTATATACGCCTACGTGACTTTAAATGTTGGCATTGAGCCCTCTGAAGAATTGCGCCATGAATTGATTGAACTGGTCAGAAAAGAAATCGGCCCAATTGCCAATCCGGATATTATCCAGTGGGCACCCGGCTTGCCTAAAACCCGTTCCGGCAAAATCATGCGTCGAATTTTGCGCAAAGTGGCGTCCAATGAGATTGATAGTTTGGGCGATACGTCCACCCTGGCTGATCCTGCTGTGGTCGATGATATTATTGAGCATCGGGCTAATAAGTAATGCCTAAATAATTTTACTCAGGTTACATCTGAATAATGCGTTGTGCAAATGCGCCTACTTCTTCCCAATTGGTAAATTCCACGTTGGTGTCAAAAGAAGTAGGCCCTTTTGTCATCCACATGATAAGACTGATAACATGACGATCAATATAACTGTAATTTTGATAGTCTATTTTGCCAGCGAACACAGCCAATTGTTTAGGTTGCCAGGCGATTTTCTTAAGAAACTTTTTTAAATAGGGATTTGTTTCAGGCTGACTTTTTATGGGCTTTCTCGCTACCAGATTTACAGAAAAAAAGGCACTGGGTTTGCTATCAAGAATATGTAGATTTTTTTTTATAAATGCAAAGACATCAGGATGATGTGTACCATATCGAATACTTGCTCCCAATATAATTTTATCAAAGTGACTTAAATCGGTATCCATTGCCTCAGCAACTGATAAAAGCTTTACCTGATGCTGCTGTTCAATTATTGATTGTAAATGCTGGCAAATTTTTTTAGTATGGCCATCAGTTGTCGAATAAACGATAAGAACATTTGTCATATGATATTTACCCTCGTTAAACATTGTTTTAATATTTTCATAGTTATCCCCGTTAACAGCTAATACATAACTTTGAGAAATGGGATTCCGGAGACCCTAAGAACCCTATCTCTTGGTTTTGTTTATTTTAGTTAACACACCGTTACGATAATCCTGAAACGCCCGTTCAATCTCTTCAGTGGTATTCATAACAAAAGGCCCGGTTACACAACGGGTTCCTTTATAGATAACGCTGCCAATACCAGAAAGCGTGCTGAATACTGGTTTGTTGATAGCTGTAAATTACCGCCGTCAATTACATGCCCTAGCTGTCCGGCTTTTAATATTTCTTCAGACACATCAACAGCCAACTCGCCTTGGTAATCATAGATCAAAACGGTATGTTCCGCGGAAATCGGTATAACTAACCACAATAAAAGTAGTTTATCTTGAGTACTTAAATAGATAAACACTGTCACCGAATTATCACTAGGCTGTCATCATAATGACACATCAGCATGTAAGTATTAGTTGAGTGTAATTGCTAAACCCGTTGCGAAACGGGGACAGAAAGCTGCGGGTCTTTAATGATTAAGACAGCCGGGTTGCCACTTTAACAGGGTCTCTCACGCTAACAAATTTTTGGGTATTTACATGTTTAAAAAATTATTACTTCCGGCTGTTATAGCCTCATTATGTGTCGTAACCTCGGCACAAGCGGCAATCACTTCAGGCCAGCTGATCGCTATTGGTAGCCTGTCTGGCAGCTCTGCCGGTGTTAATACAGATTTATCTGGCTTGACCGGATTGCTGGAAAACGGTGTTGCCGGTAACTTTCTAGGTGGTATCGGTTCAGGTCTTGCCTGGGCAGGCGGCAATACTTTTCTTGCTACGCCGGATCGTGGACCTAATGCCACTGTATACAATGCTTTGGTAGATGATACAACTTCTTATATTTCACGTTTTCATACTATAACTCTGGATTTAACCGCCAATACCTCAGGCTCAGGTTATGCCTATAACCTGACACCTACGTTGACTGCAACGACCTTGCTATCAAGTGCCACTGCGCTTAACTACGGCACTGGAACAGGTTTGGGTAACAAAATTGATGGCACTCCATTAGGTTCCGGCGCACCCGCTCTTAACCTCACCAATAGCACTAATTATTTCTCCGGTCGTTCTGATAACTATGGTTCTGCCAATGCCTTGGGCGCTCCCGATTCAACATCGGCAAATCCCAGCAATGGCCGTTTCGATCCCGAAGGTGTTCGTGTTTCCAATGACGGTTTAAGTGTATTTATTTCTGACGAATACGGCCCTTATGTTAATCAATTTAACCGTGCAACCGGAGAGCGTATTAGATCTTTTGCCCTCCCAGCCAATCTGGCAGTACCCAATCTCTCTCCTGTTGGCGCTACCGAGATAGCAGCTAACACTACCACCGGTCGCGTTACCAACAAAGGTATGGAAGGTTTGGCTATTACTCCGGACGGCACCATGTTGGTAGGTATCATGCAAGCGGCGTTGGGACAGGATGGAGGCAAAAGTATTCGTATTGTGACTATTGACATCGCAAGCGGGACTACTAGCCAATATGCCTATAAACTAACAACCGGTACAGGTGCCAGTGAAATTATCGCCATCAACAATCATGAGTTTTTGGTCGACGAGCGTGATGGTAAGGGCTTGGGAGATGGCACTAACGCAGTAGTTAAACAGTTATATAAAATTGACCTCGCGGGCGCAACCGAAGTAAGCAGTATAACTGGCTCTACGGCATTAGGAGCGGCAGCCGTTTCTAAAACCTTGTTTCTTGACGTAGCCGCTAAGCTTATCGAAAATGGCATCACCGCTGCCAATGTTCCTTCAAAAATAGAAGCGATGGCTTTTGGTCAGGACATTAACGATAATGGAACATTGTTCCGTACTTTGTATATCGCTAACGACAATGACTTTATTCCAGGAACAGCCGGTTCTAACAATTTTTATGTGTTTGCTGTCGCTGCTACCGCGTTAGATTACCAAGCACAACAAATATCAGCTGTACCAGTTCCTGCTGCAGTTTGGATGTTTGGCACAGGCTTGATTGGATTGTTGGGTTCAGCAAGAAAACGTAAATCTGCATAAGAAATAGCTTTGCTTGTTCAAGCTAACCGAGGTGGATTAATCTTGGTTAGCTTGAGCTTAAACCAACAAATTCATTTTTAATTTTCAGAGAATCATCATCAAAATAAACAACTTAAAATCAGCCACACTAGTTGCCTTTCTTATGGCCGCTAGCGCTTCGGCACATGCTGCTCCAATAACATTAAAAATTACTGAAGTAGCACCTTGGGGCAGTACAAACACAAGCTATGCAGCAGACTGGTTCGAGCTTACAAACACAGGTCTAAGTTCATTAGACATCACTGGCTGGAAGATGGACGATAGTTCAGCCGTATTTAGTTCCGCAGTTGCTTTACGTGGAGTAACCAGCATAGCAGCCGGTCAGTCAGTTATATTTTTGGAAGGTAATTCTACAGGCACTACAGATACTACAATCAACGCCAATTTCAAAACAGCCTGGTTCGGTGCAAGCCCTACCAGTTTAGTCATCGGCTATTACGGTGGTAGTGGTGTAGGTTTAGGTACATCGGGTGATGCGGTAAATATCTACAATAGCACTGGAACTGTGATGACCAATGTCAGCTTCGGCGCAGCAACCACCGGCTACTCTTTTGACAATGCCGCAGGATTAACTGGCTCAATCTCACAGTTAAGCGTAGCTGCAACAAACGGTGCCTTTACTTCTTCTAACGTTGAAGTGGGTTCACCAGGCACTATTAGCGCTGTACCAATTCCTGCTGCAGTTTGGATGTTTGGCACAGGCTTGATTGGTTTGTTGGGTTCAGCAAGAAAACGCGCGAAAGCTTAAATTGAAAATGAGCCTCCACAACTTTGTGGAGGCTTTATCTTGCTAGCTTCGAACTCATTTAGAACCTTCTTGGTAAAACAAGATATTTTTTAACAAACTTGGCGAGACTGTTGACGGTCAAGAGCGCATGCTGTTCGCAGGTTTAAACAAAGCCAAAGAAAGGAAATTATAAATCTTCGCTTAAAAACATGGCATCGCCATAACTGAAAAACCGATAAGAATGATCAATAGCATGACTATAGGCATTCATAATAGACTCATAACCCGCAAATGCAGAAACCAGCATCAATAAGGTAGACTCTGGGAGGTGAAAATTAGTCAACATGGCATCGATCGATTTAAATTGATAACCCGGGGTAATAAATAAATCCGTATCACCAAAACCCGCTACAAGTTGACCGCTACTTGAGGCAGACTCTAACGCCCTAACCGCAGTAGTTCCTATTGCAATAACACGCCCCCCCCTAGCTCTGGCTTGCGCAACTGCGGCAACTGTTTCAGGCAATACCGCAAAATATTCCTTATGCATCAAATGTTCGGATAAATTTTCCACTCTAACAGGCTGAAAAGTACCGCTGCCTACATGCAAAGTCACAAAAGCAGTCTGCACGTTTTTAGCTTCAATTTTCTCCATCATCACCTGATCAAAATGCAACCCTGCTGTCGGCGCCGCAACAGCACCGACTTCTTTAGCAAAAACAGTTTGATAACGTGTAAAATCAGAATCATCATCTTCACGGGTAATGTAAGGCGGCAATGGAATATGACCGATTTTCTCCAAGATAGAAAGCAAACTGCTATCACCTTTAAACTCCAATACAAAAAGATCGTCAGCCCTACCCACTACTTCACAACAATAACCTTGATCTAATTCTATTAGCGTACCTGCCTTTGCAGATTTACTTGATCTAACATGGGCAATTGCACCATTGCCCTCAAGAATGCGTTCAATAAGAATTTCGACCTTCCCTCCACTTTGTTTTTTTCCAAACAAACGGGCAGGAATTACCTTGGTATCATTAAAAACCAGTAAATCAGGAGAATCGATCAAATCAATAAAATCGATAAATTGCCGATCGACAATCCTTCCGAGATGTCGATCCATACATAACAATCGACTGGCATCACGTTCTGGCAAAGGTTTTTGCGCAATTAACGCTTCGGGTAATAAATAATTAAAATCACTTTTTTTCATAACCGAAGATATTATCAGGTTAAGCTTTTAAACACACCTTAATTAAAACTGGCATTATTACCAAATTGTAAATATAATATCTTTTCTTTGCCGGGATGGCGGAACTGGTAGACGCGCCGGATTCAAAATCCGGTTGGGGTGACTCAGTGCCGGTTCGATTCCGGCTCTCGGTACCAGTCTAGGGTCTCGAGAAGTGCAAAGAGAGACAAAAACCCGCAAGTCATAAGGCTTCGCGGGTTTTTTATTGTCCAACGAAATGCAACCGAATATAGCAATATTCACTCAAAAGTGTGCCGGTAATCGTGCCGTTTGATATAGTGCCTAAAAAAACGGCACACTTAAGGCACAAAAAATGGCAAAGAATCTCAACAAAGATACGGTATACAGGGCAGCTAAGCCCAAAGAAAAAGACTACATGATTAATGATGGCGGCGGACTTTATATGCTCGTCACTAAAAACGGCACTAGGTCATGGCTATTCGTTTACACATTCAACCAAAAAAGAAGAAAAACTTCATTAGGTATTTATCCAGCAAACACGCTGGAAGCGTCTAGAATTAAGGCATTGACCGCAGCCGAGGATATAGCAAAAGGCATAAACCATATTGGTCTTCAAATCGATGTCGCCTTCTTCATAATCAGGGTAAGGCAAAACTTCAAAGAGTGTTTTGTTAACATAATTAAAAACTGCGGCGGCTGTTACTGATTTATCTGACCATTGCTCAACCTGTAGTT
>CAILCX010000086.1 GCA_903832775.1 uncultured Methylobacter sp. | reverse complement strand
ATGGTCGGGCGAGATAACTTAAAATGACTCGCCAGAGACGTGATGGTCTCATTGTCGACATGAAAACGCCGTCTGATTTCGGCAATAACGTCCATTACTAACACTCCAGGATTCTCCGGCAAAAAACCGGACATTAAACAACCTGGGGTGGAAACTTTTCAACGCTCTTTTCCCCAGGACCCTGGAAAGTTTTGCACGCTTTTTAACACCCCAAGAGCCAAAACCTTTTCTTTACCGGCAAACCGATATTTGTATCTAAAATACTTTGAGCCATTGGCATTTATTAAGACGTGCATTCCCTTTTCATCAGGTATCTTGTAAGCCTTGTCGGGGTTGGGCTTAGCGTTCTTTATGGTGGTATCTGAAAGGGGCTTCGTGGGGGTATTTAATTTCGTCATTGGGGGTATCGCCTCGGGGTATTTTGAATATACCCGCATTTTTACCCCCATGATACCCCGCATGTCAACGAACCCCATTGAACCTTACAGGCATAAAAAAACCCGCTAGGCCATATAACCTGCGGGTTTAATGTACTTTAAAAAATCTCTTTGAATCGTTATTTGGGGCGGGGTCTACCGAGTATTGTCTTGTATTGCCTAATAATTAAGGATTTACTGTATTTTCAATTTACTAGTTACTGTAAAAGTTACTGCATTTTATTGGCGCGTCCCAATAAATAGAGAGAAAAAGAACAGCATCAACCCAGCCTCTCTTAATCTTGCCGATACCTGTAACTAAAAACAAAACACGATCCCAGCCAGCCCCCACAACAGCACCCCACCCCCCAATTTTATTTCAGGAGTCCCTTTATATTGCATACCAGTCCGCTCAGCCGATCCCCACTTTTTACAAACAGCCCCCGGCACTAAAATAAACAGCCATCAAAAAAAATTATATGTAAAAATCCCAGTCTGTCTGTGGTTTGCCGCTTGCTGTATTCAGTTATTTATTAGTGATGATCTCGCCTAATTTGTTAAGCCAGCTTGATGAATTTTTTATTTCAGTTCCACAGCCATAAGCATAAGAGTCCTTTAGATTAACACTGGAAAAATGATTCTCGATAGTCTCCACAAACTTACCCTTAGACAAGACCCCTCTTTTTTTATATGACCAACCCTCATTACTTATTGAGTTCTCACATTCAAAAGTTTCTTCGTCAAAAATTTTACACTTACCCAAGGTGAGCGAACCGCCACTTCCATCGTTATTAACTACAGACATCATTACCGACGCTATCGACTTGCTTACTCTAAAACTCATTTTGCCCATAACTCTACATTTTTCACAGGAGAGGGTAGACTCATAGTCTTTACATATTTTCCATAAATACTCTTTTTCTCCGGCTAACACTTGATTTGAGACTAGCAATAACAGCATTAAAATTAAAATCCTAAACATGCTCATATTTATTCCATTATCTAGTTGAAATATCTGTAAGTATATGCTTATAACACGACATATAGCCACCTAAATATAATGGTATTTGCACGGCAGTATAAACACTTGCTTATCGGAGTTTATCCCTCTGCTGTATTTGTTTGACTAGCAGCTTAAGCTCGGCTAGTTCTGCAAGCAATGGGACTCTTGCCGCTCGCTTTGCTCTGGTCTCGTTGCCGTGGGTAAAATAATGATGCTCAGATCCTTTAATGATAGTTTCAGGCTTCCTTGCTCCGTGAAATCTACAGACCTTCATGCCATAAGCGGCAACGTTAAGGCACTGTTCCAGATTACGGTGTTTTGTTCTAGCCGTACAGCGTAATTCTGGCTTATTATGAAGATAGGGCAGCATTAGTATTCCTTGTTAATTGTCACGACTACAGGGCTGGCTTGCGGCGCTACATAGGCCGCAAGGGTAAAGAGAAGGCATCAAGCGACATTTTAGCCGTTTACCGCATATAAATGATCACTCGATGTCATGCTCAACAGCATTTAGAAACTGGTCTAGGACATCACGTAGGGCTTTTATACCCCCCACGGCTTCACAGCCTTCTAATTGCAGCTTCAGCCAACCACCATCACTCATACCAGCAACAGCAGTAAAGTAGCTGCTTTCGTCGGCCTTAATGTATAACGTAGTAACTAGGCCTTGTTTGCTATCTGCTTTGTCGTCATGGGTCAGATGTATTTCTATTTGACCAACACCGGTGTAGGTGTCTTCGATTGTGATTTGCATGGTTAATAACCCTATAAAAAATTAAATTCATTGGTTTAGCCCTCAGGCTGTTGTGTGTTTCAGTTGTAGCGGGGTTTGTGCCGCTTTTGATTTGGTCATGTAAGGCTATGCCTGCCAGTAGGCTTTTTTGTTTATGTACAGCATCAATGGAGTACTGATTACTTCTTTCTGCCAGTGAGCTGGGTGTTTGGTTTAAAGCACCAATAGGCTATATGCAACGTGTACAGCAGGTTGCTGTTTATATTTTCTCTTTGGTGACAGCGACAAATGCTGTTAAGGCTGCCAGTACCTCAGTTGCCTGCTGGTCATAAAACCCAAGCCTTACCACTCCAACATTAACGGCTTCAAGCCCTTCAACTTGAACTCTGATACCCGCTTCACTAGCCGAATGAAATTCTAGACCCAGTTTTTTACCATCAAAGGGCTTACTGATAATGGTTGTTGCAATTGAATCTGTTTCTGGGCTTGTGTATCTGTCGGTTCTATACAGCTGTTTTGTGTTCATGTGATGACCTCCTTAACTAATAATTAGATACCTGTATCCTGCATTCCTCCAGCAGTGACGAAGTGACGAAAAACAGTGTTTTCATAAAAGTCCCTAGGAAAAAATCTCTATAGGGGTTTATTGAAAAAGACGGTTTTCGTCACTTCGTCACTGTTTTTCGCCTACACTAACCTAAACAGCGAACGCATTGGGAAAAAGAGGGTGTGGGAGGACCTCAACCCCAGCCCATAACTGCTGACTATTTGACTTTCTGCAAGAAAAACCCCTTTCAGTAAGGCGTCGACTAAAAACCCGACTACTCGAACTCCTCAGACCGTTATTTTCACACCAAAACTTGTAGCTGTTGTAAAGCGTGGTAGAAAGGGCTTCCTTTTGGGGTGCCAATAAACAGCTATCGGCAAGCCACGCACCTATTAAGTCTTGATCCTCCTTATATTCGGCTGTCGCCTCCCTGATTGTCTGGGGTATATCAGCAAGACCTTGTTCCTGCCACGACAAACAGCCCTCGACCATCCAAGCTAATATATGTGGGGCTTCAGCTCGTAACTTTTCAGCTAGGTGAGTGTCCCTTTTGCTTTCGTCAAATGTTTTGGTAAATGGCAACAGCCGCACCCGGCGCCAGATTCCTTCATCATTGCCCTTTATCATTGGCTTATGATTTCCAGACATCATGAGTTTGAATTGAGGAGTGAACTGCGTAGGGGCGCTGTAGAGTTTCCGTGCTGTAAGTGTATCGCCCCCAGTCAATGCCTTAAGCAGGCTCTCCGCAAGAGCCACGCCTTCCTCGGTTTCTGTAGTCAATGCAAGCCTAGCTCCAATAAGGTCTGCTAAGTCAGGGCTCGCACTTCCTCCGGCGCGCTTGGTCTCTGTAAGTGTCTCGGATGCTATAGCTCGCGCATAGTCACCCATAATAAAGCGTAGGGTATCGATTAAAACGCTCTTACCATTAGCCCCAAATCCATATAAGAATAAAAAACATTGCTCGGCAGTTGAGCCCGTCAGAATATAACCGCACCACTTTTGCAGCCACTCTATAAGCTCAGGGTCATCACCAAACACTTCAGATAAGAACAGCAGCCATCGTTTAGCCTGTTTGCTTTGTCCTAAGCTATGCACATTTAATGCTTTGGTTATGAAGTCGGCTCGCTGGGCAGCGCTTACCACTCCGGTTTTCAGGTCGATAACTTGCCGGGCAGTATCCAGCCCGACCATGTACTGGTTGCCGTCAATTAGGTGTAGTGGGACTCTAGCCTGTGGGAAGTCTTTATATAAAGATACAGCAGCCTTAATGGTGCTTTCTGATTGTGACGTCCTGCTCCAAGCGGCGAACCGTTGCGCCTGCTGTAAATACTGCTCGCCCTCTTTATATATACTCACCGGCAGACCTGCCGCTAAAGTCCGGGCCATTGCTCCGCTTAGATCCCACTGCCAGTTATTGGCGCTAGTGTTCCAATGCAGAAAACAGCCGGCACCCTCGACAAACTTTACATTGTCGGCATGGCTATCAGCTAGCCTCTGCGCATTACCAAGCTCTGTTAGGGGTCTTGTGGTTGCTGTCCCATCTCTCACATCTGTAGAGCTGACAGCAGACTTAATGGGGTTATCGGTTGTCGTGGGATCAAATAGGGCTATGTTGTAGCCGTACTCTTTTCTGAACTCGTCAATAGGTATAGGTGTTTTCTGGCCGTTGTTAAAGGCATCAACTAAGGTGTTGTACTCGGTATCGGATGTTTTACCGCCCTCAGCTATTTGATCCGAGGCCTCAATCAGTGCAGCCCAGATAACTTGTTCTTTAACTAAATCACCGGCTGCATAACCACCAGCAAGCCTTCCTGCGGCTAGTCTAGCGCGGTGCCTCTCCCCATTTGTAGCTTTATGTACCATCCCTGTAACGATCTCAATGCAATCAGCCTCAATAGAATATAAACCGCTGGTGGTTAACGCTTGGGCTTGGGCTTGGGGTTGAGACTCACCGATACTAGTTCCCTTTGTAGGTTTCCCGATCTCCAGTGCGGGTAACCAATGCTCGTACTCAAAGACAGAAGCATTATGATAGACGTATATTTCTGGGTCGTAACTGACAAAACACAACCGCCTAATATCTTTACAACTGGAGTCGATCTCGTACCCTATAGCGGCAAACGCACACTCGACCGCCCCAAAGACCTTCTTAAATTCTACATCATTTTTAATAGTGCCAGTTGCTAAGCGCAATAAAACCTTTAGGCCAGCGCCACTAGGGCTAATCCAAACAGCAACCACGCCGGGTATTTTACTAATGGCTTGCTTATCGGCTTCTATATCGCCTTTCAGCCCATCGATGTCAGCATTAAACAGGTTCGAGCTACCATTGAAGGTTTCGTTTTTCACACTGCCTGAAAACGTGCCGTTAAAGCAGAAGGCGGGTAGCCCTCTCTTTTGTTCCGTATATGCTGGTTTATCGGTTAGGTATTGCGCTCGTAGGTTCTCTATCTGGGCCTTATACTTGTCGGACTTGATTTCATCTAACGCTTTAGCCAATGGTGTGCTAGAGAATACCGACGGCCGGTTTATGTTGGGTAGGTAGGTTATTGGGGTGTGCGGGTCTAATTCTGTTAGCATTGTAAATAGGCCTTTGATGGTATAATACCCTTGCGATTAGTGGGTATTATGGTTTGAGCCGGTAGTCAGGGGGACAGCTCCTATTACCGGTTTGATCTCTCTTTAGTTCTTTACGTGTCCCAGCTTTTACTCGTGGATCTGCTCATTGTTACAGTGTATGGTCACTAAGGGCCTGTTTAAGCCGCTCGTTGGTTTGCTCTCGATTCAATCCATGCATCAACTTCTCTTTCTAAAAACCCCATTGATCTAGGCGATAAGCTTATACGCTTGGGAAAATCAGAATTTGCAATTAGATTGTAGACTGTAGATCTGCTTAGGCCCGTCTTAGCCATAACTTGGGGTAGGCGAATTATTTTTGTAGATGGATTTGTGGTTGTATTGAGTTTCATTTATTAAGGCCTCTCTAAGTGTTTAAGTACGGCATAAGTGTGAACTACACTTAGAAATATCTCGATAAATACTTTCATAAAAACAATATGTTGCAACCGTTGTCAACGCTTGTGCTTGGCAATTTAACTAACAAAATCAATTCATTAAGCCGGCTTCTATCCTGTGGTGTATGTTACACACGAAAACACCCTAAAAATAATTTCAAATAGTCGGCCGCTCTTGCGCTATTTACAAAGCCAGCAAGCACAAAACAGCCCCACATAGGGGCTTAGTACAAGATACCTGTATCCTCATCCAATTTTCTTAAACGGTAGCACCTGAGCGCCATTTTTTAGTGCATCCAGATAATCTGCCCATGACTGCATCATCTTGTGTCGTTCCGGTAAATGAGCCGTCCTATTATAGGCGCGTCCGTTGGGGTCTTTGACTGCATGTGCTAATTGATGTTCTATAAAATCAACTCTATGGCCTAGCACTTCGTCAAGTATGGTTCTCGCCATTGCTCTAAACCCGTGTACTGTCATTTCATCCTTACTAAATCCCATACGCCGTAACGCCGCCAATAATGCAACATCCGACATTGCCCGTGATCCGTTTGGAGTTCTTGCGCTGGGGAACACAAAACGCCCGTTTCCTGTTAGTGGGTGCAGAGTATTTAAAATCTCAATAGCTCGCATGGATAACGGGACAATGTGCGGGGTTTTGGTCTTAGTGACCATATAGCGCCATTCTTTAGCGTCAAGGTCGATATGCTCCCATTCAGCCTGTCGTAACTCGCCGGGGCGAACGAATACCAGCGGGGCAAGTTGTAAGGCTGATTTGACAATAAAAGAGCCGGTATATTCGTCAATGGCTCTTAATAGCGGCGCGGCCTCCTTGGGGTTGGTAATGGATGCAAAATTACTTTCTTTAGATGGTGGCAATGCTCCGCGTAAATCCGGCGTTATATCCCGATCAACTCTACCTGTTGCAACTGCATACCGGAACACCTGACCGCATAACTGCAACGATCTGTGAGCCGTTTCTATTGTGCCTCGATCTTCAACACGCCTCAAGCAAGTTAAAATGTCCATTGGCAAAATGTCGGTTATAGGCTTGCTACCCAACCAAGGGAAGATATTTCTCTCAAGCATCCGTTTGGAACGGTTGTTTTTATCTGACCATGTATCAACTTTCTTTTCTCCCCATTCACAGGCGATATGTTCAAAGCTGTTGATGATTGTCAGTCCGGCATCAAGACGACTTTCATTTTCGACTATTATTTTTTGTTCGGCTTTTGTTTCTTTTCTGGTATTGCTTGGATCAATGCTATTACTTATTTGATTGCGAGCTTCATTAGCTTTGCGTCTGGCATCTACCAAGCGCGTAGTAGGATAAACGCCAACAGATAAGGTTTTACGCTTACCTGCAAATGTATAATCAAACCGCCACCATTTAGCCCCGCTGGGTTTAATCAGTATATATAGGCCGCCACCATCATTAAGACGCAAATCTTTTTCTTTTGGTTTTGTGTTGCGGATAGTAACATCTTGCAGTAATTCTTTAGCCATACAGTAACCCCTTGAAGTAATAAGGTGGATTTTATAAATACAGTAACTCATGCAGTAACTTTTTGGTTGTTGTTGCTGTAAAACAGGGGTTACTGTAAATGTTACTGCACAAATAGTCTAGGAGTTACTGTATTTTTGCGTATCTGGATGCACTACGCTGGACAATAAAAAACCCGCTAGACCATGCGGCCTGCGGGTTTAATGTACTTCTTTGAATCTCATAAATCAGTAACTTGGTGGAGGCGGGGGGAATTGAACCCCCGTCCGCAAGTACTCCGCCACAAGGTCTACATGCTTATCCCGCGCTTTGATTTAGCTAGTGACTACCCGTCGGGCCAAGAAAACCACCAGCGATTCCGTAAGGTTTTAGCGCATCCATACCGGACAGACTTCAGCGCGATCTTATGTAGATGACCTCTGAGCGTCTCTCATACCAAAAAGGTAATTAAAACTCCACCCGCATAAGCACAGATGGTCAAAGGAATGGTGCTGTTATTAAGCAGCTAAAGCCATTGAGTAGTTTTCGTCATTTGCGAATACTTAGTTTCTGTAGGATTTACGAGGTGTACAGTCCTCGGCATGCACTCTAGGTTTTGCTACCCACGTCGAAGCCATGTCGCCCCCTAGATGTTCATTTTAAACTAATTGGATAATTTTTATACAATTATTTTAGGTTGTCGTTAAATGCTGACTTATCCATTTTTTCAGAATATCTCTAATTCCAGTTTGGGAAATACCGCAAACACCCTGATTAAGAATGAAAATTGAATGACACATCCATTGCTGGCCGCAGTTGCTACAAGTATTGCCTTTTAAGCCGGATTTAAACTCCCGCACGGAGTCAAAAGTTGCCTTTAGATACGAATATTTTATCAAATTGTGTAGAAATAAGACAAAATCTATAGTTCGAGTTATTTAATTTTCATTACTAAGGCACTGTAACAAAATAACTCTGCCGTTTTAAGTGATTAGTGCTATTTTTATAGCATGGATAATACAGCAATCAAAAAACGTTTCGAAAAGCTTACACCTTATCTTGATGAACGGTTACGCCTTTTGGTTGCGGGTGCAGAAGCGCTTGCACTCGGAAGAGGTGGGATCACTGTCGTTTCGCGAGAAACAGGTTTATGTCGAGAATCGATCCGAATTGGTTGTCAGGAGCTAGAAAATTCAGAAAAATTATCGCCTAGTCGCATTCAAAAAGCGGGCGCAGGTCGCAAAAGGACAACCGAACAAGACATCCTTTTGAAAACAGATTTGGAGCGCTTGGTCGATCCTGCGACCAGGGGCGATCCGGAATCGCCCTTGCGTTGGACATGTAAAAGCACGCGACAATTGGCAGCCGCACTCATTGGCATGGGGCACAAAACCAGTCATCGGATGGTGAGTGAGTTACTCCATGAATTGGGTTATAGCTTACAGAGTAATCGCAAGACTCTGGAAGGGAACTTACACCCAGATCGGAGATCTCAATTTTAATATATTAATCAACAAGTTAAGTAATTTCAGAGTAGTGGTGACCCGGTTATCTCAGTGGATACCCAAAAGAAAGAATTAGTGGGCAATTTCAAACAAGAGGGGCAAGAATGGTACCCCATTGGCCAACCGGAATCGGTGAAAGTGCATTATTTTCAAGATGTCGAGCTTGGCAAAGTAGCACCTTATGGTGTTTATGATCAAACGTTCAATGTAGGCTGGGTTAACGTCGGCACGGATCATGACACGTCTCAATTCGCTGTCGAAAGTATTCGTCGATGGTGGCGGAAGCAATGGCTCTCGGGTGCGTTTATGGAAGTGCGAATTGCAGAAGCTTGCAAGTGAACTTGGAATTGCCATCAGCGTTTGCCATTACCCTCCGGGAACCAGCAAGTTGAATAAGATAGAACATCGCCTTTTTTCTTATATCACCATGAATTGGCGAGGGAAGCCATTGGTAAGTCACGAAGTTATAGTGAATTTGATTGCGTCGACCACAAATCGCAAAGGACTTCAGGTTTTCTGCGAATTGGATAAAGGCGAATATCCAAAAGGCATCAAGGTTGCTAATGCAGAAATGGAAGCACTTAAACTAGAACGACATGAGTTCCATGGTGAATGGAATTATACGATCTCACCTTAAATCCTGATTGGCAGGGTTATTTTGTTACAGTGCCTTAGTCAACAAGCATCCGGGATAATGTGACATTATCGTTTATAGCTGAATTGTTGTAAGTATCATCGTCACCGCATAGCTTAATAATGCCTGCTAATAACTTGAGCTGCTCCTTATGTTGATGATTGATATTCTCTATCCCCAATAAAACTTCGCCCTCAATCATGTTGAGCGCTTTAGCAAGTCCTTTGTTTAAGCCTTTTAGGGCGCTTTTTTCCAAGGAAGGTTTTAATTTTTTAAGGATAAAAAAAGGTGTTAACCAATTAATCGCAATTAGCAAACCGCTATGTATGGCAAAATCGACACCTAAATAGGCTGTACTAGTCATGTTACTGGTGTAAAAACCAATAAAAACCTGATAGCTGACCCAAGCAATTGCGGTAAGCGGCAGAATGATTTCACACAAGCCTATGAATTTTAATAATCCGCGCTGTAGCGCATTGCCTGGTTTTATCAAAGACTGCCTTGCCGCCAGTTCGGTTTGAGTCTGAACTATTTTGGATGCTTTTTGACGCAAGGGTGACAAGTGTTTTTTAAGCGGAGTAACCGGAATTCCCAGTTGGTCGGCATGGCTAACAAATTCATCCAAAGCATCGTCAAAACGGGCTTCGGCCCAGGCATCCCAAAGGTTTGATTTTGTCGCCTGATTATTGGATAAATGAGTGGTGTGATTGGCATAGTGGACTGCCAATTGCTGTAGCGGCCAGGCAAAGCCTTCTTGTAACAATTGCGCAGTACTTTGCCACTGGGTTTGCCACAATGTCGGTAATTGTGCAAAAGCCTCTCTGGAACCCAATAAGCAACTCGCATGATGCAGGCTTTGCTTTAATTCGTGTTTTTTTAGTTGAGAGCTTCTTTGTTCCAGTTGTTCGATAACATGCTCAGTTGCCAACGTTGTGATAGTTGATTGCAAGTCTGTAAACTGATCCGATTGCAGGCCTTCGGGACAGATTGTCTTAAAGATTATAGGCTCGGCAAAACCTGCTTTATGTAGTTGCTGATTAAAGTCGACATATTGCTCGGTCTGACCTCTGTCCCACTGGTTTAAAACAAACAGCCAGGCGTGTTTACCCCCTTCTGCGAGTAATAAATTCCAGGCTTTTGCGTCGCGGTAGCGTTCGGGACTAACCACATAAATCAGCATATCGATATGCGGCAGCCATTCCAATACTTGATGTTTGTTGCCTTGATCGGTGCTGTCAAAATCGGGCATATCAATCCAGATAACATTTTTTTTAGTATCATCACTATGTTCGGCGATTTTGATTTGAGCCAGCGGCAGGTGTTCGGGTAAATGTCGTATTGCCACGCTTTGATGATGATAGAGTGTCACTTCACGCGAGGTGGGGCGCTCTATTCCGGCTCTGGCGATAGCTTTGCCGGCCAGGCGGTTAATTAGTGAGCTTTTTCCCACGCCGGTGCCGCCCATAAATGCCACTATCAAAGGTCTGACACCATTTTGCTTAAACAGCGTGTCAGGCGTTCTGCTATCAAAATTGCTCAGTGCATTGGTAACGTCTGCGGTTAACCAACCAGCTGACTTTGCCTGCTCAGCCCAATTTTTTGTGGATTCTATCAAACTAGAGTATTCGTAAGCCATGGCGCTTTTCTGTAAGTTGTAGCTCTGCCGCATGAAGCTGGTCAGGCGATATATTAAAATGAGTCGCTATCAATAATTGTTCAGGCAATTGCAAGAGTCTGTTTCTTAGAGTTTCGATAAATAGAATCTGTTTTACGGTATTGAACTGATTTTGTTTTAATTCAGCCTCCACCTTGTGCATGTAGCTGCCGACTGCACTTTCCGCTAACAAAGAGGTCACTGTCAGCATGGCCGGAGCAATCACTAAATCATGTAAGCCTATGCCACCCATATGCAGTGTCAAGGCAATAACTGCGGCATCGGCAGTCGTCCGGGTAGCCCGTATACTGTTTAAGACCATCGGTTGTTCTTGCAGTTTGTAATAAAGGCGATGCGCAGCGCTATCTACATCTTGTTGAAACGACAGGTGATAGCTTTGCGCAGCAAGATTAAATGCCTGTAAAACTTCGGGTCTTTGATTGCGTAACACGTTGTGTAATTGGCGTACCCAGGGACTTTGATCAGCTTTATCCAACAGCTTGTCGGCCAGTTGTATTAAGGTGTGCTCAGCGATCTGTTTTAACAATGCAATTTCGTAACTGCTGTCAGAGAAATCAGTCTGTAATATGTTTGCACTGTTAGACCCTGAAAGGTTGGGGACTATCCGCTTTAAAAATTGCGATTTTTTTCTTCCCAGCTTCATAAGCTGTCTGGCAGGCCAAGTCAAGACTTGACGCGTTCCGGCTAGAACACGAGCCAAACCGGGGATTTCCATTAAACTCAGCAATTGGGTCATGGCCAATTGAAAAGTTTCGTAATGGTGGGGATGATTCAGGTAATCGATTTGATAACTGTCCATCGCCTGTTTTATCATCCGATCGACCATAATTGTCCAGTCATTAAAGGCCTGATGTTCAGCGATAACTGGCTCCAGCCAAGCTTGCCAGTGTTTTTTTATTAGCTCCTGTTCAAAGCGGGCGTGTTGGTTGTGCGCCACTTTATTGGCAAATTGATAAAGTAGTTGCTGTTTTGTTTCGGGCCAGACCGGAAGTCCTCCCGGTTTTTGATAATAAAGCGAAACGACCTCAGGAAATTGATCGGTTCTGGCTTGCCGCCACTTTTCCTGCAATGACTGGCTAATGATAGCCTCTGAACCTTCCATCAGTTTATTAAGGCAAATAATAGTTGGCTGATGTAAGACTTCGAGAGCAGTCATAATATCCCAGACTGATTGATCGGCGTATTTTTCCTTACTAACCACCAGAACAATAATGTCTGCCAATGCGACTGCACGGAGAACACCTTCCCGGTAAGTCGCTGAATCTATCGAGTCAAAATCGGGTGTGTCCCACAAAACGCATTGCGGCAAAAGCCCGGAAGGCAAGATATTCTGAGTCAGAGAATAACAATCGTGACGGTCTTTGCTGAGTTGCGTTTGTTGCAATTGTTGAAAACGACCAAAATAACGCTGAAGACAAAGGCAGTCTTCCGTATCAATGCCATTGCAAAACCCTTGCGGATGAATCGTATAACCCGCCAAAGGACTGACGCCGGCAATACTGCTGCTTAAAAGCACGTTGACCAACGAACTTTTCCCAGCTTGTGTCGGCCCGATAATAGCTATTTGTAACAAGGGCTTTTCGGATGACGTCAGCAGTTGACCCTTACGAAGAAAGGCTTCAGCTAAAATAAGTTCATCAATTCTTTGTTGATAAACATTTTTAACTGACTCATTGCCATTACGACAATTCGATAGCTCAGTCAGAACGGTCTGATAACGTTGTTTTAATAATTGGATAAATTCCAGCATAAAAAGCTAGCTCAGGTTTATAATAACCTGCCATTTTACTTTGTTTAGCGATCCGGCGTTACATAATAACGATTGCAAACTCTGGCTACCCTGACTTGCGTCTGTACTTAAACTTGAGGTTATCTCCATGAAGAAACTACCAGCTCTTTTGCTCATACTCTGCTGCACATCTTTGATTGCCTGTAGTAAAGGGCAAGAAATTAACGGTCATAATATCCGTACTGCCTTTAAATCAGTAAAAGCATTAAAAAATCGCTTGTCTCCTGAAGCCCGTATTGAATTTGAAGTTTCTTTTTGGACTCTACGTGACTCCATTAAAGAGGAAAAAGAATTTCTTAATACGGTTGACGGCAAAAAACCCGAAGAAGTTATTGCCTTGGGTAAAGAGCTTTATCAACAACGTAAAAATACCGGCTTTACTGGATATGATAAATATACAAGCTGGGAAGATATGATTACCCAATTCAGTAGAGAAAGAATTGATCAGGATAATCATAAAGGCAAAAATAAAGAAGATCCTAAAGACAAAGCTAACGAAGTTTTGTACAAGCTTTAATTCACCGGCTGGGCAAGGCTTTTTGAGTAGCTACTTTTTGATGGTTTAGAGCTGCAACAAACTGACTTGCCTCAGCAATTGTTTGTTCCATCGCCCAGATCAGCTGGGAAATATCAATTCCGATTTCAATAAACTCATGTCTTAATGCCGCGATAGCTTGAGCATTGAGATTGTGTTTAAGATAAAGCACCTGATCTTTAAAGGCCGCAAGGACAGGCTGAATTTTAGCTTCGGCTTTTTGCATCGCTTTGATCAGTCTGGAATAGTTTTGTCTGGCCAACTTAAGTTGCTGCTTGCTGTGATTGCGCAAACTACGATTGCTGTATTCATTTAATTCATTTTCCCACTCACCAAATAACGCTTCGCTAACCTGTTCAATTGCTTTGATTCTGTCACTTACCGTATCGGATTTTGCGCAGCAAAATTGATATTGTCTGTTTAACTGGTGATATTTATGTTCCAGTGTCGATTCGGTGACTGAAACTAACGATTTAAACTTTTCCAGCGCGCTTTCAAATTCATTTCTGGTATCCTGCAAACCCACGCAAGCCAGTTCAACCTGGGCTACAACGATGTCGCGCTTATGTTCGCCTATGGATTCTTTGGCATTGTAATACACGGTGCGAATTTTTTTTGACAAAAAGCCGCTGAATAATTTTAAGGATTTTTTGGTTAAATCGTTTACTGGAGGTTTATTATTAGTCGCCATTATTGCCTGGTTTTGCTTTTATTATTTTGATTTGTAGTGGCCAAGATCAAATATTAACGCTGTTGCATACAACAACTTTGTTTCTGTATTTTAATTTAACAACCTTGGTGTCCAAGTTTGCCATAATGTCATCAAACTCATTTTGTATAAAGACTTTAAGTTAAACTCTTTCATTGATCAGCACATCATAGCTCTGTCAACCTATAGCGCAATTTCTGCTTATGATTCTCTAATCTGCCTTGAGCCTTTCATTACAAAATCGATAGTTGATTTAATTGGGATCGGGGCTGTGTAATAAGCGAACCATTTCAGAAATCTGATTGCACCTGTCTGGGTTAGATTAGACAGGGTAAACTAATCCAGCCATTCAACTATATAATCTTCAAGATCTTCCAGATCATCAACCTCAGTTTCATTAAGCGCAAAACTTCTGATTGAGATATCTGCCTTTTCAACGGCATCGGTACTTCCTGTCAGCAATGGATGCCACAAGGGCAGTTCTTCGCCGTCGTTTAATAAACGGTAAGCGCAGGTTGCCGGTAACCAGTGGTATTGGGCAAGATCAAGAAGCTTTATATCCAGACATTCGGGAATTAACGCAATGCGTTCGGCATAACGGGTGCAGCGGCAGGTAGTCAGATCGATAAGTTTGCAGGCGACGCTGGTAAAATAAATGTCACCGGTGTCTTCATCTTCGAGTTTATGCAAACAACATTTGCCGCAGTTATCACATAAAGACTCCCATTCATCGGAAGTCATTTCAGCCAGTTTTTTAGTTTGCCAAAAGCTCATCAGGCGGCTTGTTCATTTAGGTGTTCAAACAATTCCCAAACAGGGGTAATGTTGGTTGGCAAGGGAGCCAGTCGACCCAGTTCTACCCAAGGGTTGGCCGGGCTGTGGAAATCAGAGCCAACAGAGCCTGCAAGTTCGAAGCGGCTTGCGTAATTGGCTACTGTTTTAATTTCATCGGCATTGTAGCGACCTGTTACGACTTCTATACCCAGACCACCTGCTTCCTTAAAAGCCGCTAACAGGCGTTGCATCCAGCTGGCGGTTAGCTTGTAGCGTAAGGGATGTGCCAGTACCGCAACGCCGCCGGATTGGGTGATCCAGTTAACTGCCTGTTCCAGTTCATACCAGGTGGTAGAAACAAAGGCCGCTTTACCGGCACCCAGATAGCGGTCGAAGGCTTCCTGTTGCGTAGATACGTGAAACTGCGAAAGCAGAAAATCGGCAAAATGACTACGGGTAATCATGCCTTCGCCAGCCGCTTTTTTGACGGCATCAAGTGCGCCGGGAATGCGTTTTTTCTCCAACTTATCAGCGATTTTTTCAGCGCGTTCCATACGCATGATTTGCAAGCTATGGGTGGCTTCACGAAGGGGTGGATAATCGGGATCAATGCCCAAGCCGACAATATGGAAACACTTGTTTTGCCAGGTGGCTGAAAATTCTATACCCGGGATTAGCTTGATGCCGGTTATGCTTGCTGCCGTCTGTGCTTCGGCAAGTCCTGCAACCGTATCGTGATCGGTTAACGCCAGTGAAGTTACGCCCTGTTCATGGGCGCGCTGCACTAAGTCCGTGGGCGACAAAGAGCCGTCAGAAGCGATAGAGTGGCAGTGGAGATCGTAGGTTTCAGGCATGTTTTTTTAGTTAGAGGTTTCAGGATCAAAGGGCAAGCTTCAAGGGCATTTCAGATGATTGATTTTTTTCTGTCTTGGCCATTCACCTTAAACCTGCATCACTGATATTCGCCATAAAGCTTGGCATAAAGGCCGTTTTTATTAAGTAAGGTTTCATGTTGCCCATGTTCGCAGATTTTTCCCTGTTCAAACACATAAACATGATTGGCCTGTTTAACGGCGCTTAAGCGATGGGCAATGATGATGGTGGTACGATCTTTTAAAAAATCTGCCATGGCGAGATGTAATTTGTATTCTGTTTCGCTGTCCAGGGCAGAGGTCGCTTCGTCCAGTATTACCACCTTAGGATTGGCGACGATCATTCTGGCAATGGCCATACGTTGCCGCTGGCCGCCGGACAGTCTCATACCCAGCCGTCCAAGGATGGTGTCAAGTCCTTGGGGCAACTCTTGCACGACGTCATTTAATTGCGCGATAGCCAGCGCATTCCATAATTCTTCATCACTAGCCGATTTACCCAGTGTCAGGTTGGCGCGAATGGTATCATTAAAAAGCACAGGGTGTTGCAACACGGTGACGACATGTTCTCTGACCACTTCCAATCCGATGCGATCAATTGGAACTTCGTCAAAATAAATCTGGCCCTGATCAGGCGGATACAAGCCAATCAAAGTTTGTATCAAGGTTGATTTTCCCCCGCCACTAGCCCCGACCAGGGCAACTTTTTCGCCGGCTTTTATTTTTAACTGGAGGCCGTCGAGTATCTTTTCGTCGCTGTAGCTAAAGTGCAGGTTTTCCACGCGTAAGGAGACAGTTTTTTTATTTAAAAACGGATTCTCAAGATGTGGGTAATGAGGTTCCTGTTCCAGGGTTTTAAGCTGGTTAATTCTGATTAAGGCGGCTTTGGCAGCATAAAAAGCATATTGAATGCTTAAAATTTCCTGTACCGGTCCCATCATAAACCAGAGATAACCAAATACCGCCAGCATTTGTCCGATGCTGAGATTGGAATAAATCACCATAAGCATTGCGCAAGCCCGAAAAATGTCAAAGCCAAACAAAAATACCAGAAAACTTAAGCGGCTTGCGGCATCGCTTTTCCAGGCAAAAGCGGTTGAATAATCCTTAACCGAACGGGCCGATTCAATCAGTTGCTGACAATAATGTTTTTCGCGGTTGCTGGCGCGTATTTGATGAATCGCTTCCAGGGTTTCGGTCAAGGCTTGTTGAAAAACCTCAAAAGCAGAGTTTTCTTTGCCTTTAAGCTCTTTAACACGAGACCCGATCACGCGGGTAAAATAAATAACTACCGGATTAAGCAACAGGATAAATAAACCTAATTGCCAGTGCATCCATAACAAAATTACGGCGGTACCAATGATAGTCAGGCCAGAAACCAGCAGTTTGCTAACGGTTGTACCTATAAAAGTATCAATGGTATCCAGATCTTTGACCAGATGGGTTACCACCGTGCCGGTGCCGAGGCTTTCGTATTCGGACATTGAGATATTTTGCAGATGACTGATCAAGTCGCTGCGCATCCGAAACACAATATCTTTGGCTATCAGACAAAAGTGCCGCGATTGTATAATATTGAAAATAATAGCAATAATGCGCAGAATAACGCTGATTATCAGAATAACACCGATATATAGAATCGGGATTTGCCAGGCGATAGGAAATAGCGGGTTAATGGTTTCAATAATGAAGCCGGGCTTGTGCAAAAGGACTTCATCAACCAGCAACGGCATCAGCAAAGGCACTGGAACACTGGCAATGGTTGCTAGAATAGCGATAAAATGCGAAGTGATCAGTTCTTTTTTATGTTCTAAAGCAATGTGGTAAATAGTGTTCCAACTATACGGTTGGGTAGCCTGTTTTGATTGCACGGGATTAAATAGGAATGTTTTTATAATCGCTTGATTATATCTGTCTGTAACCTCTATAGGAATATATTTACTGTGAGTAAAACATGAAACACCTGTGTGGAATATTGTTGATGGGTCTGGTGCTTTTTTCAGGTAGCGTGATGGGGAAATCACTTGAATTACAAAGAATTGATTTTTTGCAGGCAGAAAAGCTACTTGCACAAGGCAATCAAGCCCAGTTTATGCGGATTAGCGCTACACTAAGTGATTATCCGCTTTATCCTTATCTGCAATACTTGTGGTTAAAAGATAATTTACAGCACTCCCTTCAGGTTCAGTCTTTTTTGGCGGCTTACAGAGAGACTCGCTATGCCGGACTTTTAAGATCAAAATGGCTGGATTACCTGGCTAAAAATGAGCGTTGGCTTGAGTTGATTCAGTCTTTTGAAGCGACAGACAATTCGGCTCTTCAATGTCAGTATAATCTGGCACTTTATAAAACAGGTAATCTACTAACGCCTTTAAATGAGGCCAAACGTTTGTGGTTGACCGGCGATTCCCTTCCCCAAGAATGCGATCCACTGATGTCGGTATTGATAATATCGCCTGGTTTTACACCCGAACTTATTTGGCAACGCTTTGAACTGGCTTTGGATAAAGATAATGTTACAGTTGCGGAGTATGTTCGCCGCGCTATGCCTCAAACCGATCAATTTGTCGCCGATATTTGGTTGCGTGTTCACCAAAAGCCCGCACTGCTAGAAACTAACGATTTTTTAGCGCCGTCTATGGGCAAGCTTTTCGCTCATGGTATTGATCGTTTGGCTAAAACAGATTTGAGTCTGGCAATTAAACTGTGGGATGACAAAAAACAGACATTTCAAATAGAAAACCAGATTGCCCAAAAACTGGAGCGCAGTCTTGCAATGAGTTTGGCGCGGAGTCGAAACCCAGCTGCATACCAGCATCTTAGTCAATTATCAGTGGTCGATGCTGAAGTGACAGAATGGAAATTCAGAACTGCATTGTTAGAACAAAACTGGCTGCATGTGTCTGAAGCACTGGTCGGTTTAACCGATCAGGAACGCAAGGATCCCAAGTGGCAATATTGGCAAGCCAGAGTTTTGGATAAAACCGGAAATACTTTGCAGGCTAAGGAAGTGTATACAAAACTCGCTGAGGACAGGAGTTTTTATGGGTTTCTGGCCGCTGATAATGTGCAGAAACCCTATCAGTTTTCAAATAAACCGGTGTTGCCCGGAGAAAATCAACTTGAGAGTCTGGCAAACTTTCTTGATTTTAAAGTGGCTGGAGAGTTCAAGTCGCTGAATAGGGACTTGGAAGCTGAGCGTCAATGGTGGTATGCAGTTAAAAAATTGACTAAAGAACAAACCATGATAGCAGCCAAACTGGCGCAGTCCTGGCATTGGGATCAAGTTGCCATTGCGACCTTGGTTAAAGCCGATTATTGGGATGATTTGGGTTTGCGTTTTCCGGTCTATTATTCAAATCAGGTTCAGGTCAATGCCGGACTACAAAATTTAGATCCGGCTATTGTGTTTGGTTTGATTCGGCAGGAAAGTATTTTCAATAAAGATGCCGAGTCTGCGGTTGGAGCGCGAGGCTTAATGCAGGTCATGCCTAAAACCGGCATGCAAATAGCCCGCGATTTAAACGAAAAATGGCAGTCAGAGAGCAGTCTGTTTAATCCTGATGTTAATGTTCGCTACGGTGCTTTTTATTACAAACAGTTATTAAAGCAGTTTCACGGACATTTTGCTTTAGCCATTGCCGCTTACAATGCTGGTTCCGGGCGGGTTGCAAAATGGTTGCCAAGTTTTGAAACCATGCCGGCTGATATTTGGATAGAAACCATTCCTTTTAAGGAAACCAGAAAATATGTCACTTCAGTACTTTCCTACGCAATTATTTATCAACAGCTCATGAAGGATTCACCGCAGCGCTGTTCTATGCCTTATAGTGCATCATGCCATCCGGCGGACGAAAAAAAGAACTTAAAAATTAAAGAATTAATGCTAGATGTGTTGCCCGGTTAAAATTTGAGCTGATTTTTTTCGGCGACTGTTAGATAATGCACAATTTAGAATAATAATAACTAAGCTAAGGTATATTAAAGAGTATGGGGAAACAGCATAGTTTTACGCGCGAAGAATTGTTGAAGTCTGGCAGGGGGGAACTGTATGGACCAAAAAATGCGCAATTGCCTTTACCAAACATGTTAATGATGGATCGTATTTCCCTGATTACGGATGAAGGTGGAACATTCGGCAAGGGTGAGATCATTGCTGAACTGGACATAACGCCAGATTTATGGTTTTTTGACTGCCATTTCCAGGGTGATCCTGTAATGCCCGGTTGTTTGGGACTGGACGCAATGTGGCAGTTAGTTGGCTTTTATTTATGCTGGATGGGTGGTCCTGGTAAGGGACGTGCTTTAGGTGTGGGGGAAGTCAAATTTACCGGGCAAGTTCTACCCACGGCAAAAAAAGTGATTTACAGAGTCAATTTAAAAAGAGTGATTTTGCGTAAATTGGTCATGGGTATCGCTGACGCTACCATGGAAGTCGATGGTAAAGTGATCTATGAAGCAACTGATTTACGAGTTGGTTTATTTACTTCCACAGAATCTTTCTAGGGGCAAGCAATGAAAAGAGTCGTAGTAACCGGATTAGGCATTGTTTCCAGCATTGGAAATAACCGTGCAGAAGTCATCGATTCCCTAAAAGAAGGCCGTTCAGGCATTGTTTTCGCAGACGTTTATCAAGATATGGGGTTTCGTAGTCATATTCACGGACCTATCAACATAGAGTTAGACGATTTCATCGACCGTAAAACAAAACGTTTTATGGGCGATGGCGCAGCGTTTAACTATATCGCCATGCAGCAAGCCATTGATGATTCCGGTTTGGGAGAATCCGAAGTCTCAAATTTCAGAACCGGTCTGGTGATGGGATCGGGTGGACCCTCGACTTCAAATATTGTTGAAGCTGCTGATATACTTCGTGAAAAAGGTATTAAAAAAGTGGGTCCGTATATGGTGCCCAGAAGCATGTCCAGCACCAATACCGCGTGTCTCGCGACTCCTTATAAAATCAAGGGCGTTAATTACACGATCAGTTCGGCTTGCGCGACCAGCGCTCACTGTATCGGTCATGCCATGGAATTAATTCAGATGGGTAAACAGGATGTGGTGTTTGCCGGCGGCGGTGAAGAAGTTCACTGGAGCATGTCAATGTTGTTCGATGCCATGGGCGCCTTGTCTTCCAAATATAACGACACGCCAACGACTGCTTCCAGACCGTATGACGAAACCCGCGATGGCTTTGTTATCTCAGGCGGCGGCGGTGTTTTGGTTATTGAGGAACTGGAACATGCTAAAGCGCGTGGCGCAAAAATCTATGCAGAACTGACCGGTTACGGTGCAACATCTGATGGTTATGACATGGTTCAACCATCAGGCGAGGGCGCTGTGCGTTGTATGCAACAGGCAATGGCAACTATCAACGGTAGCGACATTGATTATATTAATGCTCACGGTACCAGCACACCTGTTGGCGACACCAAAGAGCTGGAAGCTCTGCGTACGGTGTTTGGTGCTGAGAATGTACCTTTAGTCAGTTCCACAAAATCACTAACCGGACATGCCTTAGGTGCGGCCGGTGTTAATGAAGCCATTTATTCGCTGCTGATGATGGAAGAAAACTTCCTCAGTGCATCGGCCAATATTAATCAGCTTGATCCTGGCGCTGCCGGTATTCCGATAGTCCGTGAACGTAAAGACAACGTGACCTTAAATACAATTATGTCGAACAGCTTCGGATTTGGCGGAACAAATGCCACGCTGATCTTTCAGCGTTACAACGGCTAAGCAACTCTTTTTTCACCACGAACGATGGCATTCTTGTCCTCGCTCGTGGTGATGATCTTTTTAATCTCTCATTTATTTCATATCTCTGACCATGTCAGATCCAAACCAAAAATCCAGAATCCAATATAACAAGCTTCAAAAACAGTTGCGGCACTCGGTCGGCGATGCGATCGCAGACTACAAAATGATCGAAAATGGCGACAAGATCATGGTGTGTTTGTCCGGGGGTAAAGACTCCTTTACCTTGCTGGACATATTGATGCATTTACAAAAAACCGCACCAGTTGAATTTGAATTGATCGCGGTTAATCTGGATCAAAAGCAGCCCGGTTTTCCAGAACATATCTTGCCGGAATATTTCGAGTCATTGGGCGTGCCTTATCATATTATCGAGAAAGACACCTATAGCGTAGTAAAGCGGGTCATTCCAGAAGGGAATACGACCTGTGGCTTGTGCTCACGCTTGCGGCGCGGCACTTTGTACGGCTATGCAGAAGCCAATAATGTCACCAAAATTGCCTTGGGGCATCATCGTGACGATATTCTTGAAACTTTTTTCCTGAATATTTTTTATGGTGGCAAATTAAAAGCCATGCCGCCCAAGTTGTTAAGCGACGACAAAAAAAATATCATTATCAGACCTTTGGCCTACACACGGGAAAAAGATATTGAACGGCTGGCCGTGTTTAAAAATTATCCGATTATTCCGTGCAACTTGTGCGGCTCCCAGGAAAACCTGCAACGCCAAGCCATGAAAGTGATGTTGAAAACTTGGGACAAACAATTTCCGGGACGCCTGGAAACCATTTTTACCAGCCTGAAAAATGTCGCGCCTTCACAGTTGGCTGATACGCAGTTATTTGATTTTGCCGGTTTAATGCGCGGTTCAGCAGTTGAAGAACAGCCACTGATATTTAATGCGGGGTTGGGTGTTTTGGCTTTGTAATACCCGAGTTAAGATGGTTGGTGGCTTAGAATATTTTGCTGACTGATAATCTTAGAGATGATGAGGATAACCCACCATTTCGGAACACTCCAAAGGCACTTTGCTATCGCAAAACCACCCTACCCTACTCCATACAGCCAAAATACAACCTTTAACCCAAATCGACTTGCGCCTTCAGGGTTAGTGTAACTTCCGCGCCCCCTTCCAACTTATTGCGCAAGGTCAACTGTGCTTCGTGCATGTTGGCAATCAGTTGCACGATGCGTAAACCCAGGCCGTTGACAGTATCATGATCAACACTAAGATCAGAATAAGCGCTTAATTGT
>CAILCX010000085.1 GCA_903832775.1 uncultured Methylobacter sp. | reverse complement strand
GCATAGTTTGATCAAGTACAATGTGGGTAGTAACCGGCGTAGCAACCGCCTCCACCAAACCAAACGGAATCGCAACAAGGCCGACACCGATTGAACAAACAAACGTCCAATTAACAGGCAATCGATTTTTCATAACCAGTTTCCCACTAGAATAAAGGGTGACCAATAAAACGGATGATTCATGTTTGGGTTATTCAGCAATTTCAGTTGCGCCTGTCTTAATGCTTCGGCTTTACCCATGTGTTGCGTCATATTGGTATAAAAATCTGTCATCAACTCTGCAGCGGCTTCATCTGAAATTGGCCATAACGAACCCAAAGCGCTACGGGCCTTCGCCCTTAGTGCTGCGCCAGTAAATCCGAGCGGGGCGCGATCGTCACCTTCGGCGGTTTCGCAAGCACTTAAAGTGAGTAATTCAATTCCACGTTGCGCACCTTTGTCTTGTTTCAGCAGCGCTTCCAACTCATCCAGTTTAATAACGTTATCGTAAGCCATCAGAAAACTGTCATCAGCATTGGATGAGAAAATACCGTGGGAGGCGATATGAATAATTTCATAAGACTCGTCCCCGGAAATTTGCTGATGAAAACTCTCCACGGTAAATTGTTCGTTGAGCAAAGACGTGTTTTTTACAGTCTTTTTTAGATTAATCAACTCACTTTCAACACCCGGCAAACTAAGTGTTTCTTTTAATTTTTGTTCTGCACCGGGTTGTCTTAGCAAAGTTTCTGCTTTTAAGTCGATTTCACGTTTTTTTAAGTCACGCATTTGTGAATTAGAAATCCCCCTTGATACAGGGACAGTTCGATCGACTTCTTCTACAGAACTCTTATCCAATATTGCATTTATCATCGGCGTGGGAAGTTTCTGTACCACTGGACCTGGCTTGCTTAATCCTGCCATTAGTGTTCGGTAGGTTCGGGATTTTGGATCGCCACCGTTCCCCATTAAACTCATGCCTGGAGACACAGACACTGAATATTTTTCGATTACATAATGCTGGCCATCAAATAAAGCAGAGAACGGAACCAATCTTAAGGCACCGTCCGGAACGACAACCAAAGTTTTAATCTCTTCGGCGGCCAGATCTTTTTCAAGCGGCGCAATCAGCCACTGATACAAGTTTTTCGATGGCTTTTTAAAAGCACCCTTCCCGTTGCGCAGATAGTTTGATAATTTACCTGCTTCCTCATGGATACGGCTTTGCGGAACCGGAACTGTATATTGCCGGATAATCTTGCCCATACTTACCAAAAGCTCAAGTCTATCCGGCAACATGATGGGATACAACACTGCTGCGTGAGCATCCATTGTTTCAAGCTCACTGTGCTGCAAGCCTTCAATCAGGCAGCGACCTCCAAAAAAATCCTGCATTTCTGTCTGCTTGATTTGCTCTACAGTATGACGTGCCAATAACAGGGTTTTTTGCTTGGCTTCACCCTCCTGATGACTGGCTTTATTCAGCAAATGATAGGCATAACCTAAATATACCGGCTCCAATGTTTCCCGAAACGATGATTTACCATCATGATACTCAACCGGTATATCCATACGAATAGCCTGTATGTTATCCACTGCTTTGCCATAAGCGGCAAGCGCAAAATCATTTTTATCCTGTTTTTGATAGAGTCTGCCTTTGCGCCATTCAAGACTAATCATAACTTCGTCAGGCGACATTTGTTCCGACAGCGCAGATGCCTGTTCGCTAAGCTCCAAGGCACGTTTATCGTTGCCTTGAGTTTCATAAATTTGGGCCAAACTATCGAGCAACTCCAAGCGTAAATGTTTGTCACTGAGGTCAACGCTATCGTTTTGCGCTTTTTCCAAAGCACTTTGAGCAATCGTTAAGCCTTCAGCTCCTTTATTCTTAACTTCAGCGGCCAAATTTACGTAATATCGGGTACGCTCCAAGGGCGAAGCGATTGTTGCTATATCTGATTTCAGTTTATTTGCTTGAGACAGCACCTCGGCATCGCTCTGACTTCGCAGACGGTTTAAACTGATTTTTAAAGACAGCGTAGCATCGGTTCCGGCAAATTGAAGTGCTGATTTAAAATATTGATCTTGTTTAGAAGTATCTCCCGTCTCATGGTAAAGAACCCCTAAACTGTTGGCGTAATCTCCTTTTTGTAAGATCGCTTCCTCTAAGTCATAAGCTTGCAGCAATGATTTTTCTGCATCTCTATAGTGGTGCATCTGTAACTGGATATTACCCAGCAAACCATAGGCTTTAGATTGTTCTGTTTTTGAACTTGCATTTTGTAACAGGTTGTACGCTTCACGCAACGCAAACTGATATTGCCCTTGTTCAAGATAAGAATTAACCAGTGCCAGGGATTCGGGAGAACTATTTGCCGCAACGCCATGAGTAAAGCCAATAACCAATGCAATAAACAGGTAAGTTTTGATGTGGCGAATTTTCATTAATGTCCCTTAAAATGCATCTAAACGTATCTGAAAGTGAATGCCATCATCCTGCAGATTGCCCTGTTGCCGAACTGATTGATCTTCCAGACGATGCGCCCAAAAAAACTCGCCGTTGAAATGGGGCAATTGAAATTGAAAACCGATTCCGGCCGAATAAAGGTTTTGGGCACTTGGGTTGCTAAATGTCGTATCTGGATTGTTCCAGGCAGAACCACAATCGAAGAAAGGAACCAGATCAAACCGATATTTGTCTTTAGTTTCACCCAATAATGGGAAATGCAATTCGGCACTGCTTGCATAGCCGTTATCTCTGACCAACTGATTCTCACGATAGCCACGGACCGAATAACGCCCACCAACTGCCATACGTTCTAAAGGTAATAAAGGTTCATTACTAAGTTGTACCGTACCTTTAAAAACGAAGCTGCTTTGTGCATAAGGCAAATGCCAAACGCCCTGTGTTTGTCCTAACCAGGCAAAATAATTGCTATCGGGATATTTGGGATTAGCATTGATCGTCGCACCAAAAGCATCCAGCCCCGTACTAAAAGTAGAGCGGAACGCAACTGCCAGCTTTTCCCAACGTTCAATATATTCCTGATTAATACGTACAAAAGATACCTGAGTCTTTCCGTTTAACTGACCAGGCGTAAAGGAAAATGATTGTCCCAGAATAGTAGATTCATTTTCTTTGAATCCAACCCCGGCGCCAAAGGTAATCCGCCGCTGAAGATTATCGATCAGAATTTGATTTAGTCCGCCCTCGACCGAAAAACTATTACTGTTGATATCGAGCTTGGCCAAGGGTTCTTCGACAATTGAAGAGTTTGACTTGTTAAATGAGAAATAGGCTTTAGTACCATAATCCAAAACAGGCATGAGCCAGTTACCAGAATACTGCATCATTTTACCTGCCAGTGGTTCTGATGAGATGAAAGTCAGATCCAATATATCGCCCTGCCCGGTCAAATTACGAATCCAGGCGTTAGTTCCTAAAGCTTCAGCTCCAATCGAAGGCGAACGATAGTTATCCATAAAAGCCGATATCTGATAAGGTCGAGCGCGGACCACTTCCAGATCAAGAACACTAAGTCCTCGCTCTGCGCCGGGCACTAATCGACCGTTTAAATGATCGAATAAGGGATCAGTCAACAATAGCCTAAACTGATCCTGAAGTTTATTCATATTTAACGGTTCGTTCTCATCGGGTATTAAACGGTTTTTTACATAACTCTCACGCAACCACCCCGTACCTTTAATATTGGCTGCACCCAATCGCCCCTCAATAATTTTTATCCGTAAGGTTTTACCTTGAATTGGGTTTGTTGGAAAAGTCGCACCCGAGGTGATATAGCCTTTATCGGTATAGTAATGAGTTATTAAGCGACGTAACTCATCCAGGTCATCTGCGCTAACCGATTTGTGTAAATAGGGGGTTGCCAGAACTTTTAATTCATCGGTGGAAAAAACGGTATGACCTTCAAATTGAATTTCATTTAATTCAATTGTTTTTTGTCCATATTTTCGTTCTTGGGAAGAGTTTTGCTGAGATTCCTTTGGAACGGTAATGCCGGGAGATTTAGGAATGGGCTCAGGCACCAATAATGGTTTGCTACTAGGTCTTAAGCCGCCTTCATTACCTGGCAACTCCTGCCCATAGGCCGAAAAAGCAATTAAACAAAGAGCAATTGACCACCAAAGTCTATTGGTCATGTTGTTCACAAAGTTTGTTCATTGTAATCTGATTAATAGTCGAATCTATTACGTTAATAATTTAAAACTGATCATAAGTTTAACGTAATCTGTTCTTTGTTGTTAAAAAAGTCGGGCATAAACAGCATTTGTAGCGGACTCCAGTGTTTAAAAAGACTCTGTGCTACCTCCTCGGCTGTCTTTATCTAACAATCTCGCAGTAATTAAAATACCAACGACCGACTCTCCTCTTTCTTTGCGCAAATCAACGGTTTCCATTGCGCATAACTTAAACCCGGCATTGGTTAGACTATCGGTTACATAGCGTGGGGTATGCGCATAGCGGCCATGATAATTGAGATGAACATCGTTTTCACCATCATGCTTTTCCAGGGTAAAAACCAAAGATCCTGTCGGAGTCAATGCTTGGCTGGCTGCTTGAAAAAAAGCTTCTAATGCGCCAAAGTAAACCAAAGTATCTGCGGAAATAATTAAGTCGAACGCCTGTTTAGACGATAACAAATAGTTTACTAAATCTGCCTGGATCAACTCATCATAAAGGTTACGGTTACGCGCCTTATTAAGCATGCCTTGCGATAAATCGACACCAATCAGTTTATCAGCATAAGCTCTTAACGGAATTCCAGACAAGCCAGTACCACAACCGGCATCAAGCACACGTAACACGTTTTTTGGCTCAGGAAAAAGTGCGGCAACTGCCTGCCCGACTAAACCGGGTGCACAATAATCAAGATTAGCCAAGATAGTATCAAAACTGGCTGAAAACTCATCAAAGGTTTCCTGAATATAGGAATCTGATGCTCTCTCGGGCATATAACCGGTGTGAGCTAAATAATGATGTTTAGCAATGTGGTTATCTGGATCAGACTTTATCCATTGCTCTAAAACCTGACGCGAGGCTTCTTCAGCACCGCACTTTATTAGTAGCCACCACAGCCGATGAAACAATTTACTTTGCGAAGGATTTAGTTCGAGAGACTTGCGATACGCCTCAACCGCCTGCCCAAAATCTTTATGCTCCTGATAGCTGTTACCCAGATTTTGTAACACATCAGGATTATCGGGACTCAACTCCAATGCCCTGGTTAATACCAGAATAGATTCCTCAATAGCATCAATGTGCCTAAGAGCGGTCCCTAAATTATTGTGGGCAGCAATATGATCTGGCGACAACGAAAGCACTTGTCGATAAACATAGACGGCACCTTGTGGATCTCCGGTTTCTTTTAGCACATTGCCTAGATTATTCAGTGCATCCAAATAATCAGGAACAATGGCGAGAGCTCGTTTGATGCTAATAATAGCCTGTTCACTTTGCCCTGTCTGATGCAGTAAGACTCCCAAATAATGCAGGGCATCGGGATTTTCTGGCTGTAAATCCAACACTGAGCGGTAAATTTTTTCTGCTTCTTCAAGGCGTTTTTGCTGATGTAATTCAATGGCCAGCTTAAAAGCTTGTTCAATTGTGAATCGTTGTTGCTTCTCCCCCTTTGCAGCAATTCGACGTTCATTACGATTGCTCATTTTTTACCTTTTTGTGTATAGAAAGTGCATTGCATAGTTATTGGTAATGTAGGTTGGGCAATAGCTTTATCATTGCCCAACATTTTCAACGGATAAAAGTATAATATCGATAGATTAGCCAATGCCCAACATATTCCATCCGTGAGTTTGATTACGGGTGTCAATCGTAGTGATGCACGCCTCTTCGTCTGCTAGCAGCGTCCATCTTCATGGTATACGCAACGCTCGGAATAACCGCTTCTGGTTCGTTTATACCCAGATCTATCCACCAGTCGTCTTTTGAAAAATGCACCTCATCCAATTTTGGCTGGCGTTTATCTCCTTGCGTAAATTGCACGACAGTATCCATTTTTCTGGCAGGTGGTTGATAATTTCTCCATTCTTCCAGTGCGCCCTGGAGCACCAACTCCATTTCTCTAATAACAAAAGTTATGCTTCGCGGTCGTCCAAGAGCCCCCGTCTCATTACCTGTAAATCCCCATTGGTAAATCAAAGACAGACATTGAGCAACATTTGCAGTAAATTCGACATGCACTTTTAGTGGGTTAGCCGCATAGTCGAGTTGAGTCATGAGCATGGTTCTTTGCCACTGCTTGAGAATATTATTATTTCTGATCAAACCTCTAAAATAAGTCAGCGAACTTTGGTGTTTCGTTAAATATGGATCGTTGACAAAGGGTAGATCCATATAGTTGTACTTGAATATATCGCCGAAAGGAAATAAATAAAGAACCGGAACTCTTTTTTCCAGCTTCGCAGCAAGTGGAGGGTGATCAATATTAAAATAGTAATACAACATATCCAGCCCGTGAATGAGTTCGTGCAATACCTGGCTACGTTTACTTTCCATTAATGTAACTCGGACCTGTCTAAGCTTTATTCGATTGGGGCAAGTATTGTCGACCTGCCATATCCCCGCAGCGCTTCCTGCATTATTTCCATTTTGTGGAACCCACTCAAATTTTGAAATTGGAAGTACATGATGCTCAATCAATCGGATTATTCTGTGGAGCGCTCCTGCCTTTATTGATGGAACCTGCATCAATTGCTGCAAAGCCACTCCAGCATCTTGCCCATGATCTAGCAGATTGAATTTATCGTTGTCTAAACACGCCATTTTAATTCTTCTTAAAATTAATAGTAATAACTGGGGGTCAAAATAAACTTAAATCACTCCCAGCTCTTTTCTTTTGCCAACCATCTATAACGACCAGCACTCTTTTTACCTTAACTTACATAATTATTTTTCAATCAGAACTCATAAGCAAACTCCCCATCCACCACGCTAACATGAACGCGTTCAATAGGATTCCCTTCCATCATCCGCTTCAAAAACTCGCCACTGATGCTGGGCAACAAAGTATTGGTTAAAATGGTATCAATCATCCGTCCACCGCTTTCCAATTCGGTACACCGACTGGCAATCAACTTCACCACTTCATCATCATAAGAAAAAGGCACTTTATGACTTTCCATAACGCGTTTTTTAATCCGACCCAATTGTAAACGGGTAATTGCGCCGATCATCTCATCGCTTAACGGATAATACGGAATGACCACCAAACGACCTAACAACGCCGGAGGGAATATTTTCAACAACGGTTCGCGCAAAGCTTTGGCTATATCATCAGGTTCGGGCATCAGTTCGGGGTCTTTGCACAGATTGCTGATCATCTCGGTGCCCGCATTGGTGGTCAGTAAAATCAGCGTGTTTTTAAAATCAATCACCCTACCCTCGCCGTCTTCCATCCAACCTTTATCAAACACCTGAAAGAAAATCTCATGCACGTCCGGATGGGCTTTTTCGACTTCATCCAGCAGCACCACGCTGTAAGGTCTGCGGCGCACGGCTTCGGTCAATACGCCACCTTCACCGTAACCTACATAGCCTGGAGGCGCGCCTTTCAAAGTAGAAACGGTATGCGCTTCCTGATATTCGCTCATGTTGATGGTGATGATGTTTTGTTCACCGCCGTACAACGCTTCAGCCAAGGCAAGCGCGGTTTCGGTTTTACCGACGCCCGACGTACCGGCGAGCATGAATACGCCTATCGGTTTGTTCGGATTATCCAACCCGGCACGCGAAGTTTGAACGCGTTTGGCGATCATATCCAATGCATGGCGTTGACCGATAATACGTTGTTCAATGTTGTCAGCCAGATGAATAATATTATCTATTTCATTTTTCACCATTCGACCAACCGGTATGCCGGTCCAGTCACCAACCACTGAAGCAACGGCTTGGGCATCGACGCTGGGCAATATGAGCGGTGATTCGCCTTGTAGTTCGTGTAACTTGGCTTGCAGGTCTTTCAACTCTTCCAGCAATTGTTCGCGTGAAACCGGATCGACAGTTGGCACAGCTTCCGCATCCGCCACAACGGCTTCAGCGGCCTTTTCCAGATCACTGTCTGTACCTTCAACTTTACCGATAAATCCTCGCAATTGCGCTCGTATGTCCAGAATGCTTTTGACCAGTTCACGTTCGGCATTCCAGCGCTGTTCCAAACCTACCAGACGTTCATGTTCGCTCGCCAGTTTTTCAGTTGCCAGGGTCTCACGGTCTTTAATGTCCTCACCAACGGCTTTTTCGCGGGCGATAATTTCCAGTTCGGTATTAAGCGCATTAATTCGTTTGCGGCAATCATCGACTTCTGCTGGAACAGCGTGTTGGCTGATAGCAACGCGAGCCGAGGCGGTATCTAACAAACTAACCGATTTATCAGGGAGTTGCCGTGCCGGAATATAACGATGTGACAAACGTACTGACGCTTCCAACGCTTCATCGAGAATTTGAACTTGATGGTGTTTTTCCATAACCGAAGCTACACCACGCATCATTAAGATAGCTTTTTCTTCGCTGGGTTCGTTGACTTGTACAACTTGAAAACGGCGGGTTAAAGCGGGATCTTTTTCAATGTGTTTTTTGTATTCGGCAAAAGTAGTGGCGGCAACTGTGCGTAAGGTGCCACGGGCCAAAGCAGGTTTTAACAGATTGGCCGCATCGCCAGTTCCGGCTGCGCCACCTGCTCCAACCAAAGTATGTGCTTCATCGATAAACAGAATAATCGGTTTTTCGGAGGATTGAACTTCTTCTATGACTTGGCGTAAACGGTTTTCAAACTCGCCTTTCATACTGGCACCGGCTTGCAACAAACCGACATCGAGCGTTAATAAACTGACGTCGCGCAAGGATGGAGGCACATCGCCCGCGACAATTTTTTGCGCGAAACCTTCAACCACGGCAGTTTTACCCACGCCTGCTTCGCCGGTTAAAATCGGATTGTTTTGACGACGGCGCATTAAAATATCAATAACCTGACGAATCTCTTCATCCCGTCCGACGATAGGGTCCATTTTGCCGGAACGGGCTTGCTCGGTTAAATCGACGGTAAATTGTTTTAAGGCTTGTTGTTTTCCCATTTGTGCGGGCGCCATTGCACCGCTGGCTTCGCCGGGAACCGCGCCACCGCCAACTTGAAAGCCATCACTGGCATGCAGGCCATGTTCGGGCGAAGCGCTGAGCAATTCATCAAAACGCTCGGTTAAAGTTTCGACTTTAACTTTATCGAATTCTTTGGAAATGCTTTGCAGGACGTGGCTTAGGCTTTTGGTTTTTAAAATACCGACAATCAAATGGCCGGAGCGGACTTGGGATTCGCCAAACATCAAGGTACCGAATACCCAGCCGCGCTCAACCGCATCTTCAATGTGCGCTGATAAATCGGAAATCGAGCTTGAGCCTCTGGGCAGACGATCCAAAGCATCGGTAAAATCTTTGGCAAGCCTTGAAGGGTCGAGATTAAACTGACGAATGATAAGATGTAAATCGGAGTCTTGTAACTGCAAAATCTGGTGCAACCAATGCACTAGTTCGACATAGGGATTGCCACGCATTTTACAAAATACAGTAGCCCCTTCTATGCCTTTGTAACAGACGGTATTTAATTTGCCAAACAAGGCAACTCGGCTAATTTCGGTCATTTTTTATCCTTTAGGTTATGGGTTTTATTTATAATTAATCAGTCTTGTTGGGCAACAGCTTTTCGTTGCCCAACATTATCAACGGACAAAAACGAAATATTGATACGTTGTCCAGCACTATTAATCTATTCCAATGTGGAAATGTCGGGCACAAAAAGCCGTGCCTGACCTGGCTAAGTGCGATTGCCAAGCCAATCATCTTCAATAGGATCAACATCGGGAGCGGCAGCCAATACCGCTAAAAATTTATCACGCTGCCCGCGTTTTGCTCTCTGTAATAAATAATCTTCAGTCATTAACGCAGACATTTTCTCGCCTAATGCCAAGGCTACAAATTGATCAATCGATATATCTTCTTGAGTAGCCAATGCCTGAACACTTTTATATATTGAATCGGGAATGCTTATATTTAATTGAGTCATGATAAATCACCTGTTCTTTGTAAAAACTCTTTAGGAGTTAAAGCTTGAATGGAAAACTTTTCTACTCCAACAAAATCTTTTTTGTTAAATGTCACAATAAAGTCAGCTCCTGCTTCAACAGCTAACTCCAGTAAAAAATCGTCATCGGCATCTTTAAGATAAGGCCGCCAAAGATAAAAAATTTTGTGAGGCTGACAAATAGTACAAAAATAATCTAAAAAATCATTAATTTGTTCGTGGCTTAACCCTAAAGGAGGTAATAAACGACGACAAACTTCTTCATACTCCAATACCAGAGGAATAGAAATATCTGCCTGCCAATCACCTGTCCCTAATAATTGTAATAACAAATTCGATGCTCCTCGTTTAGAGCGCATCGCAGCAATAATTACATTGGTATCAATAACAATATGGTAGGTCATCTTAATTTTCAGCGGCAACTTCTAACCATCCCTCGGCCGCGTCTTTAACATTTGACAGTGTTTCTTCTAATGTCTCACCTTCCGAAACACAACCGGCAAAGGCAGGAATTTCTGCCCAAAACCCACCCTCTTCAGCAGGATGAATCACAACTTGTAACTTCATAATAAGTCCTGTTTTATATTTATTCTATTGGAGTGAAAATGTCGGGCACGAAAAGCATGTGCCCAACCTACATGGCTACTGTATACAAACCAAGGTTTGCACTCCAAATTGCCGGAGTACAAACCTTGGTTTGTGCTTTAAATTGACAAGGTGTAACCAGTAAGGCATGGTCGGGCGCGTCTCTTTGCGCCCGACAATTTCAGCATGATTGTCGGGCAACGATAAATCCGTTGCCCGACCTTGGCTACATGGCTGTAATTTAATTAAAGAACCCCATACAAAATGCTAAATATTTCTTTCATAGTTTTTCCTGACTCCTCAATAACATAAGCATCACCTGTCGGATAAAAAGCATACAATTTATCGCCCTGGTGTTTATATCGAAACTGATCACCGTGCTGAATCATAGAACAGCCTATGCCACGATTGATGAAATCCTGAATTTCAGGAAGTGATTGACTACAAAAGTTTTCCGTACCATTTATTGTCTCAGTGATAGTCGCTTGATTAATATTATCTAAATTCAGCAAAGCATATAGATCATAATCACCATGAATATACTGCATCCGTGTTTTGTAATTGTGAATATTATCATCCCAGACATTAGCACTTCGCCAGGCTGAATTAGCCTGCATCGCTGTTTCATCAAACTTGGCCGAACCCTCATTAGTTGCGATTGTTCGACCCTCAACAATACGCCGTTCAATATCATTGGATCTGGAAATCATCAAACAACCGTAATAATCGCTGTTTATATTTGAATCTACAGAAAAAAATCCTGAAGAAGCACCTCTACGACGAAAAATTTTGGTCTTTTTTTCGTCAGGCGTTTTATCCTTGAGAAAATCATTCCAAGCCTCCATTACTTTTTCGTATTTACTATCTTTGAATGCCTTATTACCCACAATAGTTGGATCAACCACCAAGCCTGCCGTTTTTGAGAAAATATTTCGTGATGCGAAAGGTATGGAGACATCACGGTCGGCTGTTTTTGCTTTACAATCCATTGGCTTCGGGTAAAAATCTTTATTGCCTATATATTGTAAGGAAAAAAAATTAGTATCTCGTACCAGGATAATATGATTGAACGCCCGCGCTGTCGCCTTAAATACATTAACATCTTCACGGCGGATACCCAGATTTTTGTCGCTCCAGTCAAATTCTTTGATTTTTGCTGATGTTTGTCGACGAACAAAGTCTTGCCGGTCTATCTGTTGGCGCTTGTTTACTTTTTCCATATTTTGTTGATTTTTGTTATACGTCATAACCGCCTCACCACGTCCAGGTACTTTAATTATTTAAGTAAACGTAGGATGTAGCGAAACCCATCGCCAAACGATGAGGAAGCCGCAAATGATCGGCTTCACTGTGTTCTACCCGTCCTAAAATTTACTCCAAATCCAAATCGAGTTCACAATCCTCCACGCCCGCCCAATCGGCTGGCAAAATACCTAAGCGCACATAGCGATGAAACGATGAAAACCGCCAATCTGCCGCTCGCTGTACATAACCGTGTTTGACGGGATTAATATGAATATAATCAACATGCCGATTAAAATCTTCCTCATCACGAATAGCGTGTTCCCAAAATCGCCGTTGCCACACACCGCGTTCTTGTTTACGCAAACGACTGTTAAAAATTCGCTCATCTTTTTCTATCACTCTGGAAAAGGCTGATTTTATCTGTCGCCAACGCAAGCTAAAATCATCATCACCTTGCGGTAAAGTCCATATTGTATGAAGATGTTCTGGCAAAACAACCACTGCATCAATCTCGAACGGATGGGCATTTTTGACTACCCGAAAAGCGTCTCGCAAAGTATCAATGCGTTCGGTCAATAGGCTTCGTTTACGTTCCGCTAAGTTGACCGTGAAAAAATAGGTTCCACCATCAATACGATAGCGACGGTAATTAGTCATTATGGTGTGGTGTTTAATATTGTGTGGTTATATTTGATGGGTTTCGCTATCGCTCTACCCATCCTACACATTACCCATCTTACGAGTTATCGCTCTAGCCATCCTACACATTACCCATCTTACGAGTTTGAGGGTAGGCATTCCCAAGCCGAGAGACCGTGAAAGAATTAAAAACCCTCAGATGTCTAACCGAAACACGGTGTAATTGGTCAAAGGCGAGGCGGTTTATTCAACCAGCCCCAGATGTTCAAGTTCTCGCGTAATGTCCAAAACATTGCGACGGGGTAAATACCCCGTCGCGCTTCAGTGTGTCAATGAACAAAACAAATTTTCTTAAACGTCAAGCCGATCTTGGGAACGAGACACCATACGGATTACACCTTACCGCGTTACCCATCCTACAAATTGACTTAAAGCTTCCCCCAAAACGGATTAAGCCTAAGATCATCGGCATCGGCATCGTAATCACTGCACCGTTCACCTAGCCACGATGTCCAGCCTAGATGAGTCAGGTAGGGTGGGCAAGCGTCTTTTTGCTTGCCCACCGATTATGCCAATTCAGCGTGGGCAAACGCCGTTTGCCCAACCTACGCAGCTTAACCGATTGGTTAGCTGGATAAATAAGCAACATAAACGGGGGCTTTCTGTTTAAGCTCTTGCGCACCTAAGGTTTCCATTTGCCCGAAGAAAGATCTAAAACTGGCAACATAACGAGAGCCAGAATTCACAGGGCCAGGGTCATTTATATACAAATTCTGCCCATCGTAACCTGTGACTACGCGAATATGTGGCGCGGGTGCAGCAGACGCAACCCACAATGGACCATGGCTATCAATAAGTGCTTGCACAGAGGTGAGCATATAACATTGTGGCGCATCAAGTAAAAAACCGTTTCTTTCTAATATATAGCGATCATTCGGATCCAGCCCCCTGACGAATGATGGCATATAATTGAGTCCGCCATTATTAGCTGCGATTAACTGTGGATCAAAGCAAGCTTGATCCTTCCAGCCAAGTATCATAGCTATACTTGCCGCCCAGCATGACATGGAGGTGCTTTGTGGTACTAAATGAACATCATATTTCATTGGTATTTCTCCTCGTAAGTTAGCTGCGTAGGTTGGGTTGCAAAAAGACGCAACCCAACCTAACATTGACTTAAAGCCTACCCCAAAACGGATTCAACCTAAGATCATCTGCATCGTGGTCACTACTACGTTCACCCAGCCACGATGTCCAGCCTAGATGAGTCGTTTCGCCAAGTTGCGCACTAGGCACTTGGTCTTTTTTTAACACCAGATTGACATCCCAACTCAATTCATCACCGATATAATTGCGAATAATGGCAATCAATTGTTCAAGCCGGTAACCATCGGGTAATAGGCTCAGATATTCGTATAAATTAAGTGGCCCAAAGCGAATACGAAATTTATGTTGGCATGCCCATACACGCGAGCCAAGTATGGCTGAGCGTCCTAATTCGCCAGTCAATGGGCTTTCACCTAGTCGAGTTAAATCAGAGTCTTGAATCGTTAGCCATTCACCCGAAAATTGTTCAATGCTAACGGTTAAACGAAAATAGTCGGCCAGTAACGCTCTTAAACCTTCTGCGGATTTACTTTGGCAGGATAAAAAACCTGTGTAATGAAACTTGGCAATGTCTGGCATGGCATCGCGGTCACGCAAGCTGTTTGTGCCTAAACCTGACAGTGATCCTATGTAAGTGGAGAAACGATCGCTTTTGGGGCGGTCAAAACTGACGGTAGGCTCGGTGTTTGCCCATGCGCGATAGAATAAACAGATCATGCGATGATGAAACATATCGGCAAAACCAGCCAAGGTGTGGTCACGATGATAATGAACTCTTTCGTGAATGTACTCACTTAAATGGATGGGCATGGGGCCATTAGGGCCGAATAAGCCTAAAAAACGCTGTTTCAACAAGGGCATCAGCCCTTGTTTGCGTCTGTTGAAGGACGTCAGTGTGGCCGTTTCAAAAGTCAAAGAAACATCCTGCCCCAATCTTATCGGGGGTTCTTGGCTCGGGCGTTGTGATTGGCCAAACCGGGCTTTATCTTTATAAGCGCATTCCAAAAGACGCATGACCTGAAAAAAACCGTAACGATACGGCTCTTTTTGCAGATCTGCTTCTAAAAGAGATGCCGCTGTCCGAGTCTCGTCGGCCATCGCATTATTTCTCCACGGTCACTGCTGGTTAGTACGGTTTCGGTAAATGAATTAAGGGATACATATTGAGCAAAAAACCGCTCCAGTACCATACCCAATAAAAACACACCACTCCCTTCAAAGGCAGCTTCGTCAACAGTAAGGGTTATTTCAAGTCCACGTCCAAAAACAATGGGGCCGGCGGTATTAATACGCCTTACGATAGGCTTCGATTTAATAGATAACACGCCTTCAATTTGTTTGCGAAAACTGGCGTCACTATTATCACCATATAGCGACAATAAGCTTCTAAAAGCCGTTGCGCCTTCTTGATCATCGTTGTTGACAAGCGATAAATAATTTAAAGATAAATGATTGATCAACTTCCAGGCGGTATCTTTATGAGCATTGGAAGGTCGCGGTTTGGTAGGCCCAGATATACAGCGAATGAAATCAACTGGCGCACCGGTTTGAATCGTAAAATCCGTTTTACCGACGCCAATAGGCAATTGAAGAGGAAGATCGCGATTAGTGCAAAGCAACTCCAGTCCCAGTTGTTTTAAGTCACTTTTAAACGGCGCTTCATTGCTGTCAACAATCGCAATATGAACTTCATTTCCGATATAACTGGAGCGAGGGCCTTGCAGTTTTTGTTTTGAAGAAACGAGCCGAGGTGAACGCATCACCGAATAATAAGCCCGCTGTTGCTGACGAATATCGCTACTTGCCTGATAAAAAGGTAAAAATGCGAGTTGATCATCACTGCCACTGCCAAAACCGGTCACCTCACGGATTTGATACACTTCATAATCCAAAGGGCGACTTCGGTCAGGAACGACATGAAATTCATTGGTTTGATTACTTAGATGGATTCGATCAGCACGCTTGGGGAAAATATTAACAGCCGATGTGCAAAATAGCGCAAAGCGTGATGCGTCGATTTCGTTTATCAGTCGTGTATTACTTCGATTTAACAATATGATAATATCGATTTCATTTTCAGAGGCTTGTTGCAAGGCTGTTTGTAATTGAGTCAGCTCAACAAACATATACCGCTCCGGGAAAGCGAAATATTCCTGCAATAAGCGGTAGCCTTGAAAGGAGCGGGGCGTATAAGGTAATAAGGCTTCGTTTTCTGCAAAACCCAGCGGTAAAACAGCCGCCTGTTTGATAATGTGTTGCCAGGCAATCGGACGTTGAATGGGTTGAACGACAACGGCAATACTATTGGCCAACAGTTGTTCATAAATTTGCATGGGTAATTCGCCGGTACCACGAAGATAAAGCGACAAATTATTTAACTTAAGTTGATTAAAGGTAAGTCCGGCAGTGGCTTTTAAACGTAAACGGATGCCTGCCTTAACCCCGGACAAACTAGGTATGCCAAGATTGGCGACTGCACCGGCACCTGATAAATATTCCGCCTCAATAAGCTCAATCGGCCATAAGGTAAGATCAGAGGCGGTACGATATTCACAAGCGGTTTGTTCACCTTTACCAATATTGCTCCGCAACGGGGTGTTTTTGGAAACTAAGAAACCTTCGTTCAGCGAACCTTCCATTAAATCAGGCTGTAACTGCACCACAGCCATGGACGGCGTGGGAGCAAGATAATGGGGATAAACTATGTCTAATAGATGTTGGGTGAAACGAGGAAACTCAGCATCAACTTTTAACTGTACACGTGCCGAAAGATAAGCAAAACCTTCCAATAAGCGTTCAACATAGGGATCGGCACATTCAATACTGTCAAGCCCAAGACGACCGGCAATTTTGGGATATTCAAGCGCGAATTCACCTGCCATCTCGCGAAGATGCTGTAACTCATGGTTATAATATTTAAGTAATCGGGGATCCATCCGTTAAGCACTCCTTTCTATGATGGCCATATTACCGGTTTCTAAATCCAACTCGGTTCTAAGATAAAGACGTAAAGGTAAGGGCTGCGCCCAAAGGTCACCTTCAATATCGAAGGTCATTGCATTTAAATTCATTTGACTTTCTGAGACGGTCACTTTCACCTGCACCGATTCCCGAGAAATTCTGGGTTCAAAATCCCAGATAGCTTGGCGTATTTGTAACTGTATTTCTGGCACATTGGTACTGGAAAGAGTAGTTCCCACCAAGTCAGGTATTCCGTAATTAACAACCGAATGGCTAGCTAAAGGATAATCATCCAATTTTTGTATTGTATCCAGGGTACTGGTATTTAATAACCACGCCAAGTCTCTCAATACACAGACTCGCAGCTTTCCTATTGATAAAACACGTTGTTCACGCGATTCTTGTTCCTTGTCGGGAGCATCATCAGTAAGACGATCCAGAAGAGAAGGCTGCAGCCGTTCGTTTTGAGTTAATTCAGCCACAAGCTTAGCTTAGGGAATTAAATTTAATTTCACGAACATCCATCAAGGCATAATCATTTTTATCGGTGCTTAATAAGCGTTGACCTAAACCAATAAAAGTTTCATCACCTAACTCTTTCCATTCGGTTTTACGGCCAAGGCGTAACAAAGAATCGTCTGCTAACTCTGTAAGTGGATATCGTGTCGGAATCAAGCCAACGGCATCACCGCCATTTAACCATAAAAAGTGAGCAGGCATCCAAACCACATCACGTAAATCAACAGGTTCTTCTATTTGAATTTCCTGAATTTGTAAAAATGGTATCCAGTAATACTGACCGTTAATGATAGCTTCAATTACAGGACCAAGTCGTCCATCAGCATCGGCCAGCCACTCAAAGCTTTCGCCATTTATGGTTCCAGCTATTGCAGGAGCCAGTTCAAATGCCTGGTCTCGCAAAGTTTTTGCTTCGGTATATTGCTGGTCCGCAGTGAGTTTAAGTGCCTGTACTAATAGCGCTATCCACTGCTGAGGCTCACCAAAAATCTGCGGGGTTTTAAGTCCCGAATAAATATCTTTACGTAGCAGTTCACACCGTATGGCTTCACGGTAAGTTTGCACCATAGCCAAGGTTGCCGCATCCAGATCTCCGGCAACATTTAACTGAGCTAAAGCTCTATCCCATTCACCCAATACAGCTAGAAGTTGAAATAAAAATGTCCTTAGTTTTGCATTGGCAGGATCTTTTTTAACCTGATTTTGCAGTTGTACCAAGGTTTCTTGAAGATTGCCTTCTTGTAAGAATTGCTCTGCCAGTCTCATAAATTTATCCAGCTTATGATTAGAAAATAAAAAACGCGAAAAAGAACAAGCCTCCTTCGCGTATCAATTTTATTTTGATTCGTTAGCTTCAATATCCCATTTATAAGTGATGGCTGCCTCTCCAGAGCCATCTGCCTTTTGAGCTTTATAGTCGTATTTAACCTGAGCAAAATTAAGGGTGATATTTTCAGTCAATCTGTCTTCGCCACCGCTTCCCCCGGTAGAGACTGAAGTTACCATGACTTTTTTCATTTCAATCACTATGTATTCAAGAGGCGTTTTTCCTGCCTTACGAACATATAAAGTGGCATCTGTAATATGTTCTCCAGTAGAGCAAAACATCATTAAATTAGGCGATGCCTTATCAACCCATTTAGTTAGAGACAAATCCTGAACATTTACTTTACCTGCTCCACCACCCCCACCAACATGAAAGGAACCACTTTGGGACATTCCCCAACTCCATGCCAAAACGTCAATTTGACCTGTATGCTTGGCATCTTTGGATTCACCATCTATACCAGCAATTTTTATAAACATATCTAATGCCATTTTATTCTCCTTACTTTACTTGTTAAATTGAACAAAAAAACTTTGAGCTCGAAAAAAACAATTTCGATTTCAAAGGAAAACCACCAAACATTACCCTCCTTTAGCAGAAGGTAACTTTGAAACCAATCTTAATGATACCGTTAAACCTTCTAACTGATAATGTGGACGAAGAAAAAATTTTGACGAATAGTAACCTGGATTGCCTTCTATTTCTTCAACGACAACCTCAGCCGCAGCCAGCGGTTTTTCAGCTTTGGTAGATTCACTTGAATGCGCCGGATTGCCATCGACATAATTCATAATCCAGTCGTTAAGCCAACGCTGCATATCGTCTTTTTCTTTAAAAGAACCCACTTTATCGCGCACAATACATTTTAGGTAATGTGCAAAACGGCAGGTGGCAAACAAATAAGGCAGTCTTGCGGCCAAATTGGCATTGGCTGTGGCATCAGGATCGTCATACTCAGCCGGCTTCTGCAATGATTGCGCGCCTATAAAAGCAGCAAAATCCGAGTTCTTTTTGTGAATCAATGGCATAAATCCCGCTTTGGCCAACTCTGCTTCACGACGGTCACTGATCGCGATTTCTGTTGGACATTTCATATCCACGCCGCCATCATCGGTTGGAAAGGAATGTACGGGTAAATTTTCTACCGCGCCGCCTGATTCTATTCCACGGATTCTTGAACACCAGCCATATAATTTAAACGAGCGATTAATATTGGTTGCCATTGCATACGCAGCATTAGTCCATGTATAGTTTTCGCTATTAGCTGCTTCAGTGTCTTCTTCAAAATCGAATTCATCAACCGGATCGGTTTTAACGCCATAAGGTAACCTGGAGAGAAAACGCGGCATTGCCAAACCAAGGTATTTGGCATCATCAGATTCACGCAGTGACCGCCAGGCGGCATAATCAGGCGTGGAAAATATTTTAGTTAAATCGCGTGGGTTAGCCAGTTCACCCCATGACTCCATTTGTAACGTTGACGGTGAAACGCCAGCAATAAACGGTGAATGGGATGCCGCCGAAATTTGGGCTATTTGCGCTAATAACTCAACATCCTGCGGTGAATGATCAAAGAAATAATCTCCCATCAAACAACCAAAGGGTTCACCACCAAATTGACCGTATTCTTCTTCATAAAGCTTTTTAAACAAAGGACTCTGATCCCAGGAAGTACCTTTGAATTTTTTCAGGGTTTTACCGAGGTCTTTTTTGGAGATGTTCATGACCTTTATTTTAAGCTGTTCATCAGTCTCGGTATTGTTAATCATATAATGCAGACCTCGCCATGAACCTTCCAGCTTCTGGAAATCTTCATGATGTAGAATAAGATTAACTTGATCTGTTAACTTTTTGTCTATCTGCGCAATAATCGATTGAATAGAAGCAATCGTATCATCGGAAATAACTGAAGTATCTTTCAGAACATAGGCAGCCAGCGTTTGAACCGCATTTTCTACTTCAGCTTTGGCTCTGTCTGACGTTGGTTTAAACTCTTTGTTAAGTAATAGCGAGAAATCACTAGTCTCAGTTACCTGTTCTGTAGCCTGGCTCGCCGTTGCATTTTCTAATTCAGCCATGATTTACTCTCCCCCCTCTTTAGTTTCTGTTGCATCGGCAGGCTTGGGTGCCGCTACCAAAGATTGCAACAAAGCAGGATCTTTAAGT
>CAILCX010000084.1 GCA_903832775.1 uncultured Methylobacter sp. | reverse complement strand
GGTAACTGCCCAATGCCAGATCATTAAAGCAATTGTAACAATAAACGCTAATACTGCAGCACTTCCAAAAGCCATTGAAGCCATACCTGGCAAAGCAAAAAAACTGATTAAAGTATCAGCTCCCAAAAATGCGCTGGTCACTTGATTAAAACGCTCCCTTTTACTGGCAAGATATAACATAAACCAGCTAAAACAAAAAAGCAGAGTCGCAGATACAATAGCCTGTAATAACGAAGGAAACCAGTTAGTATGAATACTTACCATTAAAAAGCTTACGCAAATATCAATAACAATAAGCACTCGAAGCAACCAGAATGAAAACGGCACATCCTGGGGGCCTTTTTTAAACAGGCAGATATCCAATAATAGTTTTAGTATTTCAAACATGGCATTTCCTGTCTGGCGAGTATTTCAATATCATTGTTGTAACGCTTCAATCTTTTCCCCAGCTTCCATCCAGGCGGCTTCCGCATCGTCTAATGCTTTATCAATTGTGATTTTCTGCGCCATCAGTTTTTTTAGCTGCTCCTTTTTGGAATCTTCATAGATGTCTGGATCAGCCAGTTGTTGTTCTAATAGGCGCTGTTCATTATGATATTTTTCCACAGCGACTTCAGCATTTTTCAAGGCGTCAAATAAAGGTTTATTTTTTAGCCTGCGTTCCGCATCCAACTTGCGCTGGTCTTTCTTTGATACGGTCTGAATGCTATCAACAAGGGGTTTTTCTTCATTCTTTTTTTGCTCGGTCAACCACATGCGGTAATCGTCAAGGTCGCCATCAAAAGGCTGTACCTTACCGCCCGAAACCAATAATAACTGGTCGGTTACTGAACGCAATAAATGTCGATCATGCGAAACTACCACGATGGCACCTTGATAGTCTTGCAATGCCACACTTAAGGCGTGACGCATTTCCAAATCCAGGTGGTTGGTTGGCTCGTCCAGCAATAAGAGATTGGGGTTTTGATAAACCAGCAACGCCAAGACCAAACGCGCTTTTTCGCCGCCAGAAAAAGGTTTGACGGCTTCCATTACCTTGTCGCCGCGAAAATCAAAACCGCCCAGGAAATTGCGTAAATCTTTCTCTGTCGCCTGTTTGTCCAGTTGCTGTAAATGCCATAAAGGACTTTCGTCAACGCGTAATTGCTCCAGTTGATGCTGGGCAAAATAGCCGATTTTTAATGCTTCCGCTTCGTTTCTTTTGCCTGTTAAAGGCAGCATATCACCTGCCAGCACTTTGATAAGGCTCGATTTTCCGGCGCCATTTGGGCCTAGAAGTCCGATACGATCACCCGGAGAAATGGAAAGGCCTGCCTGCTTTATAACGCAAGTATGCCCATAGCCAATATCTACCTTATCTAGAGTTAGCAGAGGATTAGGCATTTTTTCGGGTTTGGCAAAACTAAAATCGAATGGCGAGTCAACATGGGCCATTGCAATCAATTCCATTCGTTCCAAAGCTTTAATACGACTTTGTGCTTGTCTGGCTTTGGTCGCCTGAGCTTTAAAGCGGTCGACAAAGCTCTGCATGTGGGCGATTTCTCGCTGTTGCTTTAGATAGGATGATTGTTGTTGTGCCAGTTTTTCGGCACGCATACGTTCAAAAGCCGAATAATTGCCGGTATAAATTTCGGCTTTACTCTGCTCAATATGAACGATGTGATCGGTAATGGTATCCAAAAAATCCCGGTCATGAGAAATCAGTAATAAGGTGCCGGGATATTTACACAACCAGTCCTGCAACCAGATGACGGCATCCAAATCGAGATGGTTGGTAGGCTCGTCAAGTAACAACACGTCTGATCGACACATCAGCGCCTGGGCCAGATTAAGCCGCATCCGCCAGCCGCCGGAAAAGGAATTGACGGCATTGCTTTCCTGGTCAGCAGTAAAACCCAAACCGTTCATGAGTCGTGAGGCTCTGGCCTGCGCGGTATAACCACCAATGGTATCCAATATGGCATGCAATTCTGCCTGTTTTAAACCGTCATCGGCCTGTTCGGCAGCTAGCAACTGCTGTTGCAAACGTCGTAATTGCTGGTCGCCATCAATGACATAATCGATCGCTGAACTTAAAACGGCAGGTGTTTCCTGGGCAACGTGGGCAATTTCCAAATTCGGCGGCATTGAAAAATCGCCTTCATCCAGATGCAGTTCGTTTTTGACCAGCGCAAAAAAACTGGATTTACCAACGCCGTTTGCACCGGTAAAACCAACTTTTTGACCTTTATGAATGGTGAAAGAAGAGTTGGCAAATAACACCCGAACGCCACGGCGCAGGGCTATGTTTTTAAAATTTAGCATGAAAAGTTAAGATGAAAATAAAAAGGCAAAAGACGAAAGGTAAAGTTGGGATTTCACTGCATATAGTGCTGAAGTGCGAAATCGCACCCTACATCTTGATCCAGGACGTTTAAACACTGCATCAATTTATAAAACGTTAGGTGATTTGTTATGTGATTACATTCCACTCTTGCATTCTGGCCATGTTCTATAAATCTTTCCGTTTATTGGCGACACGAATGCCAAACTGAATATTTCTTTTTTATTTTTGATGATAATGCAACCGTGTAACATTCCATAAGCCCCATAAAAATCTCCATCAAAATCGGATTTGTTAAAACGAACAAAGGAGTCAGGCAACCCTATATCTACAATTTCTATGGATAGGCTTTTACCGACACTATAAGAACAGGATAGGTTTTGGCTCTTATCTTCTTGGCACTTTTTTCCAGCGACAACATTGTCGTATGTGCTGTCAGAAGCTAGCGCATACTGTGCGAAGCTAAAGGAAAGAATTAACACAGCAATTATTTTCATGACAGTAATCTCTTTGGTTTGGCTAAAAATTCTAACTACACAGTAGCGAATTAGTCACGAGGAAGTCTATCTTTGTCATTTCTTTGTGGCTCTGGCAAACCAGAATTTTTTAAATGTAAAAATAATTTTGATTCATAAACTGGTGCCCAGCCATCCGAATTGCTCTTCCAGCATAACTCACAAACTAAAATATTGTATTTGGCGATACGATGTCCTTCATAATGATGAAAACCATGTTGAAATTGATTTCCACATGTGTCGCACTTAAATGGGATTTTATTTTCATTCATTGTATCTATCTCATTATTTAATATGTTGCCAAACTATTAGACATATAGGGTGACGCTTTTTTTGTCCACCTTTTATCATTTAGTTTTGCGGGTAAAAAATATGCACCCTTAGCTTCAAAAATGGTGCGCGATGCGCACCCTACATTTTTATCCAAGACGTTTAAACACTGCAACAATTTATGAAACGTGAGTGACGGGGTTGCAAACCTCGTCACGCTTCGACTTAACTAACACCTTATTTAGACGCAATATGCCTTTAAAAACGATGCTCAATACCCGCCGCTTTCATGATGCTGTTAGCAGTATGGCGTGATTTACAAGCATGATTTACAGTAACAGATACGCCTTTTTCCGATGCCCATATTTCATGCGAACCTTTGCCAGTGCGAACTAATTTGTATCCGTGTTTAAGCAACAGCTCTTTGACCAGTTTTTCATAGCCATTCATACTGCAACGGGCGGTTGAAAAAACGACAAATGCGTTGCTGCTTTTACGCGCAACTTTGGCAAATCCAGCGTTAGTAGTTCAGGTACCAAATCCCAGACTTCTTTTTCCAGCTCGTCTAGCGTTTCCGCTTCGACAACCAAGCCTTTTAAATCAGGGCTGGTTGCGATATAAACATTTGCTTCGTTATCGTGGATAATTTCAACTTTAATTAAAAGCGGCACACCCATTTCAGCGAAAAATGTTGCACAAGGCCAGCCTAATCGATACATGATTTCCTCCTAATTATGTTTTTTTCTGTCTCTATGAGGTACTCAGCGCACACTTTTAACTGGAATAAATTCAAAAATGGTGCGCGATGCGCACCCTACATCTTGATTGTTATGCAAACCGCTCAATCATCTTGTCCGCCTGCTCGGCGAATTGTTCAAGGTTGCCTTTTTTTACTGTTTCTACAGGAATAACCAAGGCAGTATTCAAATTGATGTAGATATAAACATAACGTTTGCCGTATTCCACTCGAACCAAATCGCTCCAGGCCATTTTATTTTTACCGCTGGGTGATTTTTCAAACAGATAATTGGGGTTGGAAGGGTCTATGCTCAAGGTATAGGTGCCAAACATCAGAATCTTTTCTTTGGCGGTATAGTTTTTAAGAATCTGTCTGCGTAAATCCAGCATCATGATTTTAGGCGACAGCAACGCCCAGAGCATCGCAATCACCACAATATATCCAGCTGACTGCATATCACCATAGTAAAAATAATAAAAAGAGCCGATTAAAATCATAATGCCAGGTACTATCCAGCGATTTTTTCTAATGTTGTGTTGGATTTCTTCATTTCTCATGAATTGTATTTCATTAAAATGGATTAAATCTTCTTCGCGGAATTCGTATTCAATTTCAAACATGATGTTAATCTTTGTAAGTAGTTATAGAAAGTTACTTGCTTAATAGTAAAAGCAATTAAAACATTTAATGCATTTTTATTTTTGCATGTGCACTACGTCTGAATAAATTAGAAAGTGTCAACATTGCTGTTCTAAAATAGCCGTGAACAGCCACCTGATGCATTTTATAGAGTGACAAATAAACGACTCTGGCGATAAAGCCGCCGATACTGACCGAGCCCATCAAGTTACCCATCAGATTGCCGACTGTTGTGTATTTGCCAAGCGAAACCAGTGATCCGTAATCAAGATAATCGTATTTTACCAGATTACCGCCCTGTAAGCGGTTGACTATTGATTTACTTAAAGTCGTTGCCTGTTGGTGTGCGGCTTGGGCACGCGGCGGAACGTTGCCTTCATGTCCGGGCCATAGGCAAGCTGCGCAATCTCCCATCGCAAAAATATTGTCGTCAGCTGTCTTCAGCGTTTCATCAACCACTAACTGGTTAATTCTGTTAACTTCTAGTCCATCAAGATCTTGCATCCAATCTGGCGCTTTAATTCCTGCTGACCAGACTTTAATATCAGCTGGAATGATTTCGCCATCATGGGTATGAACGCCCTCTCGGGTCACCTCAATAACTCGTCGACCCAACTTAAGGTCAATGCCTAACTTAACAAGCTGTTGCTGAGTCGCCTGCGCTAATTTGCCGGGTAAGGCCGGTAACAATTGATTTGCCGCTTCAATAATAGTCAGTTTTACATCACTGGATTCATCCAGACCGTAAACTGCCAATAAATTGGTCACCTCGTGCAATTGAGCTGACAATTCAACACCAGTAGCACCTGCACCGATAATAACAATGGATAAAGTTCTGTCATTAGCATTATTTTTACCAGCATGGCTTTTTATATAGGACTCGACCAGTTGTTTTTGAAATTTAAACGCTTGGGAGGTTGTATCTAGGAACAGACAATGTTCTGCGACACCTTTAATATTGAAAGTGTTACTGATACTGCCAACCGACATTACCAAGGTATCGTAAGGAAAAACTCTTCGGGGAATTAACTCTTCGCCATTATCACTAAGTGTTGGACTGACATAAATTTGTTTTTTCTGCCGATCTAGACCTTCCATCTTGCCTAATCTAAAGCGAAAATGATTGCGATGTGCCTGAGCCAGATATTCGATCTGTTCAGACTCATCTAACGTTCCCGCTGCAACTTCATGGAGTAATGGTTTCCATATATGTGTCGGCGAGGCATCCAATAACATTACTTCAGCAAAACCGGTTTTGCCTAATTTTTTACCTAAACTGGTGGCCAGTTCAAGACCTGCCGCACCGCCTCCAACAATCACTATTTTATGTTTTTCATTATTATCAGTCATTGCCATTTCCTCCAAAGCTATTATTTTTTGGTACTATAGCATTATATCGAATCAACTCAATCGTAACTGATTTTACTTAGCATGAATTTACAATTATAAGTGTATGAAAAAATCATTTTCGGTAACTTTAAGTACATGAAAGTACTATATAAATTGAATTTAAGCTAGACCGGAAGAGAACTATTTATGGGAAACTAATGCAATAATTGAGCATTAAAGTTTACGATATATTTAGATAAATGAATAACTTGGGGTGGGGGAAGCGATTGAAAATTTTAGAACGGTATTTAACAATACAAGTAGCTTGTTAAATTTTACAACCCTATCAGGAAACCTCGAAGTTAACCTGATAGGGGCACATAATGTTTAGATGAGACCTTTCAATTCACTGAACATTTTTGCAGCTTCTTTTAATTCTTGTTCAGCTTCTTGTAAAGCTGATTCTTTTGCATGAGTCTTAGCAGATTTCAATTTGTTGTTAGCTCTTGAACGGGCCATATCAACTTTATCATTAGCATTGATTTCTTTGCTTGCATCTAAAGCATCTTTTATAAGATCAGATACTTTTTCACCTTCGGAACCACTAGTAGCAGCTTCAAGGGCAATTTTGATTTTAGCGCTTACTATATCGATTGCATCAGCTGGAGCGTATGTAACTCTACCTTTATCAGTTTCAGCAAATGCTGAAGTTGAAATCGCACCCATAGAAGCTGCAATTAATAAAGACAGTAATAATTTTTTTAAGATTTTCATAATGCACTGATCCTCAAGTCATTGTTATTTTTTAGTTAAAGGTTGGTTGAGTAGCTACTAAATAAATTTTAATAGCTAAATACCAACAATTATTTTAACACATTTTGAAATTTTTCAACCATGAATCAATGGAAGAATAAAAAGAGAACTTTTTAGCGGAATTAACGAGTAATGAATAATCAGATTCAATCATTATTAAAATGATCAAATCTGACTTTATAGCATACAAATCTTAATGAGTTTTATCGTAAATCGCTTTCATTTCAGTAAATGATTTTAATGCGTCTGCCAAACCTGCTTCTGCAGAGGCAGTATCACCAGAATCAACTGATTTACGAGCTGCTTTTAATACATCAGTCGCTTTTTGACGTTGACGCTCAGTAATTTCAAAACGGAATTCTTTTGAAGCTTGAGCAGCTTTAAGAATATCTTGTGATGCAGTTGACAAGTCGCCACTTTTTACTGAAGCTTGTGCAGTTGCAATTCCTGACAAAGTGTTTTCAATAGCTTCTTTTACAGCAGCTTCGCCTTTAGGCTCAGCAATTGCAGTTGAAGAAATTGCAGCCATAGACATTACCATAACCACAGAAACTAGGATTTTTTTAAATACTTTCATTGATTAAACCTATATTGTTGATATTTATGTTTTTAGCATTACTAACAAAATGACAATTTATGCAAAAAAAGCAATAATATAACATTGAGATGAGTTAATACTGCGGCGCATTCTAGCACAGAAAAAATTAAATCATAGTTAAATGGTGAGGAATTACTCATCATCTCGTTTGATGTCAATTATAACTTCACCATGGTTATCTTCCGATACAATAAATAAAATCGGAGTACAACAAACCGCGCAGTCTTCATAATATCGTTGAGGACCTGATCTTGAATCAATCAAAACATCCAAGGCTTCCCCACAATAAGGACAATCAATAATAATTTCTTCAAGATTTTGCATTTTTAAACCTGTCTGAGTAAATAGTCTAACCAGGGCATGGGTAAAATACGTTTAAGAAATGCAAATAGATAGGTAGGAAAAGTTACGTAATAACGAATTTTTGGGTTTTTAGCTTCAAGAGCATGAATAACCTTAGCTGCAACTGCTTGAGCCGGTAAGGTGAATGGGGCAGCAGCACCTTCTCTTTCCAAACGTACTTCCATTTTTTTGTAAGTCTCTTTATAGTAACTGTTAGTCGGATCTATATTTTTTTTATACAAAGAAAATGCATTTTTTCTGAAGTCACTCAGAATTGGTCCAGGTTCGATTACTGAAATATGAATATTTGAACCATGAAGTTCGAGGCGTAAAGTATCCGCCAAACCTTCCAGAGCAAATTTACTTGCGTTATAAGCACCACGATATGTCATCGCGACAAAACCCAAAATGGAGCTGTTATAAATAATCCGCCCATGTCCCTGTTTACGCATTAAGGGAAGAATCAAGTTAGTCAGTTCATGAGTGCCAAACAGATTGGTTTCAAATTGAAATCTTAGAACATCTCTGCTTAAATCTTCAACTGCACCCGGTTGACCAAATGCCCCGTTATTAAACAATGCATCAATTTTCCCATCAGTTAATTCAATTGCCAATCTAACTGCAGTTTGAATGCTGTTACTGTCAGCCAAATCCAATTGAAAAGCTGAAAAGCCTTCTAGTTGTAAACGCAATACATCGTCTGGTTTACGGGCTGTTGCAACAACCTTATGTCCGCGATTTTTTAATTCCATCGCCGTAGTGTAGCCAATTCCTGTAGAACAGCCTGTAATTAAAATGGTTTTTGATGAACTCATTGAGCTGATTATTTCGATAATTCTTGCTCAGTAAAATAAAAACTTTTACCGCTACTGCAATTGACTAAAAATACTAAGGCACTCTTAGAACTATTTCCATGTAATTCAGCGGCTTCAACCCGATTGCATTGCGCAGTAGCCAAAGCTTTTTCTGACGCTAATCGTCTGAATCGTTCGATATCAGGAAGTCTGTTCTGATAATTTTTAACTAATTCTGGCAATTGATCAGGAATATATGGGGGGATTGAAAATACCGAAAATTTATTGGGATTGTTTTTGATAAGAAATTGATTTTTGGCGCTTTCACTCTGTGAGTCTTGTTTTAACTGGATTTGTTTTTTTAATAAAATTTCTTGTTCGGATTTTTCATCAAATTCTTTTTGCACCAAAGCCTGTCTTTGTTTTTCTTCATCAGGTAAATCAATAGAGTCGCCAGTCTTAATGTTGATCTGTTCGTTTTTTTGTTCGAAATCACAAGGCTTTGATTGGTAATTTGTTTTTCCATTAATATCGGTACATTTATAAATACCTGCAAAAGTATAGGTAGAAAAAAGACATCCAAAAAGAAGCAGTGAAATTCTCATTTTGTCCTCGTAAACAACAATTAAGGTTGCAAGAGTATAGGCGATAAATAAAGGGTGAGTGCATTAAAATAACAAATCTATTTAAATCATATACTTAATATTTATTTTAAAGGTGGATCATTTAAATTATTAAAATATATATGAAATTTTAAAGCGACAATATAAAAAATATTTTTTTCAGTTACT
>CAILCX010000083.1 GCA_903832775.1 uncultured Methylobacter sp. | reverse complement strand
CGGCAATATGCGCCAGGGTGTTGGCATAAACATAACCGACAGGCATATTTTCGGTGGAATGAGTTTCTTCGGCGCGTTTTACAGCTTCGTCCTGAACGTTAAACTGCTCGGGTTCACTACCCCACCAAGCACCCAGGGAAAGCAATACTGTCAGTACTACCAGGGCAAAAACGCCAAAGCCCCAGAGTATGCCTTTAGATTTGATATCGTTCAGTGTATCGTTTGCCGCCATTTTCGATTTCCCGTGCAGAGGTTTTTCGTAGGGTGAGCCAAAGCAGAGGCATTAAACGACGCTTTTGTGTCCACCATTTTTCATTAAATGAATGGTGGGCAAACATGCCCGCCCACACTACTTTTTTATATTAAAAAATGAGCTACATGGTAGCAGGTTTTTTAGTTATTTGCTTACCGAGCAGGCCGTTATAGCGGTTTTTTTTTGGCTCTGGGGTGGGCTTTGTCATATATTTCAGCCAGATGCTGAAAGTCCAGATGGGTGTATATCTGGGTTGTACTGATATTGGTGTGTCCCAGCAGTTCCTGAACAGCTCTTAAGTCTTGACTGGATTCAAGTAAATGACTGGCGAAAGAGTGTCTTAGCATGTGCGGGTGAATATGTTCTGCAATGCCTTTTTTCTTGCACCACAGTTCCAGTCTTAGCTCAATGCTGCGTTGACCGATTCGGGTTCCTCGTGTTGAAGTGAATAGAGCGTCACCGGCGTCAGGTTTTATTATTCGCAACTTTAACCAATTCTTTATTGCTGCAATGGCTTTGCTGCCAATCGGCAAAACTCTTGATTTGCCACCTTTGCCAATACGAACAACCAGAGTTTTATCGGCCAAGTCCAGATCTGCTAAGTCGAGAGCCGATAATTCACTTAGACGCAGACCCGAAGAATAAAATAATTCAAACATGGCTAGATCACGGATTTCAAGTATCGAACTGGCGCCCGCTTCCAGCAATCCGGATAATTGATCTACATCCAGTGTTTTAGGTAGCTTTCTGGCTTGTTTGGGTGCTTGAATGGGCTGGGCAGGGTTTGCGCTTACCAAGCCTTTCTTTAGAAGATAATTATAGAAACTGCGTATGGCCGATAGTTCACGGTGCAGGCTTTTGCTACTCAAACCTTTTCGATGGCGACTTGCAATGTGGGAGCGAATATCGGTGGATTGCAAATCGGCCCAATGGTCTATAGTTTTGTCTTCGCAATAGCCGGATAAATGGTTAATGTCTCGTTGGTAACTTTTAATGGTATGTATTGAGGCGCGAACTTCGACAGTAAGTTGGGTGAAAAAGTTCTTCAGGACAAGTTCGTCATCATTGTGCATAATTGTGCATATTAAATCTGTTGCAACAAAGTGATCAGTCGTGTACCTATAATTTCACTCATCTGGTTTAAAAACAGGTTGCCCATGTTGTAATGAAATCGGCCTTCATCGCGGCTGCCAATGGCTAAAATACCTTCCAGTTCGGTAAAAGTCATTGGAATAATGGCGCAGGATTTTACCTCAAATGCCAAATCGCCAAATAATACCCGAGCCTGAGCTATCGTTGGACGGCCGCATTTAGGGAGGCTACTGGTAAGTTCGCTGACAAAGGGTTCCAGGTCTTTGCTGAAGGGTTCAATAAACAAATGATTCATTGTTTCATCGGGACACGGCTTGATGATACGCACGGCCACAAAGTCTATTAAAAAATATTCAGCAAGAACCACGTTAAGGTTCCCAACGGCTTCCTCCAAGGTATTTGCATCTAGTAGCGCAAGAGTGAGTTTGTGCATGCGGTTAACCGACATGTCATTGTCTCTGGCGATATCTATCAGCTCAGTTAATTGGTTTTCCATATCATGATGACGTGTCCTGAAAATTTCCAATTGCTTTGAAATCAGTGAGATTGCGTTACCGCTGGGATGAGGAATACTCATGTGTTCCAGCAAGCTCAAATGATCATGAAAGAATTCGGGATGCTGTCTAAGATAAGCTTCAACCTGGGCGGAAGTAAGTTCGGCTGGTTGGTTCATAACGGTATATGTCCTTCAAAAACAGAAATGGCTGGGCCTGTCATTAAAACCGGTTCGCCACGCCCCGGCCAATTGATGGTTAATGTGCCGCCCGGGAGATCAACAGTGACGGTGTGATCTAATAAATTGTGATCAATACCGATGACCACAGCTGCACATGCGCCACTTCCACAAGCCAGTGTTTCAGAGGCACCGCGTTCAAAGACGCGTAGTTTGATATGTTGGCGGTCCATGACTTGCATAAAACCGACATTAACTCGTTCAGGAAAAAACTCATGACTTTCAAGTGCTTTTCCCAATTCAGCTACCTGTGCAGTTTTAATATCGGAAACTTGAATGACCGCGTGTGGGTTGCCCATTGAAACTGCACCAAAAGCTCTTTCATTCTCATTGACGCGTACGGTATAAAAACGGGATTCTTGTTCTGCCAATAACGGAATCTCATTAGGTGTGTGTCTGGGAATCCCCATGTTCACAGTGATCATGTTATCGGCATCAAAACGCAGCAACAATTGCCCTGAATCGGTGTCGACGCGTATTTCATCTTTGTCTGACAATTTTTTATCACGGACAAAGCGTGCAAAGCAGCGTGCACCATTGCCGCATTGGGCAACTTCTCCTCCGTCTGCATTAAAAATCCGGTATTTAAAATCGGCATTATCGCTAACGGGTTTTTCAACCAGCAACAGTTGGTCAAAACCTATGCCAAAATGACGGTCAGAAAGCTGGTGAATCTGCTCTGGAGTTAAAGCAATCTGTTGATTGATTGCGTCTATTACTACAAAGTCATTGCCAAGTCCGTGCATTTTTGTGAAGTTAATCATTGAGTTGGTATTTATTTTAGCTGAGTTGGTTTAGTACATACTGAAAAAGAGTAGGTTTTGCAATGAAACACTACGGCAACAAATGCTCGCCTGTCCACAGTTGTTTAATTGTTTCTCTTTCCCGGGCCAGATGGAGATCAGTACCATCGACAATCACTTCAGCCAGACGTGGTCTGGAATTGTAGTTAGAGCTCATGGTAAAACCATAGGCACCTGAAGAGCGTATCGCCAATAAATCGCCTTGGGTAAGACATAGCAAACGGTCTTTGCCTAAAAAGTCACCGGTTTCACAGACTGGGCCGACTATATCCCAAGTCATTGCGGTTTCGTTGTTTTGCAAGCTGACCGGTATGATTTCCTGCCATGCACTATATAAAGAAGGGCGTACCAGATCATTCATAGCAGCATCAACGATAGCAAAATTTTTATTTGCGGTTGGTTTAAGGTATTCAACCTGAGTTACCAAAATACCGGCATTACCGACAATCGCGCGGCCCGGTTCCAGTAATATTTCGAAGTGCGTATCACCGAGTCTTGCCAAAACTGCTTCAATGTATTCGGCGGGTTCGGGCGGTTGTTCATCTTTATAACAAATACCCAAGCCACCACCCAGATCTAAATGGTGCAGATTGATGCCTTCGGCAGCAAGTGTTTCAACCAGTTCAAGCACCTTATCCAGCGCGTCCAGAAATGGCCGGGTTTCAGTGAGTTGCGATCCGATATGACAATCTATGCCGATTACGTTGATATTAGGCATTGCTGCGGCACGTCGATATTCAGATAACGCTTGCTGAATGTCGATGCCAAATTTATTTTCTTTTAGACCGGTAGAAATATAAGGATGAGTGTTGGCGTCGACATCAGGGTTTACCCGAAAAGACACGGGTGCAATAACACCGAGTTGTCCGGCTAACTGGTTTAACCGATCCAGTTCGCCGCTAACTTCGATGTTAAAACAGCGGATTCCCAGCTTAAGTGCCGCCAGAAGTTCATCTTCACGCTTGCCGACACCGGAAAAGACAATTTTTTTAGGATTGCCGCCTGCGGCAATAACCCGTTCCAATTCGCCCAGAGAAACGATGTCAAAGCCGGAGCCCAAGCGGGCCAGCAGATTAAGGAGTGCGATATTGGAATTGGCTTTTACTGCATAACAGATCAAATGCGCCTGTTCTCCAAAAGCGTGGTCGAAAGCCTTCCAGTGCCGTTCCAGGGTAGCCCTTGAATAAATGTAGCAGGGGCTTCCGTATTTATAAACGATGTCTTGAACTGCAATATCTTCGGCAAAAAGTTCGCCGTTTCGGTAATTAAAATAATCCATGGTTATTTGGTTTTTTCGGTCTTGGGTTCTTGTTTTGGAGCAGGTTCGGGTTCTACATGAATCGGTGGTGCTTGTCCGGGCAAATAGAGTGGGCCAGGCTGTCCGCAGCCAGTTAAAACCGTAGCCAGCTGTATAAGTAGTAATAATTTATAGTGTTTCATGGCGCGACGATTAATCATGAGGCTCATGGCAAGAAAGATTCATATGATAAGCGCTATTACAAGAAAAGGCATTAGGAATGGCTTTTATTCAAAACCATTATTAATACGAAATTAGCGAAGGTTTGAATAAATAAAGGGTAAAACCCATTCGTAATGAATATTTTTCTTTTGTTATTAATAGTTTATTTTTATGGGCTTAATTTTCTATCTGCAGCACATGAAAAGCATCTGCATAAATATCTGCCATAGAAGCGCCCTTCATAAACACCATTTTTTTGGTTTGATTAACCATGTCCGGATGTCCGCAAAGAAAAACTCGCCATCCGCCTAAACTTTCGAGGGAGTCTAAGGCAACGTCATTAGCTCGCCCCTGAATATGATCGGAATCAATACTTTCCCCTGAAAGACAGGTGGTGTAGTGAAAGTTATCAGTTTTTGCTGCTAAGTCGCGTAACTCTTCAATAAAATACAGCCCATTCAGGTCACGACTACCATGGAATAAGTGGATGGGACCAGCGTGCCCTTGGTTTAGTGCATCGGTAATGATGCCATAAAGCGGCGCAAGGCCACTGCCTGTGCCGATCAGTATCAAAGGTTGCGCAGCGCGTCCAGGGAGATAATGGCAGGCTCCTTGTGCTGTTGACAGTGTTAATTGAGCACCTAATTCCAACTCATCATGTACCCAGTTACTGAATTGGCCATTCGGTAAGCGACGAATATGAAATTCAAGGATGTTTTTCTGGTGTGGAATATTGGCAATCGAATAGCTACGAGTTAAGCCATCCAGTCGCTGTAAATTGACAAATTGTCCGGCGAAAAAATTAAAGGACGTTTGGTATTTTAGAACCAAATGGACAATATCTGGTGTCAATAGCTGTTTTTTGATGACTTCTGCTTGAATGAAAGCGTCTTGCTGGTTGGGCAAGGCAACGGTCATATCTTGTTCAGGGTGACAAACACAAGCCAGAAAATAGTTTTGTGCTTGTAGTGTATGTTTAATGCCGATTTGGGCAGATTCAGGTGGAGGATTATCAAGACTGCGCATTAAGCAGGCTTGGCAAACACCCTGGCGACAACCAAATGGGATCTGTATGTTTTCTTTTAATAAGGTTTCCAATACAGATTCATCAGCTTGGCAGGAAAACGTGCTTTCACCGATGGTTATGCGTGCCAAGGTCTCCACCTGAGAAATCAATTATTTGCCAAGTACGTCATTACGGGTAGTTTCGGCAATCGCTGCAACTTGAGCGATCAGTTCTTGTGGAACATTTAATTCGGCCAACGTTGCTCCTAAATGTTCAATGACAGCGTCAAAATGGCTGGCATTTAAGCCCATTTTTACAAAGCGTGCATGAGCCGCGCGCATATCCTGGCCGCTATAATTATTGGGTCCTCCAAAGGCCATTGTTAAGAATGCTTTTTGTTTAGCTGCTTGTGCTTCCATGTCAGAGTTATCGAAAAAACGGTTAATGCGGTAATCAGATAGAACTTTACGATAAAAAATATCTACGGCCGCATTAACAGCAGCTTCGCCGCCCAGTTGATCATAAAGTGATTGGCCTGAATTGTTGTCTTGTGAATCGCTCATTATTGTCTCCAGTTTTGTATAGGGTAATTATTATTATGTTAAGCATTGAGCTCAAGCAGAAGTTTATAACAACAGACCAATTTATGCCATGTAAAACTTTTATAAGTAATATGTGTCATAATTAGCTATTGTAGCTGTAAACCTGACAATAAGTCATGATGCAAAAATGAATCCGCTAATACGTCAAAAGATAAGTTCCCGACAACATCAGATACTTGAATACTTGCTGGAAAATAGGGCGGGGCTGAGTGTCGATGAACTGGCCAAGATGCTGGATATTTCAAGGACCGGGGTGCAGCAGCATTTTGTTGTTCTTGAGAGGGATGGCTATATCAAAAAGAGTATGCTCAATAAAACCGCAGGGCGACCGGTAACTATTTATGTCATAACTGATAAAGGCTGTAACTATTTTCCGAAACAGTATGCCTGGTTTTCAGAATTAATCCTCAATGATTTACAGCAGGAAATTGGCGCTGAACGCTTTAAAGCGTTTATGCAGAAACTGGGTATTAAGTTGGCGGATACATTACAGGGTAAATTTTCCGGAAAAACTTTAAGTGAACGTGTCGATGAGTTGACCATAATCATGACAGATCTTGGATTTCAAGTGAAAGTGGGAGCTGAGTCCGAATTGGAAGATTTCACTCTCGAAGCGCGTAATTGCATTTATCATGATCTTGCGCAAAAGCATGCTGAAATTTGCGAGTTTGACTTGGCGCTGATGTCGTCATTGCTTGACAAGAAAGTTGAGCAGATTAGTTGTATGGCTAAAGGTGATTGTATGTGTAGTTTTAAAATTAATAAGTAATGAATTTCCTCGAAAGCTTTTAATGAGCACCATTAGTTTTTATCCATAACGATCGATAAGTTTTTGGTAATAATCCATTTCATCTGCTTTTCCGCGTTTGGTAACACCGTTAAGATAAATAACTGCTTTTTTAACCATTATTTTAATGGCAGCCTGCTGATTTTCATCTGACAAGTGACCTGCCACAATTATTTTTAGCAAGGCGCTGATTCTAAACTTGTCCATGCCATAGAAAGCTAGAGATAACTGATCTTTATGGCCACCATATTTGTTTATTTGAGGCTGTGAAATCAATAAAACGGGAAATTTTGCGGTAATTCTGAGCCACAGATCGTAGTCTTCACAGGCGGGCAAGTGGTTGTCAAATAGACCAACATCTGAAAATACTGCCCGGTTGATCAAGACGGTAGAAGGAGAAATCGCACATAAGGGCAAACAATCGGTAAATATCCATCCGCCTGCTTTAGCATATTTTTTGGGTACGGCAACAGGAACGTCATTGCGTATCCAGTTTTCTTCAGTGTGGCAAATTTGGTATTCGGGGCTGCTTTCTAACGCTGATTTTTGCTTAAGTAGTTTATCAGCTAGCCATTCATCATCAGAGTCAAGAAAAGCGACCCAGTCACCGCTTGACTGTTTTATGCCAAAGTTACGTGCGGCACTTACACCTTGGTTTGTCTGATAGTAATATTTTACCTGGGGAAAGTCCTGGCGAAGCATCGTTTCAGTGTCATCAGTCGAGCCGTCGTCAATGACAATTACTTCAATAGGTGACAGGGTTTGGCCCAATACGGATAGCAATGCACGTCTCAACAATGTTCGACGGTTGTAGCTCGGAATAACAACTGAAATATTTATAAAACTATCTCTGCATTAGAGGCGGTGAAAGTATAGCCATGTATTGTTTTAAGTTACTGGTTAATAAGTTAATTTTGGAGTTCAAACGCATGTGTTTGAACTCCTTTGTTTATAAGCTCTACGGCTGCGGGTAGAAATTGCTTAATTATCCTTTGGTTTTACAATGGCCTTCGGGGTTTCTGAACCGTCACTTTCTGCGGTGTTTTTATTGTAAATTTGTTTCAAACGACTGAAGGCCGACCATAAGGTTTTATCCATAACAACCTGATTGCCGATTGAAACAATCACGCGTTTCAATTCAGGTATTTTATTGTCTGTAGAGGCAATATATATAGGATGAACATAAAGAACCGTGTTGCCCATCGGCAGGATAATCATACGTCCCATTTCAACAACTGAACCGTATTGGCCCCATAAGCTGAATTGGGCTGAAATCTCAGGATTCTGGTTAATCAGCGCTTCAACTTGTGCAGGTCCATTGACTTGAACGTCCTTGCCGAATTTGTACACAGTTATGCCGGGTTTGTAATCTGCGCTGCAATGGGTCTTATCCAATGTTCCGGCAACCCCTATCATACTCAGATTATTTCTGTTTATTGGTGTCATAGGGTTAATCAGCACAAATTCTTCGGTGTCATTACAGTTACCAAAATCCATGGTCTGATAATAAGGCAATACCAGTTGTCCACGTACATTGGCTTGAGACCAGGTTTCGGACTGTTCGTAGAATAACTCAGGGCTTTGCTGATGATATTTGGCATAGACTTTCATCTGCAGATAATAAAGATCACGCGGATAACGCAAGTGCTGCTTTAAATCGGCTGGCATTTCGTCAAGATTCTTAAAAAAACCAGGGTAGGCGCTGCTGTAGGCCTGAATGATCGCATCCGATGGATCTGAAATATAGTAATCTACATCGCCATCATAAGCATCGACAATAATCTTGACTGAATTGCGGATGTAGTTGAAATCTTGATGCCCCTCCAGGAAATCATCCTCTGCTGGCATGGAAACCGGATATTTGTTCGATAAGGTGTAGGCATCCTGTATCCAGTAGAACCTATCTTTGGATATGACCAGATAAGGATCTTTGTCCAGGTGTAAAAAAGGAGTCAGCGTATTGATGCGCTGAGTTATATTTTGGCGGATCTTGACCTTACTCTCGCTAGAGATATTGGTCGAAAAAAATATTTTTTCGTCATTGAAATAAAAGGCCAGCAAGGCTTTTCTGAACAAGGAAGGAATCGGAATGCCGCCTTCACCGTGATAAGTTCCGCTTACGCTGGAATCAGTTCCTGCTATGCCCTGGACATTGAGTTTATTGGGGACTATTGCATAATCGTAGTGTTCCAGTCCGTAATAAATATCCGGGTGTTCGACGGTAAAGCCGACATCGGAGTGCATATTCAAATCACGTAAATACCAGATCAGCGCATTATCCGCGTCCTGTGCGGCCGGCGTTACTACAGCACCATAACCATGGGTATAGCGTAAATGGATGTTTTCCCAGTTTTGCGCTTCAGTCGGCAGCTTCGAAATATTCACTTCCCTGGCGGCCAGATTAACTTGCCGGGTATGGTCGAGAATAAAATAACGATCCTCATCGACAGACAGTATTTTGTAATAAGGTCTTATTTCCTGTAATTGTTTGTAACTGTCAATGATGAATTCTCTATCCCATACCGGAATATTCTCAAAATGTTTTTGTGTACCCCAGGTTTCAATGTCCTTGGTTGCATCCAGTTTAATAGGCATTTCTACCGTTTTAATATTCTTCAAATCATAAGCAGCCAGTGTTGCATCAATATTGTGCTGCATCAGTGACTTGTTTGATTTGACTGGATTTGGACTGACGATATATTTTTGGATGGTATCAGGAATAAATTGCAGCTTCGGCAAGCCTGCGACACAGAGGAACAGGGTGAGTGAGATTAAAAACGGCGCTTTTATCCGGTGTTTTTCTGAAAAAATAAACAGGCCTGCGGTTATCGCAGTCGCAATGAAGGTTATAATTTCCAGCCAGATCAGCGGCAATTGATAGCGTATTTCGATAAAACCCGGGCCATAAAAAACCGGTTCGTGGGTGTCGGTATAAAGCAGGGTAAACCTATCCAGCATGAAGCCCCAGACCACGAACGCAACCACAAAACCGATTAAAATTGTTAGATGAACCTTGGCGCCCAACGGAAATTCCGAACTTTGATTGGGTATAAAAATATGCTCAAGCCAATATAAAATCCCAACCATGCAGAAAATTAGCGAGGCGGTTTCCAGCAGTTCTTGCTGAATCATCATGTAGGTCGGGTAGGACAGCATATAAAAGCTGACATCGTTGCCGTAAACCGTTTCGGTTACGCCCGAATCACTACCAAAAAAGAACAGCAGTGTCGTTTCCCACTGATTATAAAAGGGGATTGCAATAATGACTGCCAGTATCAAGGATACCGGTGTGTACACCTTTGCCGAACCGCTCATAAAGGTATCGGCAAAAAGCTGGAAGCGTCGGCGTTTATCGATATTGCTGAGCACCTCATCCGGTGGGTTTAAGCCCAGATAACGCGAGGCAACCCAGAAATGAAAAAAGAAAATGGCAAAAAACGCGAGCGTGACGCCACCGGAAAGAAAAAATTTGTAGAGTAGTTTTAGCCAGAAGTAGGCTTCAAGTTTTAAGGAATCGTACCACCATAAGTCGACAAATAGATCAAGGAATATAAAATGGAAAACGACGAATAAAAGGGAGGCAATTACAAGTATTGCGCCAATAAGCGCGGGTAAAAACTTCAAGTTCCGCATAATGTCCTCAATAGAAAATATATAGGTTGATTTGGCTATATGGAGAATCCGGCTACAGTTTTGATTGAACTGGTTCAAGCCATTTTCTCAGTT
>CAILCX010000082.1 GCA_903832775.1 uncultured Methylobacter sp. | reverse complement strand
GGTGTTCGCCGTATTTGCCGTGATCGGTTTCGGTCCGGTTTCACCGGGCTGTCTGATCGGCATGTATGTGGTCATCAAGCGACCCCACTGGTTTTCAACACTGGTTGATGATCTCTACGGCAATCCCGTGCCGCAGAAACTGATCACCTCAAACAAGGTGCGGATCAAAGCCTTCCTGTGCCTATTGACATTATTCATCCTCGATATAGCGCCGGTACCGGTCACTCCGGTTGTTGCCGTCGTGATCATTTTGAGCAGGCCGCAATGGTTCCTGAGCATCGTCAAAGGTGTGTATAATAAAAATTAAGCGCTCGTAGCTCAGCTGGATAGAGTAATCGGCTTCGAACCGATATTAACTTTTTTGTAGAAAAATGATTTCAACTGATTGGTATTGATCTTGATGTAGTCCAAAATTCAAAGCGTTATTACTTGGGTGTCAAATATGCATGTATAAACTACTAAATGTTATTATCAATTCTGCTTTTCAAACCACTGAATCGCATATTTGGTTAAATCACGGCCGGAATGAAGATCCAGTTTGCGGCGGATGTTTGAGCGGTGCGCTTCAACTGTTTTAACACTACGATTCAAAATCATGGCGATTTCGGTATTTCCCATGCCCTTGCCGATTAATTCCAAAACAGTTGTTTCCATGAAGCTTAATTCATTAGATGCTTTTGATTTATTGTCGCCTGCAATAAGTTGATTTAAGAGTCGGGTACGCATTTTACTGCTAACATAGAGTTCGCCTTTTAGTATTTCACGTAAGGCATACAACAACGTGTCAGTTGCAGCCTGTTTCATGACGTAGCCTTGCGCACCCGCTTGCAAGACACGCTCTGCATAAACTATTTCGTCATGCATTGACATCACTAATATTTGTAACTGAGGAAACTCTTCTCGTAATTCTGCGATTAAGTGATAGCTAAACTGATCCCCCAACGATAAATCCAGAATGAGTAAATCATGAGGACACTTCCGATTGATAGCCATTACCTCATTAGCATCTCCTGTTTCACAACAGACACAAAAATCTGGTTCACGATTAATGAGCAAAGCAATCCCTTCGCGAACAAAGGGATGATCATCAACAACCATGACTTTAACAGATCTCATTTGACTGTCGTCAGCATTAACACCGGTTACTTTATTGTTCATAATTATCAGTTAATTTTGGTTTGGGTTGCTTGTCTTGGGAGATAAACTGAAACACTAAGCCCTTGGTGATTGGAAATAAAGTTAATCTGTGCACCCAACATGTTAGCTCGAAATAGCATTGAGTCCATACCAAAGCCATCTGCATTATTCGATGACAAACCTATACCATTATCGTTTATTTCCAATACATCCCCGTTATCTTCATGTCGCAACAACAACTCAATATGTGTTGCTCGACTATGTTTAATTGCGTTAGTAATTGCTTCCTGGGCAATACGGAAAAACTGAATATTGCGTTCTTCTGCAGGTAAATCGACATAACCAAAATAAGACTCAGCTCTATCAGGGTCAAAGTGAAACCCGCAGGTCAGCTTATCAAGCCCCGAAGTTTGTTCAATCAGCATGCCAAGCATATCAATCAGATTGCCATAATCGCTACTAATAGGACAAAGTTCATGCGACATTAGCCTGACTTGAGACACGGCCTCATTAAGTCGCTTAGTGATTTTTTGCGAACTCTGACAAAGCAGACTATTTTCTTGTTGTAAGTTCTGACTTAGAATCTCGGATAACATCGCGAGAGCAGTTAGTTGTTGGCCTAAATCATCATGCAATTCGCGACCGAATTTTTGACTGGTTTTTTCATAAACTCTAAGTAACTCTTGTTCGGCGATTATTGCACGATGCAAGCGTAGTTCCGATTCTTCTCTTGCCAGCACTTCCTCCTGTAATTTTTGTTTACGTTCCCGAATATCCCTGATAAATACCACGAATTTTCCAGTACGTTCATGGAAGTTTATGCTAACTTCCACATCTAGCAATTCTCCTTCTTTAGTTTGATGTTGCGTTTCGAATTGGACACTTTTTCTTACGAAAGTCTCTGCTATTCGTTCCTGAACTTGTTCAGGCGACTCCATTGCCTCCAAATCCGGTACACTCATACTTAGTAGTTCATCACGACTATAGCCTGAAAGTTCAATATAGACCTGATTAACATCTTCAAGTTTACCGTCCTTTCCAACCAACCAAAAACCATCAACAGTTGCAGCTAAGAGTTGCCGAAATTGCAGGTCTAAATTATCACGGTAATTTTTTAATTCCCCTTCCTGCCGGATACGCTCGGTAATATCAACACCGATGCCACCTATAAGCATATCACCCTGACCATCCTGGAAAACAAACCTAGAGGTTTGCCAACTTGATACTGTGCCATCAATTTCTTGAATATGTTCGATACTTTCAGAAGGGAGCATCGTTTTTAAGATCTGCTTTTCATTTTCGAAAAATTTATTGGCGGTATGCTGGGGCCACAAATCGAAGTCTGTCTTACTTACCCAATCGATGTCACCTTTAAAAAAACGTTTTTCAAAATTAGGACTGACATAAATATACGTCCCTTCAATATTTTTAATCCAGGCGACGGTCAAGCTGTTATCAAGAAACGAGCGCAGCCTTGCTTCGTTAGACTTTAGTTGATCATGTAATTGCTGTTGTTCTGTGATGTTGCGAACTATAACAAAATATAATCTCTTCTCATCAAATAGCGACAAGCCAAAATGAACTTCCACCGGAAATAAAGAACCATCCTTACTGCGTTGGTGGCCAAATAATATCTTACGTTCACCCAGTTCAATGGAGATCCATACAGCTTGGGCAGACGCCAAGTCAAAATCCTGTTCCAAGTCGGTCACGTTCATGTTTAGCAGTTCTTCTTTTGAATAACCGACACTGATACAAGCTTGCTGGTTGACATCGATGATGTTGCCATTATGATCATGAATGTACATTGCGTCGGGAGCGGCTTGGTCAAAAAAAGCATAATATTGTTGGTTGATATAGTGCGCAGCTATTTCTTTTTCCTTGCGCTGTGTAATATCAATGATAATTCCTTGGTACATTTGCAATGTGGCATTAACCGGATTCCCACTCAACATTAACCAGCGAGGTTTGCCCCCAAACAACTTGGCGGTTGGCCATTCCACATTCACTTCTTTACCATTACTCAGTGCCTTGTTGATTTTAATCGCTAGATCGGCCCGTTGCTTGGCACATACCGTAGAAAGCCATAAATCATAAGATGGCTCATTTTCAACTGCTTCAAGCCCTAATAATTTCCAAAAACTTTCGGACCAGTAAATTTGGCCAGTATCTACATTCCATGTCCAGATTCCGGCCTTTATAGATTGTAAAGACACATTTGTTAGTTGCTCGTTAAGACCCAAGTTCAGTTTATGAATGCGTTCAAGTTCTGTGAATGAGAGATGCAGCTTTTCACATATCAAACTAATTATAATCCCCACGCTTATAAAAACGCCGGTCGAAAAATAGGCTCGTGCATCCATATAAGCCCAGTCCCACAGTGGCGGGGTAAAGATGTATAAAGCTAATACTACGGCAATGCTGGTTGTCAGCAACCCGCCCACCAAGCCATTAATGAAAGCGCTTAAAAAGACGGCCGGAAAAAACAATAGCCAAGTTAACGGCGATAATACAGACCATAAATACCATTGAATAATTGCCGCTAACAGGGGTATCAATAGACTAAGCGAAAATTTAACAAACTTGGGTAACCTGAAAAACAACATACACTCAACAGTAAAATGAGATGAAGGGGGATTAATTAACACATTACGCTATCAGCAGGATGTCATGAGTTATTAAGATATCTTTGGTGTCAGGCCTAACTGGAATAATGCTCAGACACATTTTTCAGCATGTGAAAAATGGTTTCATTTTATCCGCATTAGGCTGCTGGATTATTTTACGCCAAAGTATAACAGGCCTGAGTGCTTCACCAACTCATCTAGCTACAAAATAGGTTTTAGGTGTCTGTAGACTAAGAAACCCCCTAGTGTTCACTTAGGGGGGTTGCACCATTGAGCACAGCGTATCTCCTTATTTTAATTTTTAGTTGATTCAAATAATATATGAAACATACGGCAAAATTAAAAAGCAATTAACATTATTAAAATTGCAGTAATAATTTCATTATTTTACTTTAATGAGCTTTTTCTCACCTTCTACCGAAAGTAATGCATTAACTGAATCTTAAGCTCACGGCTGCAACCCTGTTGGATACACAGTGCTAATGAGTTTATTAATTGTCACTTTTTGATAACTTATTGCACCGGAGTTTACTTATGACTGAACACACAAAGCAGGAAAAATTGCTAAGTAGACCATATGAAATGACAGGATCACTATGGGATACTGTTCAATATTGCTCACAACCTGCAGTCCACACCAGCTTTCCTCTTATAACTGACGTCTTTAACGTTTCACCTAAGTCCAAATCGGATAGTTCTTCAATATGGAACGACTCTTTTGCCAACAATACTGAGCGCAGGCATTTAGAAGGTAGACTGAAGCTTGAAAATATTATTCTCCAAATGTGTACGGCATTGGAAGTGGATTTGTATAAAACCATTACTTCCGAGCATAAAGAAATTGAACCCATCAGTAAAAATCAAAATCCGCTAACCCTTGATGAAGGTCGCGCTATCTTTGATCGTCATTTAATTTTTGCTATATTAAAATTTACTAATAAGAACATAAGTCGTTCTGCGGAATTACTGGGTATATCTCGGGTAAGTCTTTATCGTCTGATTGATAAGTATGCCATCAATGATTTTACTTACATCCCAGAACAATTGCCACATGATCTTCCGTTACGTAACGTTGATCTGGTAGCCCAGAACGAGCATCTCAAAAGCATTCAAACACAGCAAGAGGATTCAAATAACTATTATGCGGATCTCTTTAATAATGCTCCGGTCGGCTATCTTAGACTCTCAGATAAGGGACGTATTTCTGATATTAACATTGCAGCAGCTAAGTGTTTTGGAATAGACCGTCTAAATCTGTTATCCCAAAATTTTGAGAGTTTGGTGGCATCACTGGATAGCGATCGGTGGTCTCTTTTTTGTGCTGAATTAAAAAATCATAAACAGCAAAGGACTATAGCTTTATCATTAAAATCTTGTGGCGATACTGAAGTCAGTGTTCGGCTTGACTGTTTATATATAAACTCTACGTTGCGTATCACGCTGAACGATGAAACAACGACAAATCAAGTAACAACCGAGGCTTTGCCAGCTGAGCTGCTCTTAACGGAAGGAAGGCAGCGGGAAATAATCCTCAATGAGGAGTTAACTCGACTTCAAAATATTGCCGAGTCATCCCCTGAAGTTTTTTTTAATTATTGTTTTCGCCCTGACGGCAAAGTTTTTTTCCCTTACTTGAGTACCGCAGCTTACAATAAATTACGGTTTTACTTGGCGGAATCAAGCGACCAGTTTTCTGATTTATTTGATAATGCCCCAGCTGATTACCTAGCCCACAAGGATCAGTCACAGATGGTTGAAAGTCATTTTAGCCCGGCAGAATTGTTTAGCATAGATCATCAAAATCTACTGTCTCGTCGCCTTGCCAATTTGTCGGTATTTCAAGAAAAGATGGAAATGTCGAAAAATGAAGCGCGCACTCGATTACATGGAATTACCAAATCGCTTCCTGAGGTTGCTTTTGAATATTCTTTACAGTCTGATGGTCGCTACTACTTTTCTTATGTAAGTGACGCAGCCTTAAACATCTTAAGATTTAGTCCCATGGAATTGCAAAATGACACCTCCAAATTTCTTGACCTTATTCACCCCGATGATTACCTTGGCTATGATGAGTCACTTAAGCAATCAGCACGTGATTTAACACCATGGAATCATGAATTTCGGATTAAATTTGACGACGATACTGTCCACACTTTATTAAGCAATGCATTACCGGGACCTAAAGCCGATGGCTCTATTTTCTGGTATGGTTTTTTTACCGACATCACCGAACAGCGGCAATTTAAAGAACGGATGGAGCGGAAAGATATTTCCCTGAATGTGATTTCGCAAGGTGTATTTATCACCGATGTAGCTCACAAGGTAACCTGGGCTAATAATGCCTTTGAATTGATTTCGGGCTATCACAAAACAGAAATACTGGGTCTGAACTATAGTTTTTTAAACGGACCTCTCACAGATTGTGCAACGATCAGTCAGATATATCTAGCGCTTACAAATTTAATCCCAATCTCCTGTGAAATCCTTAATTATCAGAAAGATGCAACAATGTTCTGGAGTGAGTTAACCATCACACCGCACTTCGACGAGCAAGGTCAAATAGCTTACTTTATCAACACTATTCGGGATATTTCAGAAAGTAAACAGTTTGAGGACAAACTGAGTGTCAGTCATGCTATTAATATCGACATCATTAACTCCTTAAGTTCCTGTATTGCTGTATTGGATACTAGGGGGGATATTATTATGACCAATAATTCATTCGACAATCTATGCAGGCAATATAGTTTACCGGAAACCAAGATGAACTTGTTGGGACTTAATTGCGTAGCAAATTGTAAGTACGCCAACGAGAACCTTTGTAATGAACAGGAAAATGCAGCCAAGAATGGTATTGCAGAAGTACTCTGTGGTAAGAAAAATGAGTTTAATTTGGAGTTTGAGTGTAATTCACCGCCTCAGACGCATTTATTTCGATTAAAGGCTATGCTAACGTCGAAATCGCCAAATTTTGTGATAGTTAGTTATGACAATATCACTGTGCGTAAACAAAGAGAACAAATAGACAGAGAAATCTGGATCAACACACTCAATCAACATACCTTAGTTGATGAGTGAAGTGACTTCGGGTAGAAGTATTTTCTGAGTATTATGGAGAAACCCTGACCCATTATTGTCGATTCCGATTATTTGCTGAATGGAAAAATAATAGCTATTCGGAAAAACTGAATAAATAACACGCAATACAGAAATTACTGAAGATATCGACTCTAACCTTCTGACTCCTAATGTCTTTACAAAGTTATTCACAAAATCTGTGGATAACTCTGTGTATTAGTTATTGCGTAAGCCTATAACTACATAATTTAAATTGAAGTTCTTTAGATTGGCCATATTTTATAAAATTGAATTAAAGATTAATATTCAATAACTTAGGTGTAAAAATTAGAGTTAGTGGGCATTTTTAGGGTTTGCCCATATCACATTAAAAGATAGTTCGGTTTGTGTGTAAGTAATCAAATACCGATTGGGATTTCTACTTGTCAATCGATTTTACAAAACAATATTGAAATTGCACATGGCAAAAAACCTCGGATACAGGTCCTACAAATCATTGATGAGCATAAAATTGGCTTGGCGATGTTTTGTCAAGCCAACTGATTAAGCCGTCAGGCGAATTGCCAAACGATTATCACGAACCGGTCATGCTGCGAGTTGCAGTATAGGGGGTTGCAACACCCACCCCTGTGCCTGTAACAGTTAGCGTAGCGTTGGTTACGCTAGTGGTTGGCGAGCTGAACAGAACAATCACTGTACAGCTTCTACCTACCGCCAGCGTTTGGCCAACTCCACACGTTCCACCGT
>CAILCX010000081.1 GCA_903832775.1 uncultured Methylobacter sp. | reverse complement strand
TAGCGTTTTTGTTGTTATAGTCATAATGATTACCTGCATCAGCTTGTTTTGGATGTGTGCTGGTCATTATAACCAAATACCTCGGGTATTGGGTTTGTTTGTGGCGGATTCTTGTTCTTTTAATAGGAGAACAAGGAAGATTTTATAATACTCCCGAGTCATAATTACATTCACTTTCCTGAGCATAGGAATGAAAAGATAAGAAGTCCAAAAGAGGTGCTTAGTCCCAATGAACTCGAATCCCCGCATATCCGGTTGCGGGTGCGCCTGGTCCCATGAACGTGGTGGCTTGATTGTTTTGGAAAAAGTTTTGTCCCAATTGCCCAAACGAAGCGTAGTGGTTGTCGAAAATGTTACGCCCCATTGCAAACAGTTCTATATTCTTGGTTACGACATAGCGGGCATTAAGGTTAACCACTTTATAGTCGGGGATTTGTGGATGTATATTCTGGTCATCACCACGCGCATACTGGCTGGAAACATACTGTAAATCACCACCAAAAAACCAGTTATGAAATACTTCGTAGTCTGCTCCAAACTTGAAGGTGTTTTGCGGGATGCTGGGTATCTTGCTTCCTGGCGCAACAGTGTTGGTGCTTGGGAGCGGCAGCCCATTACTTAGGGCTTCGGTTGTTTGATAAGTTGCATCGACAAAACCGTAGCTGAGATACCAGTTCAGGCTTTTTAATGCCAAACCGCTTAAACCCAATTCTGCCCCCTGTCGTTGCGTGCCGCCAACATTACGGAAATAACCGTTTATAACGCTACCAGGACTGTTTACAAACAAGATATCGTTAGTATTTTGTGTCTGGTACAACGCAAAGTTCCACTTAAGTGCTTCATTAAATTTACCTCGCGCACCGACTTCCAGTGTGTGGGAAACTACAGCCTTCAAAGGTGGATCGGAAACAAAGCTGTTAGGCAGAGTACAGGGCGCATCAGGGTTGGCGCAACTCAGTTCAACCGCAGTGGGTGCGCGGAAACCTTCGTTGTAATTGAAGTAAGTTGTTAATTCTTTGAGCGGGGTTTTTAACGAAAACGCATCCAGTGGATTAAACGTCAAACCGGCTGAAGGGTTTACGCGAGCATAAGTATCTTTGCCATTAAGTTCTGTTCCAATTTGATCGATGGTTTGTACTTGTGCCTGCATCCAGTTCAGCGAAGCATTGGCGTGTAACCAGTCGAAAACAGAAAAAGTGTTGGTTGCAAAAATATTGGAATAGGTGCTTTGTCCGTTGATTTTCACCGTAGTGGTCAGCGGATTGACGGCGACTTCGTAAAAAGTCGGGGTAAAAATTGCGTCTTGCGTGGCAACAGAATAATGGGTGTCACCGACGTTGTAACCACCGCCTACCACTAATTGATTATCGTGGGCGTGAATCTTGTAATCGGAGGTTAATTGCAAATTGACCCCGGTGCCGTTTTGTTTGGTTTGTGTGGATTGAAAAGAGGCGTTCGTATCGATAATGCATGGGTTACATTCGGTATTACTGTTAAGGCTGTTGCTGCTGCTGTTACGATTATAAACATTGCCCGTTAATTGCAACTCGTCAGTCAATTTATGACTGCCTTTCAGATTAAAAAAATACAAGGTATTCTTGGTCACATCAGGCGCGGTATAAATGGCATTCCAATTTTGTTGCAACAGATTTTGCGGCGTCGGGCCTACGCCTTGCATGTTGTTGTCGGCAAAGCTGAAGGACAAATCAACGTCAGTGCGATCGTTTTCCCAGCCGATTTTGCCAAAGGTCTGGTTGACGTTGGTCGGCGAATAAGGTCGCCAGCCTTTATCATCAAAGACATTGCCGGCGATATACCAATCGAAATTGCTTTTTGAACCGCCGTATTCGGCCTGATAGTTCTGTCGGTCATAAGAACCGCCACTGGCTTGCGCTCTGAAACCGGGGTGGCTAAAACCGCTTTTGGTTCTGAGCGATAAGGCACCGCCCAGCGTGTTCAGGCCAAACAAGGGATTGGAGCCCGGCACTACTTCCATGCTGGCAATGGCAACTTGTGGAATCAAATCCCAGTTAACCGTGTCGCCAAACGGTTCGTTGACGCGCACACCATCCTGATAAACCGTCAAACCAATCGGCGTGCCCAAAAGTGGTGAGGCTGTAAAGCCGCGATAAGAAATATCCGGTTGATACGGGTTATTCTGGGTGTCGTTAATATTGACGCTTTCCAGGCGACGATTCATGAAATCCGTTAACCCGAAAGCTTCATGGCGGGTGATTTCTTCATCTTCGAGGGATTGCACATTGCCGGAGATTTTCTTGCTTTCCAAACCGGTAGTGCCTAAAGGGGTATTACCAATCACTTCTACTTCGGGCAGTTCAAAAATGTCGACTGGATGTGTTGACGATTCAGGTTGATCGTTTTGTTTTTTGCCGGGAGCTGTGTCCTCGCTAGTCGAGGGCTGAGTGATGATGTCGGCGGCTTGCGTATGGGTACTTATCTGGGAAAGAAGTAAAACTGCCAGCCAAGGCTTTAATTTAAAGGAAAAACTGTTCATAAATATTTTTCGGTTGTGTTCAAGCTACTTCAAAATTGCTATTTTCAAACAAAAGGCGCTTGTCGCCTATAGGAAAAATTCCCGAATTTACCAAATATTCTTTAATTTTTCATGATCCCCAATATCATCGCAATATGCGCAAGCTCGGCGACGGTTGATACATCAAGCTTGTTTCTTATTTGTGTGCCGTAATTGGCGACGGTTTTATAACCTAGACAAAGTTCCTCAGCGATTTTGTGAGCTGTTAAACCTTTTGCCAAGAGCAGGAAAACATCGAATTCTCTGGAGGATAAACTATCTACAACAGATTGATATTCGCTCGCGCTGTTTTGGAGAGGAAAAGTTTTTGTCAAACCCTGTTCTATATAAAGCTCACCAACAACTATTTTTTGTATTGCTGCGACCAAAATGTCTGGAGCACTGTTTTTGGTGATATACCCTTTTGCGCCGGCATTCATGGCCCTATCGACATAAACCATTTCATCATGAACGCTAAATACCAAGACCTTGGCGTCACTATTACGGCTGCAAATACGGCGTATGCTTTCAAGTCCGCCAATGCCGGGCATGGATAAGTCCAATACCATTATATCCGGCTGTTTTTCCAGATAGAGCTGACAGGCTGCCTCACCACGATCGGCTTCTGCGATGACCTCAATATCAGCTTCAGTGGAAAGTAACATTTTGAAACCGGCCCGAACAACGGCATGGTCGTCGACCAGAATGACTTTGATTTTGCCTGTCATTGCAGAGGTATGATCGCGAAGACAGTCATACCTGACTGGTGCTGTGATTCTATGCCGAATTCTCCGCCCAGACTGTTGATTCTTTCTTTTATGCCCAATAAACCAAAACCGGTTTTAACCTTGTCATTGGCGCAGCCTTGGCCGTTATCGGTTACTTTAAGTCTTAAATAAGTTCTGGTTTCTAGGTGGTCAATTTTCAGGCTAATCGTCGCTTTACTTGCCTGGGCATGTCGAACAGTATTAGTTAGACATTCCTGTATGACTCTAAATAGTTGGATGCTGATTTTTTGTTCCAAAGCATCGACTTCGACTGGGCAGTCGATGACGATTTCTAATTGAGGGTTTCTGAGCGACCAATGATTTATCAAGTCTTCCAGAGTTGCTTTTAACCCGAGATCATTCAGAACCAGGGGGTGCAGTTGATGCATCATGGAACGCACTACAGTCATTAAATGATCACAGATACTGACAATGCTGTCGATAGCCTGTTTAGTATTGGCCTTATCCGTTTGGGGGCGGCCGGCATTGATGGCCATAACTTTAATGGCGGTCAGCGATTGCCCCAGTTCGTCATGTAATTCTTGCGACAGTCGCTGTCGTTCGTCTTCCTGTATTTCAAGAGTATGCTGGGTTAAGGCTCTGTTTTTCTCTTGGCTAACTGCAAGTTCAGCAGTCATATGGTTGATGGCTTTGGCGATACTGTCATATTCCAGAATGGAAAACACGGGGAGTTGTTGACTGTAATGTCCCGTTTCAATGGTTTTTAAAGCTTCGACAATGATGGTGATTGATTGTAGTGCTTTATTAAAAGCCAGATTGACAGCTAAAAAGGTAAAAAATATCAGCAGAAATAGTACGCTAAAAAATCCCTGGCCTTCTTGCCAGACTTCTGTGATTTCATCTAAGGGGGTGGCCTGGATAATCAGGGTTATATGCTCTCCATTGGAGCGGGTAATTAAATGTTCAACCTGAGGATATTGAACTGCAGCAACCATATTGATGAACCATTGCGGGGGCTTGTCTTCATTTTGGGGTTGCTGTTTTTTCTCGGCAAGACTGATGATTTGCCCAGATGGTTCTTTCAGTTGAATACTGAGATGGCGGGTTTGGTTGAGTGAATTGAATTTAGGTAACCAAGCCGTTTCATTAAACGGAGTTTGTGAGGCTTGCGAAAAACCAAAGCTAATGAGTTGTATAGTTAGATTAATGGAAGAATCAATTTCTTTATTTACCGCATCACGTGCTTGCCAGATCGCTATTGATCCGCCCACCAGCAGGATGCAAAGAGAGGAAATAAAAATTCGCAGATTGATTTGGTAGCGCAGACTCATCGGTTATTAAAACTGAACTCTTGTAACAATGTTTACCTATACTCTGTGCGGAGTATATATTTTGCGGACAATAAAAAGCCCGCATATTGCGGGCATATTGGATGCTGTTATTATTGTTATTGAGTTGTTATTTTTTACAACTTGCTCCAACCAGTGTCACTTAATTTTATTATTATTGTCAGTAGTCTACACGACTAAAGTCCTCCTCTTGTTCGGTAATTAAACCTTGCTCAATCCTTCAAGCAGGGCAAAGTTTATGCAAATGCTGTTTGGATGTCTATTTTTAAAAACATTTATGAGTGTCAAAAAAAGGTTTTTTTATTTTTTATAATAATTACAATATGTTATTGTTCTATATTTATTTTCGATGAATTGAAAAATCGGCAAGTAGTGACTTTTTGTTCAGCTAAGGTTCAGGTTTTTATTTTGAGCGTTTGGCTTCCTGTTCTTGACTTATAAAGAAATTCAGTCGTTCATTTAGGATCGAAGACAGTTGAAAATTAAGCCCCTTTGATTTTTGCGCTAATTTGATTTGCAGTATGGCATCACGGGTTTGACCTGTCGCATAGTAGTATTCTGCCAGGTAACGATGCGATTCGGCGGGTTGATTCAAGTCGCTATAAACTTGTGCCAGCAACTGCGAATAAATCGGCAGTTGCTGGGTTCTTGGTCTTAACAGGAACAAATTTTTCTGAGCCAGTTTGGAATTGCCGGCCTTGAGCAAAGACGTAATATATTCAAGTTTGATCGCTTCGTTATCCGGAAATTGTTCAGTCAGCTTTTGATACCGGGATAATGCGGTGCTGTAATTTTTAGATTCTAGTGCAGTTCGGGCAAGCGCGGTTAAATATTGGGGTTGGTTTGGCGATTCTTTGGCGAGTTGTTGAAACGTGGCTTCGGCCTCGCTGAACTTTTGCGCATTAAGCTCCCAGATTCCCAGTCCATAACGGGCAACTGTGCGTTGTTCTGGCGTACCTTGCGTAACTCGAAGTTGAAAATATTTAAGTGTATCTGCATTATCGGTACTGGTCAGTACGCGGACTTTGGCTTTGGTTAGCTGATAACCGAGTGAGTCTGGATATTGTTTGTAGGGATAGGTTTCGGCACGTCCCCGGGTATCGGAAATACGCGAAGCAGTGACTGGGTGAGTTCTTAGAAATTCGGGAATATTCTGTCCTGCATAGCGGCTTGATTGCTGCAGACGTTCAAAGAAAGTGGGCATGCTGCGCGGGTCAAATTGTGAAGATGCCAGAGTTTGCATGCCGACACGATCGGCTTCGGCTTCATTTTCACGCGTAAAATCAATTTGAAACTGGACGCTACCGGCTTGAATGGCGATGATCGCTGCTTGCCCCATTGCGGGCGATTGGGTGCCCAATAAGATGGCGCCAAGCATTGCGGCGGCAGTTGGAATCGATAAGCGACTGGACGCTTCGTAGGCCCGATATAAATGGCGCTGGGTAACGTGAGCAATTTCGTGGCCCATAACCGAAGCCAATTCACTTTCCGCTTCGGTTACTAAAATGAGTCCTGAATTAACACCAATATAGCCGCCGGGACCTGCAAAAGCGTTAATATTATTTTCCATTACCACGAAAAAATGAAACGGGTTGCTAGGCAAGTCGCTATTGGCGACCAGTCTTTCTCCGATGGTCTGAATGTATTGCTGAATCTCAGCGTCCTGATTAATGTTGATTTGTGAGTGCAGGCTGCGAAAAAAAGCTTCACCAAATTCTTTTTCTTCGGCAGGCGAAATCAGGGTGCCGGAAGAATCGCCCATATCAGGCAATTCAATTTTATTAATCTCGACTGCCTTTTGTGGGGCAGAGAAAAGGGCCAGGCTTAAAGCCAGTGTGATGGCGGTGGGTTTAAATTTCATGCGATGGGACAGAGTGTATAAACAGGTTTTTATTTAGGATATTGTAAGTCTCAGTATTGGGTTTGTCTCTGAATTATCAAGGTAGGCATTATAAATCTGAGTTTGGCGTAAATTGGTTTATTAGTTTTGATGGTTATCAATTTTTTATAATTTATTCGATTAACCAGGTAGGGTGATATCAGCTACTAGTTTGAAATGATGAGCTAGCCAGGTCACAGTCATTAAGTTAAACTGCATAACAGTAGTTTTAGCTACGAAGATTTACAAAATTGCATAGGAAAAAATATCATGGCTATTATTACCTGCTCCCGGTTGCTAAGCTATATTCTTTCCGAGAAAACAGTGTTTACGTTTGGACTTGCGTTGTTTTTGCCTGGTTTGTGTTTGCATGTTGCGCCTCACTCTGTGCGCTTGACCTGGGCCGAAGTTTTGGCTTATGAAAGCCGTCCTAATCATTCTGAAGAAGCCTTATTGACACTTAAGCTGGCACTTGATCATGCTTTGACCGGCAATCCCGGTCTGGCTGAAATCAGGGCACGTGCCGAAGCGCTGGCTGCAGTTCCCGCACAAATGGGTGCGTTACCAGATCCAACGGTTAGCTTTGACATGCAAAATGTGCCGACCCGCAGTTTTGATCTGCGCAAAGAAGATATGACTATGTTGGGAGTCGGCATTAGTCAGGCGTTTCCTTTTCCCGGTAAGTTGGCTTTGCGGGAAAGAATTGCCGAAAAGGAAGCACTGGCGGCAGTTGATTCCGTTGACGAAGCGCGTTTACGCTTGATGCGGGAGGTAAAACAGAGCTGGTGGCGTTTGTTTTATTACGATCGGGCTTTGAATTTACTGAACGACGCTGAGGGTTTTTTTTTGCAGCTCATCGATGTCGCTCAGGCCAAGTATAAGGTGGGTAAAGGCTCGCAGCAGGATGTGCAGTTGGTGCAATTGGAACTTTCAAAATTAAAAGAAGAAAAATTAAATCTGATCGGCATGCGTCATGCACAAAGTGCCAGATTTAACGTTCTCCTTGATCGTACTCCGGAATCGCCGATTCGGATTCCGTCTGAAGCAGAGTTTAAGTTACCGACTCTGGTTCCGTCTGTTTTACAGGCTAAGGCATTGCAAATGCGTCCTTTATTTGCCCAGCACAATAAGTTGTTGGATGCCGCTGTAGCTAGAGTTGATCTGGCAAAAAAAGATTATTACCCCGATTTTACGGTAGGGGCTGGGTATGCAAATCGGCAAAACACGCCGACTGGTGAAGTACGTAGCGATTTCGCCAATGTTCAGTTAAGCATGAGTGTGCCGGTTTATGCGGATCAAAAACAAGCCAAAGCTGTTGATCAACGTCAGAGTGAACTTTTACAGGAACAATATTCGCTACAGGATGAACATCATAAAATCCAGGCTGAAATAGCGGTCAAAGCCGCAGAGTATGAGCATGGTAAGGAAAAGTTACAGTTGCTTGAACATGAAATTATTCCGCAGGCCCAGCAAACGGTGAGTTCTTTGTTGGCTGGTTATCAAGTGAGTCAGGCTGATTTTAGTGACTTATTACGCACCCAATTAAGCCTTTTTCAATATCAGACAGAGTATTGGCAAGCGTTGGTTTCAACCCAGGAAAGCTTGGCCGAGTTATCTGCAGAAGTAGGCGAGGTGTTAAGTCATGAATAAATACATTTGGGCCATTTTGGTGTTGCTGCTGGGCCTTGGTTTAGGTTTTTGGGCGGGACATCACGAAGCAGAGCTACATCAGAGTCAGGATCTCAGTGCGGAAAAAAAACCGTTATATTATCGTCATCCGATGAATTCTAAAGTCACCTCGCTTACCCCCGCCAAAGATGAGATGGGTATGGATTACGTGCCAGTTTTTGCCGAACAACCGAACTCAGCGATTTCGCCGCAGGAAGCCGGAAAAATTTTGTACTATCGTCATCCTATGGGGGCAGCTGATACTTCGTTGGTGCCCAAAAAAGATGAAATGGGCATGGATTATCTTCCTGTTTATGAAAAAGAATTGGCGAAGGCCGGCCAGATTGAGATTAGTCCGGAAAAAATCCAGAAATTGGGCGTGACTACGGAAGTTGTAACCCACCGCAAATTGACACGGAGCATTCGCGCCCTGGGCAGTATTCAGGTTGACGAAAGTCACGTTCACGCTGTGACTCCCAAATTTGAAGGTTGGGTTCAGCGGTTGAATGTTAATACCACGGGAGCCTATGTCAAGCGTGGTCAAGCGCTACTTGAGATTTACAGCCCCGAGTTATTGACGGCACAACAGGAATATCTGATAGCAAAACAGGGGCAGCAAGCGCTAAATCAGAGCAGTCCTCAGGCACGCAAGAATTCGGAGCAGTTGACCGGTAATGCCTTGCAACGTCTACATTATTGGGATATTGCCCCGGCACAGTTGCAGCGCTTACAGACTCAGGAGAAAACGCTGGATACCTTGCCATTGTTGTCGCCGGTTAATGGTGTAGTGCTGGACAAACCGGCGCAGGAGGGCATGCGTTTCATGCCAGGTGAACTGCTATTTCGCATTGCTGACTTAAGCACGGTGTGGTTGGTGATAGAAGTTTTTGAGCAGGATATCGGTGAGGTGCGCCTGGGACAAATCGCGCAGGTTCATATAAACGCTTATCCCGAAAAGCAATTTAGCGGTAAAGTTGAGTTTATCTATCCAACGCTGACTACGGAAACGCGCACCGTTAAAGTAAGGGTTGTATTGCCTAATGCTGATGGCATGCTAAAGCCCGGACTTTATGGCGGTGCCTCGCTGGCAGCTATTGAAAACAAACCTGACATGTTAGCGGTACCCGATTCGGCAGTCCTCGATAGCGGTGCAAGGCAAGTGGTTTTAGTGCAAAAAGGCGAAGGACGCTTTGAGCCGCATGTTGTCAAACTGGGATTGCAGGCTGATGGTTATTGGGAAGTCATTCACGGTTTGGAGAAAGGTGATGAAGTAGTGACTCACGCTAATTTCCTGATTGATGCAGAGAGCAATCTTAAGGCTGCGTTGGAGGGGTTTGATAGTCAGGGTAAGCCTAAGTTGCAACCTGAAACCCCCTAGTCATGCTAAATCATATTATCGCCTGGTCCCTGCGTAATGTGTTTTTGGTGTTGCTGGCAACTTTCGGCATTATTATTGGCGGGGCTTATGCATTGTCCAAAATGCCACTGGATGCGCTACCCGATTTATCTGATGCACAGGTTATTGTTTATACCGAATATCCCGGACAAGCGCCGCAAGTCGTTGAGGATCAGGTGACCTATCCATTGACCACCGCGATGTTAAGCGTGCCGCGTTCCAAAGTCGTACGTGGTTTTTCTTTTTTCGGTGCCTCTTTTGTCTATGTTATTTTCGAGGATGGCACTGATATTTACTGGGCACGTTCAAGGGTTCTGGAATATCTCACAACGCTGACCGGAAACCTGCCACCTACTGTAAAACCTAAATTAGGGCCAGATGCATCTGGCGTAGGCTGGATTTATCAATATGTTTTGGTGGCAAAAAACTATTCGCTCGCTGAATTGCGCACTTTGCAAGACTGGTTTGTGCGCTACCAATTAAGCAAAGCCAAAGGTGTTGCAGAAATTGCCAGTATCGGCGGTTTTGTCCAGCAATATCAAGTGACTGTGGATCCGCACAAGTTACAAGCTTATGGTATTTCTTTACGCACCCTGAGCGACACTATTCGTAATGGCAATCGTGATGTCGGTGGACGGGTTATTGAGCTTGCCGAAACCGAATACATGGTGCGTGGTCACGGCTATTTGCGTGGTTCCAAGGATTTACAAAAGCTGGTATTGAAAGTTGAAAACGGAATTCCAGTGTTGATCCGAGATGTGGCACGCGTGGAACTGGTTCCCGATGAAAGGCGCGGCATCACCGAATTGAATGGCGAGGGCGAAGCTGTTTCCGGTATCGCTTTGGCCCGTTATGGTCAGAATGCGCTGGAAGTAATTAGTCATGTCAAAGAACGATTGCACGAAATCACCACCGGATTGCCAGCCGGTGTTAGTGTGCAAACGGTTTATGATCGTTCGGAATTGATCCATCGCGCGATTGAAAATCTGCGCCATACGTTGCTCGAAGAAAGTGTTGTGGTTGCGGCTGTCTGCGTCTTGTTTTTATTGCATTTACGCAGCGCGTTAGTGGCGATTTTGATGTTGCCGGTTGGCGTGTTGATCGCATTTATTGTAATGCAGGCTTTAGGGATGAATTCGAATATCATGAGTCTCGGCGGTATTGCCATTGCTATTGGAGCGATGGTGGATGCGGCGATTGTGATGATCGAAAATACGCATAAACATCTGGAGCGTGATGCAGGCCGCTTGTCACGCGCAGAAATTCTGCTTAATTCTTGCAGGGAAGTCGGGCCGCCGCTTTTTTTTAGTTTATTGATTATCACCGTTTCTTTTTTGCCGGTGTTTGCCTTGGAAGCGCAGGAAGGTCGTTTGTTCCATCCCTTGGCTTATACCAAAACTTTCGCCATGGCTGGCGCGGCTTTTTTGTCAGTGACGCTGGTGCCGGTGTTAATGAGTCTGTTTGTTCGTGGAAAGATTTTGCCCGAGCATCGTAATCCGATCAACCGGATTTTGTTTTGGATTTATCGCCCGGTTATCACTCGGGTTATGCAATATAAAAAACTCACGCTCGTTTTTGCATTGCTGATGCTGGCAGCGAGCTGGTACCCAGCGTCACAGCTTGGTGGCGAGTTCATGCCGACTTTAAACGAGGGTACGTTGTTATTCATGCCACAAACCTTGCCGGGTTTATCAGTAACCAAAGCCGCCGAATTATTGCAAATTCAGGATCGCATCATCAAAAGTTTTCCCGAGGTCGAATCGGTGTTTGGGAAAGCCGGACGGGCGCTGACCGCTACCGATCCAGCACCACTGGAGATGTCGGAAACTCTGGTCAATCTCAGGCTGGAATCTGCCTGGCGGCCCGGCATGACCATCGATAAATTGATTGCCGAGATGGATCTGGCACTACAAATTCCGGGGGTCAGCAATGCCTGGACCATGCCGATCAAGAATCGCATCGATATGTTGGCGACCGGTATCCGCACGCCAATCGGTATTAAGTTGTTTGGCAAAGATCTGGCAGAAATGGAGCGTTTGGCGCAACAGATTGAACAAGTTGTCAAAACCGTTCCCAATACTACCAGTGCTTACGCCGAACGCGTTACCGGCGGTTTTTATCTGGATATTGTTCCAAACTACGAAGCGCTGGCGCGTTATGGGCTGTTAATTGGCGAGCTGCAGGATATTATCGCGACGGCAATAGGCGGTGAAACCGTTACCACAATGGTTGAAGGACGCGAGCGTTTTGCGGTTATTGTCCGTTATCCGCGTGAACTACGAGATAGCCCAAAAGCTATAGCAGAACATGTTTTGGTTCCGGTGGCTGGTGGCTCAGTGATTCCCTTGGGGCAATTGGCACAACTAAGTTTGAACAAAGGGCCACCGGCTATCCGAACCGAAAATGCCTTGTTGTCGGTTTATATTTATGTCGACATGCGAGGGCGCGATCTCGGCAGCTATGTGCAGGATGCCAGACAGGCGGTGCAGCAGGCGGTCAAGTTTCCGCCAGGTTATTATATTACCTGGAGCGGTCAGTTTGAGTATATGGAACGCGCCAAAGAACGTTTGCAAATGGTAGTGCCGTTAACGCTGGGTATTATTTTTGTATTGCTTTATCTTAATTTCGGCCGCCTGACTGAAACTTTAATTGTCATGCTGTCCGTACCTTTTGCGTTGGTGGGTGGAATCTGGCTGTTGTGGATTCTGGAATATAACGTCAGTGTGGCGGTCGGAGTTGGCTTTATTGCGTTGGCGGGCGTGTCGGCCGAAACCGGTGTAGTGATGCTTATGTATCTGGATCAGGCGTATCGAGAAAAACAACGCGAATGTCTTGAAGCGCAGAGGTCGTTTACGGAAGCTGATCTTTATAGTGCCTTGATGACTGGTGCTGCGGAGCGTCTGCGCCCCAAAATCATGACGGTCACTGCCATTATGGCCGGACTGTTACCGATTTTGTGGAGTGCAGGCACAGGTTCCGAAGTTATGCGTCGTATCGCCGCACCTATGGTTGGAGGAATGGTTTCGTCTACGTTGTTGACCTTAATTGTGATACCAGCGCTTTATGCCTTGTGCAAGCAGTTTTCCCTCAAGAAAAAGTATTAATCGGACCCAAATTCAAAATTTCCAGATTAATTTCTGAGGTCATCAATTAACGGAGTATCCATTTACTTGATTATTTAATGCCGATTTTTTTTAGCAACTTCATAACAATTATTTATTAAGCAATAGTTCAGTTACCCTATGTAAAAGTGATAACACCCCAAACACTTTTTACGAGGAGTTTTATATGTTTAAAATCACAAAAATCATATCAACAAACTTAATGCCGAGACCAAACATGATGACTATGCAAGCTCGTTCAATAGCCGCCATTATTATCCTTATATTCATTAGCGGCTGCGCGCCCTATCCTTATGCTTATGGCCACCGTTCGATGCCAATGGGCAATGGTTATGGCTACGGTGCCAGACCGGCACCTTATGGCAATTATGGTAATTATGGAAATAGAGGTTATCAGCAATATCAACCTTACCGAGAGCATAATGAATATCGCGAACATGGGCATGAGGGAAGAGGGTATGGCGAATATCGTCGTCATGATCATGATTAATCAGGGATGCGTTTTTTAATTACTAACAGGTTAGATAAAATGCGAGCAAAATCGATAGGTTGGTTGTTGAGTTTATGTATGGCTTATTCACCTGTGTTATTGGCGGATAAGCTGACTGATCTAAAACAACGTGCAGAACTGGGTGATGCTATTGCGCAAACGGATTTGGGAAGCAAATATGCCTTGGGCAGTGGTGTAGAGAAGGATTATCTCCAGGCGCAAAAATGGTTTAAATCTGCCGCTGATCATGGTAATCCACTTGCCCAATATAATTTGGGTTTGATGTATGCCCATGGTGAAGGCGTAGAGATTGATCTTAAACAAGCCGCGCAGTGGTTTTTAAAAGCGGCTGAACGGGGTGACGTGCCGGCCCAATTCAATTTGGGCTTAATGTATGCCAATGGCGAAGGTGTAACCCGACATTATGACGAAGCCTACAAATGGTTTCTAAAAGCGGCTGAACAGGGCCATGCGATTGCACAGGTTGATTTGGGATTAATGTATCTAGGTGGTCAGGGAATAACAAAAAATCTTGCCGAAGCCGTTAAATGGTTTATGCAATCCGCAGAGCAGGGTAATATGATGGCTCAACATCATCTTGGATTAAGTTACCTGGAGGGTGAAGGTGTTTCAAAAGACGAACAGGAGGCTTATGTCTGGTTTGCTCAAGCGGCAGCCCAGGGCGATGACTTGGCCCAAGGTTTTCTTAATAAGCTTGAAACAGAATTAACGCCAACACAAATTGCGGATGCGCAGAAGCGTGCTGCTTTATGGCATCCGGTCTTACATTAACAAGAGGAAAGAAAATGCTTCAAACGATACATAAAACCCTGGGTACTATTTTGCTTTCAGCGGTCGTTTTTACAGTCAATGCTGAGCAAATAGCCGAGGTCAGTATTCCTGAGAAAGTAAAAGAGGATATTATAAAAAGACATCCCAAGGCTCACGATCTTCAGGCTGGTCATGAAACTCATTTTGGTCAGAATTTACTGGAAGTAACTTTTAAAATTGATGAGGTAGAATCATTAATGGAGCTTTTTATAGCTAATGGCACGCTGTTTACAGATGAATTGCCTTTGGCCGATTTAAGTGAAGCTCCGCCAGTAGTCAAAGAAACCCTGGAAAAAACCTATCCTAAATATGAGTTTAAAAAAGCAGAGTTGATAGCCAATCCTAATGGTCCCGGGGAAGAATACGAAGTCTATTTGGTTCATGCAGGCGCGAATTGGAAGGTGGGGATCGATGGAAAAGGCAGAATTACGGGGAAAGAACAGTACCAATAAAGTATAAAAAGGATTTTATTCGGTTCAGATATTGAATTAGTTCTTGGGGAACTGCTTTTTGTAGTTCCCTAAAAGATCAAAGTGATACTGCCCGAAATATGTGATCTTCAGATCGAGATCATCGAAATGGAAGCTATCTATTTGTATCGTATTTTTATCTTGCCTTGCTTTGACTTGATTGTCGAAAGCTCGTGGATTCAAGGTTGGCAATAACAATTTGATTATTTACCTAAACAATTAAGCTCAAACATATTTTTTATGTTTACTGAATAACACCATTATTCGTTTTCCATATTTGCAGAATAATTACCATAGCGGGCTGCGCCATTCAGTTTTGCGCGTTGATAAAGGGCATTTTGCGCAGCTTTGCTATTCTCCGGTTCTCCCTGCCATGCTTGAAGTACCGGTTGCTGCAAGGCCCTTCCATAAGAAAAACTTAATTCCCATGGTGCGTTTCCAGCCATGGCATTGATAGCATTAAGATTTGCCGTAGCCTCTTTTGGCGTTTGTCCGCCCGAAAGAAAATTAATTACCGGCATCGCCGCAGGCACCGAACGGCGTAATTGTGTAAGAGTTTTCTCGGCAATTTCTTCTGGATTCGCCTGGCATTGCGCAGTCTTACCGGGCATAACCATGCTGGGTTTGAGGACGATATATTCCAGTTCAACCCGGTGTCTGTATAAAGCATGAAACACCGCACGCTGCACAGCTTCAGTTACTTCAAAGCAGTAGTCGATGGTATGATCACCATCTAACAGCACTTCCGGTTCGACAATAGGCACAATACCCACTGATTGACAAATGGCTGCATAGCGGGCCAATACTTCTGCGTTAGCATCCATACCAAGTTGGGTCGGGTTGTTCGGGCTAATAGAATAGACTTCCCGCCATTTAGCAAAGCGTGCGCCTTGTACTTTATAGCCTTCCAGTCGCTCAGTCAGACCGTCCAAGCCTTGGGTAATCAAATCGCCCGAGGCATTCGCCAGGGGCAGGGTGCCTTTATCAACTTTGATACCAGGCACCATACCATTATCAGCCAGCACAGCCGGAAGCAGTTTACCGTCATCAGTTTTTTGTTCCAGGGTTTCTTCAAACAGAATCACGCCACTGATGAAGTCTCCCAAGTTTGGGGTAGTCAGTAATATGGAGCGATAGGCTCGTCGGCTTTCTTCGTTGGAATCTATCTTTATCGTAGCAAAGCGTTTGGCCATGGTCGGATGACTTTCATCGGCGGCAAGTATGCCTTTGCCCTTGACGACCAGTTCAGCAATAGTGGTTTGTAGTTCGTTTTGTATGCTCATGATATAGCTCCGAATGTGGCTTTGATTTCTTGACTGTTTGGCACAAAGAATTGGCTGATCTGATTTATTTTCCGGCAGTGAGAAAGCCGTGTAGTTGGAATATAAGGGTTTTAACAGTTTCCAACTATTGGTAGAGATACGTAAGTGAGAGTCTAATCAGAAATATTAAAGTCCTAAGGATACACATACTTTGTTATGTGTTGATTAATCAAGCTTTACTATTATCGGTAAATGCTGGGTAACCTGCTCCTCTTACCGATTTTAGGATAGTAGGATATGGTGTGAACATTTACTATAGAATGGTCAACATCGAAAAGCATTGATTTTGAAGGTGGTGAGCGTGGATGATCCATTTGCGATGCTCATGCGGCAATAGGCTATTGGTGCCTTATTGTTCATTTCGAATTTCGGGTTGCCGAGTTGTTAGATGCTTTAAATGTACAAATGTGCTTGATCAGAAAGTCAGAGATATTGTTCAAGAATTGCTATTAGCTATCGTGATTATAAAATCGAATCTGATTACGACCTGCTTCCTTGGCTTCATACATGGCAGTATCTGCCCATCGCATTACATTATCCGGGCTTGATTCATGATCAATAAACAGTGCTACGCCAATGCTGGCAGTGCAACAATGCTCTATTGTACTCACTGATTTTTCATCGCTACTAATTGCTAACAGGTATGGCCTGGACAAAGTGGCGAGTATTTTTTCTGCAACAATTTCAGCTTGTTGCTTAGACACGGTCTTATCTTTATTTAACTCAACCAGCATGATTACAAATTCATCACCCCCAAAGCGGGCTAAAGTGTCCATTTCACGCATGCAGCTTTCGAGGCGTCGCGCAGCTTTATTTAACAGCAAATCGCCTGCCGGATGACCATGGCAGTCATTAAGTGACTTGAAATTATCTAAATCCAGAAACAGTAGGGCACCATAATAACCACTGCGTTTACTGGTAGCCATCGCCTGACTTAAACGGTCATTAAGTAAACGGCGGTTAGGTAAATTTGTCAGCGTGTCATAAAACGCCAGTTGGCGAATCTGATCTTCCATCTGTTTACGTTCAGTTATGTCATGAATGATAGAAAAAAACAGACTCTTATCATTGTAGTTAACAGTCGAAATGTGAACCTCTACCGCACGTATTTCGCCGTTTGCCAAATAATGATTAAAGAAAAATTTATTCTGGTCTCCCTTAATAGCCAACTGTCTTTGTTGGTCAATTTCGGATTCGGGTTGTGCATTGATGAGGTTTACACTCATGCCGCGCAAGCTTTGAAGTGGGTAGCCATAAAATTGCGCTGCAGCAAGATTTGCGTCAACTATGGTGCCAGAATCATGATCGATCAGTAACATCACTGTATTATGACGCTCGAACAATTGCCGAAAAAGCGCTTCGCTTTCTTGTAAATTACGAATGACCCTCTCGAATTTCTGTCTCTCATCGGAAGTCTGATTTAGTGTATCTCCAAATGCTACAGCTTGATAGGATGTGCAAAAGTCTGATTCTTGGGAGTGATACTGTGTTGAATGATTCATCATTGTCTTAATGATTTTGTTCAGACGTTCAATTTCGGCATTTAATGCCAGTTTGCCTGGTAGTTCATGGTTCTCCATTGCAAAAACTCCATAAGTTCTTTTTAGCAGTCAATAAACATCAATTACTTTCTGTTTGATGGGATAAGATATTTTAAGGTCGATTTGTTAGTATTGCGTCCAAGACTGCTCAAGTCAAATTGAATGTTGTTCGGTAAATGTTTGAAACTGTGAACTAAATGTCTACAAACAGCAGTTTTAGAGTTTGTTGTTTTATAGAACATCAATTAGCCTCGATGGAGTGTAAAATAATCGAGGACTTTTCTTTGCTTATGTTCTTACCTGATACCATCAGTTCCTTTTATCGTTAATCAAAAAATAAACCACCGGAATTACCAGTAAGGAAAACAAAGTTGAGGCAAAAATACCAAAAATAAAGCTCCACGCCAGACCTGAGAAGATTGGATCAAGGATAATCACAAAGGCTCCGAACATGGCGGCACCTGCTGTCAGAAAAATAGGCCGCAACCTAATCGCTCCGGCTTCAATCAAAACTTCTGCCAGTGTCACTTCGGCGCGGGCACGAATGCGTTCGATAAAATCGATTAATATAATTGAATTTCGCACCACGATACCGGCAAGCGCAATCATGCCGATCATGGCGGTGGCGGTAAAATAAACCGGATTGGGATAACCGGCAATCGGGTCGGCCATGAACAGATTAAGTAACCAAAAGCCGGGCATGATACCGATAACGGTCAGGGGAATGGCAATCATCATCACCAATGGCACGGTCAACGAACCGGTCTGTCCTACCAGCAGTACATAGATCATAAGCAACGCAGCCGCAAAGGCCAGACCTAAATCACGAAACACATCGACGGTGATTTTCCATTCACCTTCTCCGGCCAAGTTCGCACGATAGCCGGTCGGCAAGGGATGTGCGGCCATCGTAGCATTCAAGTCGAAAACCGCTTCAACCGGACTTCGCCCCGCCATTTCGGCAATGACATAATTTACCCGGTGCAGATTTTTGTGATAAATGGGCTGATCTTCAACTTCATGCGAAGCGGTACCCAATTCACTGAGCGGAACCATCGAACCTTTATCGGATTTAACACGTAAGGCCAATAAATCTGCAATAGAAGAACGTAGTTCTCTTGGTAGTTGCAAGCTGATTTCCAGCGGTTGACGTTCGCTGGCAAGATGAACTGTGCCAACGACTTTACCGGAGACGCTGATATTCAAGGCTTCGGCAACCTGGGCAACAGTAACTCCCGCTAACGCCGATTTTTCACGATTCAGTTGGAAGTGAATTTTGTCATGCGCTGTTTCAGAATAGTCGTCAACATCCACCACGCCTTCGGTTTTCTCCATGTCGGCTCTTACGCGTTTAGAGACAGCTATCAAACTATCTAAAGTCGCTTCTGCAGGGCCATAGATTTCGGCGACCAGCCCTGAAAGAACCGGAGGACCGGGCGGTAACTCAACAATTTTAAGATTGGCACCATAAAGTTTTCCGTATCGCTCGATTTCAGGTCGAATCCGTAATGCGATTTCGTGAGATTGTTGCCCGCGTTTATCTTTAGGCAGTAGATTGACGCGAATATCGCCGACATAACCCCCGCTACGCAAATAATAGTGACGAACCATACCGTTAAAATCCATCGGTGAGGCCAGGCCGGTATAGGTTTCGTAATCGGTGACTTCATTGAGAGTGGACAGATAATTGCCCAAGGCATGGGCTACTTCATCGGTTTGTTCCAGTGTACTGCCACGCGGCATGTCTATCAATAGCTGCAGTTCGTTTTTGTTGTCAAACGGTAATAGCTTAAGTGGCACGGCGCGAGTGACCGCCAGCATTGTCGATCCGACAAAGGCGATAAAGACCACCAGCAAAAACAGTTTCGCGCGTCCTGATGTTGCCAGTAAGGGTCCTAGTGCGGCACGGTACATCTTATAAATAAAAGTTTGTTTAAGCTCGAACGGTGCTTCATTGTCATGGCTGTGATATTCGCTTTGCAACAGCTTGAAGCTGGCCCAAGGTGTCACGGTAAAAGCGACCACCAAAGATACAAGCATCGCAATTGGTACGTTAAAGGCCATGGGTGCCATATAAGGCCCCATCATGCCGGTGATAAAAAACATTGGCAGGAATGAAACAATAACCGCAAAAGTGGCCAGAATGGTTGGTGGTCTGACTTCGTCAACCGCAGTCAGTAGTGCGTTAAGTGGCGATTCCTTACGCAGTTTATAGTGGCGATGGATGTTTTCGACATCGACTATCGGGTCGTCAACCAGTAAACCCAGCGATAAAATCAAGGCGAACAGTGTTACACGGTTAATGGTGTAACCTGAAAGATAGTCGAATAATAAGGTCAGGGCCAGCGTCATCGGCACGGCGATGGAGACGATGAACGATTCTTTCAGACCCAGCGAGAAAGCCAGTAGCACCACGATAATCACGATTGCAAAACTTAAGTGTTTTACCAGTTCGTTAACCTTGTGATTCGCCGTTTCACCATAGTCTCGGCTGATGGTCATCAAGATGTCATCGGGAATTAAGGTGCCGCGCATTTTTTCGGCGCTTGCAATGACAGCTTCGGCAACCTTTACGGCATTACTGCCTTTACGTTTGGCAATAGCAAGGGTGACCATTTGACGTTCTTCACCAGCGTGTGCCTGTTGGCCGGTGGCGTTACCAATGGTTGGCATGTTATTCACGCCGGGGCCAAAACCAATGCGGGTGTAATGATCAACATCAGCCGGACCGTCTTCAACTCGGGCAATATCGCGCAGATAAACCGGCTTACCGTCAGCACTTTTGATGACGGTCGCAGCAACTTCATCGGCGTTACTGTATTGCGGGCCTGCTTCGAGCTGAAACTCCCGGTTGCCTTGTTCAAAGTGCCCGGCTTGCAGATTCACATTGGCTGTGCTTAGCGCCTGGCTAATTTCAGCAAAGCTTATGCTAAAGGCGGCAAGACGTGCGGGATCCGGATATACTGAAATGCGGCGATGTTCGCCACCGACTACCCAGCTTTTACCGACATCCGCGACACTTCTGAGCGAGCTTATCATTTCATCGGCAAATCGGCGTAAAACCATTGAATCGTAACTATTGTTTTGGGCTGAGAGCGTCAGCAACACAATGGGCACGTCATCGATTTCAACAGGCTTAACTGTCCAGTTACTTACACCGGCTGGAATCAACTGTTGATTGGACATCATTCTGTCCCACGTTTTAACCAGACTATTTTCGCGTTCCTCGCCGACCAAATAGCGCACCGTAACGACCGCTAGGCCAGGTTTGGAGACTGAATAAACGTATTCGACACCATCAATTTGTGTGAGTAAAACCTCCAGAGGTGTGGCAACCAGTTTTTCGACTTCTTCACTGGAGGCGCCGGGGTAATGGATGAATACATCCATTACCGGTACCACAATCTGCGGATCTTCTTCACGAGGCGTAAGTATCAGTGCAGCGGCACCGGCCAGCAAAGAGATGATCAGAAACAGAATGGACAGTTGTGACATCGTAAAGAGTTTGACAATCCTGGTCGTCAAACCACGTTTCGGCTCAAGGGGCAAATCACTCATGGCTGTGTCTGTGGGTCAGTAATAACGGTTTCACCAGCGTGCAAACCAGAGATGACCTCAATCTGCTGACCAAAGGTCTTGGCGCTACGGATATGCCGCATGAGGATTTTACCGGCTGTCAGTACTTTGACGGCTTCGAGTTGGCCGATATGAATGATGGCGCTGACCGGAATCAATAGAGCTTCATGTTGTGCGCAAGCCTGTTCCAGCCAACCGAAATAACCGGGCTGCAAGCCCTCCAGCTGTGGCAAAACGACTTTAACCAATTGGGTGCCGGTTTGTGGATCTAGTTCCGGGGTGATTTCATCGATGTGTGCCATGCTGATTGTTTTTAGAGTATCTATACGAACCTTGACGGCCATGCCTGGCGTTAAGCGACTTGCGCAATTGCCCGGTACTTCAGCTTCAAGTCTTAAACCCCGAGGTGTTTGAAGAGTGGCCACTGTTTCGCCCGGTAGAGTCATGTCGCCGGATTCTTTAAATCGACGCACAATAAGACCATCAAACGGTGCGCGTAAGGTGGTGTCTTCCAGATAGCTTCGAACTTCATTGAGTCGGCTTAAGGCCAGTCGGGTTAGGGCCTGAGCTTCTTTGGCTCGGGCAACAACGGCATCGAAATTTTCACGGGTCGCGGCTTCCTTTTCGTACAAAGCGCCAATACGTTGCTGATCAGCTTTGGAGCGGTTTTCCTGTGCGTTTGCACTGTCAACTTCGGCGAGGGCTTGGTGTTCTTTTGCCTGAATATTGCGCTCATCAAGTCGGGCGACTATATCTCCTTTTTTGACGTGATCACCGGCTTTAACCTTGATTTCGATGATTCGTGCGGTGAGTTTGGCGGCTATGTTGGTAACAGTCAGCGAATGAACAGTGCCTGGCCATAACAAAACATCATCCACTGTTTTTGTTTCAACTTCAGACGTCGTACTTGGGGGAAGAGCTTTAGCCTGAGTATCTGCAACAGTTCCTGGTGCGACTTTAGCGACGAAGCTGCCTTGCATATAGAGTAGCAGTAAAATCAGCGTTAAAACTGCAACCAAAATACTGAGGATTTTTTGTGTGTTATGTGTCATGGGTATTCCTTTATTTCCAATCGCCGAGTGCTTTTTTCAAAGCGGCTTCAGCGCTCAGTGCTTCGTAGTGGGCTGCAATGATGTTGGCGCGGGCTTTATTTCTGGCAACTTCGGCTTCGATGTAACGGGTGACCGTTACTGTTTCGGCGCGCCGTTGTTCATTGATTAATCTTAAAACTTCATTTGCGGCAGTCACGGAGGTTTCAGTGACGCGTATGCGAGCCAAGGCTTCGTCCAGTTTAATCAAGGATGTTTTGACTTCCTGTTCAATAGCCAGTTTTGTTTTTCGTTCCAGTTCAATCGCTTCAGCGACTTTTCGTTGAGCTGACGAGACGCGGTTCTGGGTCTGTAAGCCAGAAAATAAAGCCATTTCAACGGTAACGCCAGCGGTGACATTTTCTTTTTGACTTGAGAAGCCTGGTGTTTTGCTGTCTTGTCCGTAACTCACATAAGCATCTGCTTTGGGAAGATAAGCGCCTTGTTCACTTAATAATTGGTGTTGCCTGATTTCTATCTGGTTAGCGGCAGCTTTAAGTTCCGGACGTTGGAGCAGTGCCTGATTTAGTAAGTCTTTAAACGATGCAGATAAAACAGGTTTGGTTAATAAGGTTTCCGAGGCGACAGAAAAGGTTTGGTCGGTTGATAGGCCCAGTAAGTTAGCGATACCGAGTTGAGCCAGTTCGATGCCATGCCCGGCACGGATTTCTGCATCTTGTGCTTCGGCTGATTTTACCTCCAGCGATAACACATCCGCTTTAAGAACGGTGCCGGCGGAGTATTGTTGACGGGTCTGAGTCAGTTCGCTATCAAGCGCCGAAATTGATTCTTGTGCGACCTTGTGCGCTTCCAAGGCGCCCAGGTATGCATAATACGAGGCAGTCACCGCTTGAATCAATGCGTTGCGTATTGACGAGTGTTCATATTCGGCAGCGCTAATACCCAATTCCGCTGCTTTACTGTTTTGATAATCCTGACCGCCACGGAACAGTGAGAGTTTTCCGGTTATTTCGGGTCGAAAGTCTTGGTAATAACCCGGGTTGTTAATATTCTGATTGGCACCGTATTGGCGTTGCGAAACGAGCATTGAAAAAACATGAGACGGATTATTGGAATCTTCATAACCGACTTTGGCACTAATTTCCGGATAGAAAACGGACAGCGCAACGCCTAAATTCGCCTCAGCTTGTGCAATCCGTTCGCTTGCAATTTGTAAGTCAGGATTGTTACTAAGAGCAAACTCGATGGCCTGAGTTAGCGTGAATGAATGGATTGGAGCGGTTTTAGCCAGAATGTTAGGCGGACTGGATTCATTTGCCATAACCGGTAAACTGAAGTGCATAAGCACAACAAACAGATTGAGCGCCAGTATTTCGTTGGGCTTTTTAAACATGCGGTACCTTATAGTAAAGCTATCATTTATCAGGGTATGTCGTGAACAGATTTAACAAGCAAAATCACTTTCCATAAAGCCGAATAAGCCTATTCGGAAAGCATACAAAGAAGAAAAACGGACTTAAGATTTAGGCGATTTTGTCGAAAGCGCCCAATTTGGCATTTTGTCCAGTCGGGCAAGTCCCAGGAGAAGTCCCAAGGTCGCCAGCACCAAAAAATAGGGTCCGAAAAACCACATAATGAGCGGGAGGCTAAAAAAGAAAGTGCGTGTGCCATAAGAATAATAACCACCGGCCCGGTTTAAATAAACGCAGGTTTGTTTATATAGGCAGTCGTCAGTTGCTTTATCGACGGGCAGATTAATCATATAACCGACATGATTAAAGAAGCGGATTGCCATTGAAAAACAGTAAAACGCGATAGAAAAATCCAGCATTAATAAACATAGCTTTATTTGCCACAATTCGGTGGAAAAGTTTTCCGATACACTATTGAGATGCCAGGTGAGCATCCATTGTCCGATTCTTTCGCTGATATTCAAGGTTCCGATAATCAGCAATATCGCGGTCGAGGCCATGAAGTTCGCTGCCATTACCGAGTTGCGCAAGGTCTGAACAGCCAAAATATCCATTTTATCGCTGTTCATGATCATTTTTACCCAGCGTTCACGAACGCTGTAGTTTAGCGAGTGAACTCTGGAATCTGGGGCACGGCGGGTGCGCCTGGCCAGATAGAGATAATAAATCAATATCATTAGACAGCTAAGCATAAAGGCCATGATGTCGTATTTCATGTATTGGGTTCCTGTTTTGTCGTGGTGGTTTTGATTGAGACAGTTTTAGGCATCATCCCTGCATTCGGTGCAGGAATGATGAGTTTTGAAGATAGCTCTCCTAAAAGTAAGCTGAATGCCTGACAGTTTGGAATTATGTAACGTAGTTATTCTTCACTTGTAAAACGTTTTGCATAACCTTCCATGTGCGGAATATCGATACGGTAACCTTTGATCATTAAATGCCAGTACATCCAGGGGAAGCCGGCTATTTTGCCTATCCACCAGATAAACAGGTTTTTTCGTGGATCTAACCAGGGAAACGACGGCGTAACTTTGCCGCCATAAGCAAACTCTGCCAACATCACCGTGCTTAAAGACGTGGTGAGCGGGCAGGAGCCATAACCATCATATTTTTCTTCAACGGCTTTGGCATTCATCAGGTTCAGAATGTTGTCAACCAGGACCGGCACCTGTTTGCGTACCGCCGCTGCGGTTTTGGCATTGGGTGTTGAAGTCGCATCACCCAAACCAAAAATGTTGGTGTATTTATTGTGCTGCAGTGTTTTGTCATTAACATCGACCCAGCCAGCGGCATTGGCCAAGGGGCTTTTCTTGATAAAGTCCGGGGCGCTTTGTGGTGGCGTGACATGAATCATGTCAAAAGCTTTGCTGACCCGTTGTTTTTTGCCATCGGCGTCGGTGGTTTCAAAAATGGCGGTCTTTGCAGGGCCGTCAATCGCTACCAGATTGTGGTTGAAATTGGTTTTAATGCCATAGCCGGCTACGACTTTATGCAAGGCTTTGGCGAAAAAGGGAATACCGAACAACACCGGGCCAGCATTGCAAAATTCAATGTTCATTTTGTCCAGAATGCGTTTCTTGCGGAAGCGATCTGCGGCTAGATACATGATTTTTTGTGGCGCGCCGGCACATTTAATTGGCATGGGTGGTTGCGTGAATAAAGCGGTGCCGGATTGCAGGTTTTGTATGCATTCCCAAGTATATTCAACAGTGTCGGCAGAATAATTGCTGCATACATTGTTTTTACCGATTGTTTCTTTCAAGCCTTCAATTTTGTCCCAATCCAGTTGCAAGCCGGGACAGACTACAAGATAGTCATAAGTGATAGTGTCGCCTGAACGTAAGGTGATGCTGTTGTCATTGGGCTGAAAAGATTCGGCAAAGTCTTTAATCCATTTAACACTGGGATGGATTAAATCGGCTTCGTTGCGGGTGGTTTTTTTCATTGTATAAGCGCCGCCGCCAATAATGGTAAAACCGGGCTGATAATAATGCTTTTCTGAAGGTTCTATAATGGCCATGTCAATCGTGACATTTTGACGACGCATATTGTTGGCTACGGAAACGCCTGCTGCGCCGCCTCCGATGATAAGTAAGGTGTGGTGTTGATTGCTCATAAAATCCTCTTGTTTAGAAAGTTAATGGAAGAGTTGGGTACACGATAAAATCCATAGTTTGTCGTGTACCGGTCTTCGCTTTATTTGATGGTCTTTTTCCAGCGATTAAGTGTAACCCTGACTCGATCAGATACAACAGAAAAATCGAATTACACTTTAATATTGACGACTTAAGAGGATAGGTTGGCTTTCCAGGCTTCAAAACCGCCCGCCATGGACAGGACATTGGTGTACCCCAATTGTTGCAGAGTCTGAGTCGCCATTGCAGAACGACCGCCAGTACGACAATAAATAATGATACCTTTGGATTTATCCGCCAGTTCGGGTAGTTTACCGATCTTGAATTCCAGTACGCCTCGCGGTAGCAAAACTGCATTGTCTATATGTCCGGCAGCGTATTCGCTTTCTTCGCGGGTATCGATCAAGATCATCTGCCCTTCAGCAAGGAATTGTTTTGTTTTCGCAACATCAATTTCAGTGATGTGTTGTTTGGCAGCCGTTACCAGATCCTCGGTTTTTGTGGTGACACGCAAGGGTTGAGTTTCGTCGCGCAACGCTACTGCATCTTGACGTTCGTTCTCATCCAGGCCGCAATAACGGTTGGCGGGAACCGCTTCGTCAATCAAACGAGGTTTTGGTAAATTCAGGTTATTCATAATTTCGATGAACTGTTCCCGTGATTTTCCGGCCAGACGCGGATTGGTGGTACGCTCTTGCATGATGCTGCTCACCCAGCGTTGTTGATAATCATGGCCTGGATAAACCAGTGTTTCATCCGGCAGGGTAAATAGACGTTGCGTGATACCGTCATATTGCGCACCGGCGTTGCCACCTTGAAAATCAGTGCGTCCGCAACCACCGATCAGCAATGCATCACCCGAAAACAAGCGGTCACGCCATAAAAAAGAAATACTGCCGGGTGTGTGGCCTGGTGTTGCTATTACCTTAATTGATTCGCTGCCTGCGAATTCGAAAACATCACCGTCCTGAATTTGGATGTCGGCTGTTTCAGCACCACAAAGCTGGCTGACACCGGTTTGTGCACCCAAGCGTTGGCGTAACAAACCGCCGGCTGTAATATGGTCGGCATGAACATGCGTTTCCAGTGTGTATTTTAAAGTTAAACCGTGCGTTTCAAGCAAGGCGATATACTCATCAATATGTGTGTTGACCGGATCGATAAGTACCGCGTCTTTGCTGATGGGGTCAGCAATTAAATAAGTGTAAGTCCAGGTTTCCTGATCAAATAATTGTTTGAATAGCATGGTGTCTCTCCTGTTTTGTGTTTGTTATAATTAGGATTAAGCAAGCCTTGTGCCAAACTTGTAAACACAGCCTTTTCAAGGTTATAGGAAATCGTCAGGGCTTGTTGTTTTGTTTCAGTGTTTCACTAATGTTTCAGTGAAGTGCTTTTTTGTTTCATGAAACGTGAATGAAACAAGCGGGGTGGTTCAGAAAGTTAAGATTAAAACTGTAGGGTGTTTAAGCGTGGATTTAGACACCCTACATTATTATCGGGATCAAATATCAAAATGTGCCGACAAGCCTACGATCAACTGGTGATTGACGGTTTCGGTATTGATCGTGCCACCACCTTTCAAGTTAGCTTCCACGCTGGCATAGGTTAATTTGTATTCGGCAAAGCCGGAGATGAAGCTGTAAATATCATAATTGAAACCTAACATACCATTGACTACCGGGCCTGCTCCCCATTGATACTCATAAGTTTTAATGTCATTAACCGTCGCTTCGACGTGGGGAATGCTAAAGCCGGCACCTAAGCCGGTATAGGGTTGTAAGCGACCGAGCAGGGTGTTATCTCGCTGGCCAGTAGGGAACCAGCGATATTGACCGTTAAAAGTCAGCGTGTTCAAGCCGTGAGACATATTAAAATCTTTAAGGGCGGTAGTGTTAATAACTTGGCTACCGTTAACTGGAACGTTGTTATTAACGCCGCTAACCGCTGCGGTTTTACTATCTATCAGATAGTTTTTCAGATGACTAAAATCAACGGATACGCCCCAGTTTGGCGATTCCTTGAACCAATAACCAATGCGGGCGCCATAAAAAATTGGGGATTTAAAAGAATTGTCTTCCCAACTGACATCCTTAAAATCCAGATTGGTGCTACCTTGTTTCAAATTTAAATCGCCGTTGTCGACAAATGATTTTCCCGCAAATAAGCCAAGTGTTATTTCTGCGTTGACTGACGGTGTCAACAATAGGCCTGATATCAAAACTGTAAGCAGTTTTGATTTATGAGGTTTCAGTAAAGTCGATTTAATTTTATTTGGTTTCACGAGCTTTTTCCTTACAAAATATATGAGTTTAGATAATTATCTTGCCGATCAGAGACCTGATTGTCAATTATTTTAGGCTAAAATTAGCGTTTTAACTCATCTGACTTTTATTCATGTGTTATGTATTTTGTGCTTTTAAAGCAATTCATGTATTGTTTCAGTGAAACAATATTAACCAGTGATGAAACAAATAATGATACATTCAAAACCGTCGGAATCATTTTCCAAATCCTTTATTTTGTGGCTAGCGCAATTTGACAGTGCAACTGTTTTTTCAAAGATGTTGGCTTGCTGTGGGTGTTCGGGATTTTATGTGCTCGATAAAAAACAACGGATACTTTATTGGAGTCCTGGCCTTGAACAGTTATCGGGACTAAAGTCAGAGGAACTTGTCGGCAAACATTGTACGAAGGACTTTGCCATTACCGAAAACAGTCAAAATAAAGAGGTGCAGCTAAAGTTTAGCCATCCCGAAGGCCATACCAGCGAAGTTAAAAATTTTGTTCAGATTTTTCAGGACAAGGCCGGAGCTTTTGCAGGCGGTATAGGCATGGTTTTTTTAAACACAGAGCAGGTTTCAAAAATTGTTTCACCTGCAGCTCAGGTTGAAACGCCGCAAAGTTTTCAGGGCATCCTCAGTCGCTCCCCGGCCATGCAGGCAGTATTTCAAATTATTCAGAATGCGGCGGAAACCGAAGCTACCGTTTTGGTCAGAGGTGAGAGTGGCTCCGGCAAGGAATTGGTTGCCAGAGCCATTCACGATTTAAGTGGCCGACAAAATGCCCCGTTTTTGGCAATTAATTGCGCGGCCTTATCCAGCAATTTGTTGGAAAGCGAATTGTTTGGCCATATGCGTGGCGCTTTTACCGGGGCGATTAAAGATCATAGTGGGCTGTTTCAACGGGCGCGGGGCGGAACCTTGTTTCTGGATGAAATAGCTGAATTGCCGCTGGAATTGCAAGCCAAGTTGCTCAGAGTGATACAGGAAAGAAACTATATTCCGGTGGGCGGCGACCGTTCCATTGATGTTGATGTGCGAATTGTCGCTGCAACACACCGATCGCTCAGGGAAGAAGTGAAAAGCGGGCGTTTCCGTGAGGATTTAATGTACCGCTTGCGAGTGGTGCCGATTTTTTTGCCGCCGTTACGAGAACGTCGGGAAGACATCAGTTTGTTGATTTGGCATTTTATCCAGCAACATAATGGGGCCAATTTCAGGAAGATCGAAAAGATAGAGCCTCAAGCGATGCGGGTTTTGCTGGATTACTACTGGCCTGGCAATATCAGGGAACTGCATAATGTTGTTGAATATGCATTTGCCGTTGGTCGCGGAACGGTTTTACGTTTGTCGGAATTGCCGCCTGAATTTAGAGAACCTCATGCAATTAATCAGCCAATTCAGAAGAGTGAGCCATTGTCGGAATTGGAAGAATCAGTGGCTATTCGGAAAGCTTTGCAACAAAGCAATGAGCGGGTTACGGAAGCGGCAAGATTGCTGGGTATGAGCCGTGCAACTTTCTGGCGTAAGCGCAAATTTTATGGCTTATAAAAGTGACCTGCACAGTTATGATTTGATCAGGTTTTTAGGGCGTGCCGTGCGCACCTTGAAAATTATGGTACACCTTGTTCCAGAATGCTTATTTGTTTATAGATGGTGTTCTGTAAGGTATTGAGTTTGGCTAATTGAGTATTTAACTGCCGAACCGGCACTTTGGTTTTGTATTCATTCTGTTTTTTAGCCAGGGCATGCACTCTTGCGTGCAGTACGGTGATGGTTTGAAAAGCAGGTTGACCGCCATAGCGCGCCTGACCCTCGCCACTTAGCCATTTGCCGAAGCGACACAGGTGGGGATCTAGTATCAACGAAGATTTATTATTGTCCTTGAGATATGTTTCGACGGACAAGGTACAAGCCCGCTGGTTGATGATGGCGAAGAGTAGTTGTAAATCATTGGGGTCAAGAGAAGGCACATCGACCCAACTTGGGTCAATGTGCCAGGCTGCCGACCAACCGGGCAGTTCTTGTGGCGGCATTGGATAGGCAATACTGTAACCTTGGGCCAATTCGCAGCCAAGTTTTAGCAGCAATATACCGTGTTCAACTGACTCAACCCCTTCAGCGACAACCTGGTGACCGAAGGCATTAGCCAAACCCATTACTCCAATCAGAATGGCAAGATCATCTGGGTCGGTAAGAATGTCACGCACGAAGCTTTGGTCGATCTTTATGGTCGATATCGGGAGACGTTTCAGATAGGTTAGCGAAGAGTAACCGGTTCCGAAATCATCCATAGAGAAATTTACACCGATTTCTTTACAGGCGTCGATCACCCGAGTAGCCTGGCTCAAATCTTCCAGCGCACTGGTTTCAAGTACTTCCAGTTCCAGGTTCCAGGGCATAATGTCAGGGTGCGCTGCCAGCAAAGTGCGCAAACGCTCGACGAAATCTGACTGCTGTATTTGGCGTGCGCTGATATTAACGCTGATCGGAATATTTATTCCGACAGTACGCCAATGCTCCATCTGGGTCAGCACTGTTTTGAGTACCCAATTACCCACTTCGACAGACAGTGAGTGATTTTCTATCAAAGGCAGAAATACCAGTGGCGGTAAGAGACCTTTTTCTGGATGTTGCCAGCGTATCAGCGCCTCTAATCCAATAATACTGTCCTGTCTCATGTTTACTTTAGGCTGGTAATAGAGCACAAATTCCTGTTTTGACAGGGCTTCCTGGATACGCTCGAGGCTTTCGTGCAGGCCCCGGGCATTTCTATCCATTTGGGCATCGAAGGTATGATAACGATTTTTACCGGATAATTTGGCTTGATACATGGCTTGATCTGCCTGGCGTAGCAGTTGATCTGCGCTAATGTCTTCGGCTTGCGGGTAGAACGTCACGCCAAGACTGGCGGTGACGGTAAGACTGAGGTTGTCGACACAAACTGGTAGTGAAGCCGATGCCAGCAAACGGGTAAGCATGGGTACACAGGCATCAATAGTATCCAGATCAACCAGTATCGCGACAAACTCGTCTCCGCCCAAGCGTGCTAGTGTGTCACTTTCCCGTAAGGCCTGTTTCATCCGTGAGGCTATGTCTATGAGTAACTGATCGCCAATATGGTGACCGTAACTATCATTTATGACTTTAAAACCGTCCAAGTCGAGATAGACGACTGCTAAGTGTTTTTGGCGCCGTTGAGTTTGTGTTAGGCCCATCGTCAGTCGGTCGGCCAGCAGGATGCGATTAGGCAGTCCGGTCAGCGCATCGTAATGAGCGATATGCTCTAACTCTTTTTCATGGGTTTTTAGCATAGTGATATCAGAAAACAAAGACACGAACTGCTGAATATTGCCCTGAGCGTCGCGCACTACACTGATATTTTGCAGGGCAGCGTATTCCTCGCCATTTTTTTTTCGGTTCCAGATTTCACCATACCAATGCCCTTTCTCGGTTAAATCTCGCCACATGTTGGAGTAATATTGCTTGTCATAACGGCCGGAGCTCAAAATATGAGGAGTCTGTCCCAGGATTTCGTCGCGGTTATAGCCCGTTATATGCAAGAAGGTTTCGTTGACATCCACGATTTTTCCATCCGGTGAGGTGATCATGATACCTTCCCGTGCATGGGTAAAAACGTTGGCTGCAAGGCGAAGATTAGATTCATTAACTTTTCGGCTTGTTATATCGTGGGCAATGTTTGAAATGGCGATGATTTGCCCGTTCTTATCCCGGATCGGTGAGGCAGTGATTGAAACGTTTATTTTATTACCGGCTTTACAAAGTCTGATGGTCTCATAATGCTTAATGGAATTACCTTGCAGGATAGAGGCAAGCAAGTCTTTTTCTTTATTGAGGAGATCAGAAGGAATCAAAACCAGAATGGATTGCCCTAGTATCTCCTCTGCCGAGTAGCCGAAAATATTTTCAGCGCCTCTGTTCCAGTTGGTGATGATGCCATCCAGGGTCCTGCAGATGATGGCGTCTTCTGAGGATTCAACAATGGCCGCCATAAGCAAGCGTTCATTTAGTAAACCTTCTTCAATTGAATTCTTTGCCAACTGCAATTTTATTGCCACACGTTTACGTTCTGTGACTTCGGCTCGCAGGTGTTCGGTAGCAATTTCAAATTCTACGGCTTGCCTTTCAGCCATGGGTTGCCTGTCAGCGTTGGTATCCTTTAATCCACCTTCATTAAGGAACTGGATCTGTTTTTCCAAAAGGTCAGTGCGTATCTGTTTAGTTTTGCTGTCACCGGATGCAGAGACTGAAGGCATCGCGGCCTCTAGCCACTGACGATATTCGACTTCCATGGCCCAGAGTTTTGATTTTGCGCCCCATTGGTTATAGCAATTATAGGCCTGTTGCCAATAATTTTGAGTCAGCCAAATATTACCTTGCTCTGACCAGAAACGCGCAATCCGCTCGTTTGTAATTGCTTCCCACTGGATAAAGCCTCCGTCCTTGGCACCGGCGACAGCTTGTTCATAAAATATCATGGCATCTTCGTATCTTAGTTCAAGCCGAGCCAGTTCTGCGGCGGCCAGTTGATAAAGAGGCTCGAAATTTTCCGGGCAGGAATCTGCCCAGTGACGAAGTTGAGCGAGGCTGCCGGTCAGTTCTATGTCGCGTTGTGTCTGTAAATTTAGATCTTGATTTTTTGGCAGGGCAGTTAAGATGAGTAAACGAGTCATTACAGATTCCGGCCAGGGCAGTAGTCCTTGCATGCCCACGGTGTATAGAATTGGTTGTACTTGAGTGGATATTTCCAGGGCTTCGTCGTATCGACCCAGTAACATTAGGGAGAAAGCCTTCATAATCTTGTAAATACACACTACCTGAATATTTTGGTGTAACTTAAGCAGTTTAAGGTAGTCATCTTCCTGTGGAAATTCGTAAGCCAGGGTTTCCTGATCCGGAATCGACAGGAGGGAAAATATTCGCAACCCGCCTTCCAGAAGGTCGATAGCCCATTGATTGAACCGTGTCCGACTAAAGGCTAAGGATTTTTGCGATATTCTTATCAAGGCATCTAAGGGGCAGCCACTATAAAATTTGCAATACATATCATGGCCCAGGGCGTAAGCGGTGTATTGCAAATTGCCTGATTGCAAGCCTATCTCACAGGCTTCGGCATAATCTGAACTGCCCTTTGTAAGGTGGTGATGCCAATGCCGTACCGAACTTCCTATCATCAGTGCATAGACGCTTCGGGCGGAAGGCGAATGAAAAACTTCGGACATGAGTTTAGAGGCGAGTTCGCCGAATTCCAAGGCATTGGCCTGATCATTGGCAACCCAGCAAAGCAGACCGGCGAAGGCTGGATGGCTATAACCTATCTGCTTGACATTGCCAAACCTGAGAGTAAGGCTGACCACTTTAGATACGATGACTCCCCAAAGCTTCTGGTGCGAACGATAACAAGGCGGTCCCATAGTAATGAGGATTTTTACAATCATGTGCATTTCAGGATCACTCATGACCGGCAAGTCGCTCAGCGAGGCGATTGTGCGCTGCTCAAGAATGCTGCGTACTTGCTTGATTTCCTCATCACAGGCCGCTTCATAATTGTCTTCTGGCAGGAAGATTTTAAATGCGGCCAAGGCGAGTCTGCCAGCGTTAATGGCTTCCCGATAACGGGCCTTAAGTGTGTTCTGGAGGATCAATACAGTGAGCGCTTCCGCTTTTTCAAGGGCATTTTCGGCATGAACGAAGACTTGATTAATGAGTAGATTGCCCTCTTGCTCATCCCCTTCGAGAAACTCATTCTCTGCCCATTCCTTAAAGAGTGACAATGCCAGTTTACGGTGGTTACTCCACAGGTATTCGCCAAAGTCGGGAATAGTCAGAAAATAGCCAGCCGAGCGATGATACTGAAGCGCTTCTTTGTAGGCTGTTGCAGTCCAAGCCTTGCGCGCAGCTGCCACATTCAGTTCTACTACCTGGACTTGTTCAGTGAGATCAATAATCAATAGTTTTCCGAGGTTAATGTGGTTAACCACTTCAAACAGGCGATGGCTCAGTTGAACCGGATCAAGGCTAGCAAGAATTAGTCTGCCAATTTCCAGATGGGTAACAGGCCGCTCATTGACATGAATTAAATTATAGGCGGCTTGCTGGACTTGGTCGTGGATGAACCTGAACCATTGATCGGCTTCTTGTCTGGATGAAGCACTGCTAAAGCCGTCAGCGCTAGTCGGTATAACCATGCTGGAATGGTCGAGAAGCAGGGCCAGGCATTGCTTAGTGTTCAGTTTGCAGGTTACAGCCAGGTTGTCAAGATTGAAGCGGTTGCCCAGACATGCGGCTTTGCTAAGCAATATTTGGCTTTCTGGGCCCAGACGTAATAACTGGTGGAGAAAAAGATTGGCAATCGAGTCGGGTAATTTGTCAACGTCATTAGTTTTGTTTATCCATCGCCAACATTTATTGCCCTGGTCGAAGTTAAGCAAGCTGTAGTTATTGAGAAATAACAAAGAGGCTTGAGTAAAAAATGGATTCCCCCGGGTCTGCTGGTAGATAAACTTGGCCAGGCCTTTTGGGTTTTCGACTGAGGGTTGTAGCACATCTGTTATCCAGGTTTGCACATCTTTTAGACTCAGGTTTTTGATTTCGATAATGCTGATGGGAACATGTTGATGACGAAGTTCATCAATAATAGTAACCAGTGGGTGATTAGAGTCTATTTCGTTGTCCCTGTATGGAATAATCACCAGCAGGTAACGGAGGGTGGAGCTGATTTGGAGTTGCTTAAGCAGTTCCAAAGAAGCAGGGTCTGCCCACTGCCAGTCATCTATAAATAAAACGACAGGATGCTCTGCGCGGCATAAGGTTTCCATAAGTTTTTGGATGACACTGATAAAACGATATTTTGCCTCTAGGGGACTGATTTTCGCTACCGGTGGTTGGGGACCGAGAACTTTCTTGAATTCTGGAATAAAGTTAAGCAATAATTGGCCCAGGGAGCCTAACGCCTTGTTTAGTGAGCGTTGCCATTGTTGTCGGATGACGTCTTCTTCAGATCCTAATTCGCAGGCAAGTTCAGTCAATGCCTGACGGAACGCAAAATAGGGGATATTTTGTTGGTATTGGTTAAATTTGCCATGAAGAAAAATACCATTTCGGTTCATTACCGGATTTTGTAGTTCTTTAACCAGTGAGGTCTTCCCCGTCCCTGAGTTGCCAGGAATCAGGACCACTTCTCCTTCACCATAACAAATGCGATTAAAGGTATTATTGAGGATGCTTGCCGCTTCTTCCCGGCCATATAAACGATGAGGATTTGTGAGTTGTTTTGTCCAGTCGTCTGTAATAACAGGAAGGTCTTGATCGTGAGCGCTCATGGAATTTCCTTTAGGAGAATGCTGTTCCATTGAATCGGGTAGATTCATTGCTGGATATTATCTGAGTCAAGGTCATGAGGTTCTCAGGTAAAAGCTTTGCTGTTGGGCGCAGCAAACGGGATTATGAAGGAGTACCGCTTAACATCAGTTATGACTGATTGATTTTAATATTATGAATAAAGATAGACAATGCGTATAAATACCTATTCGATGGCAGTTGAGCTTGAGGCATAGCCAATTTTCGTGTGCTTTAGAATAAATGACTCTTGTTTATGAATAAGGTTAAAATTATCCCATTTCTAATAACTTACTGATTGGCCTAAAAATGTATAAATTCCTGTTATCTTTTCATTTTGGTTTATATCTGATCTTCGGTCTTCTGGCATCCGGATTAACGATGGCTGCAGATGAGGCCGCCAAGCCTTATAGCGTCTATATTGTGCCTCAACTGACTCCGGTCGCGACACATAAAGCCTGGGCACCGGTTTTGGAGAAATTGGCAGCGGCGACAGGACTGGAATTTGAGTTGAATGTCGAGCCCAGTATTCCCGCTTTTGAACAGGCGATCGCTTCAGGTACGCCGGATTTCGCTTATATGAACCCTTATCATATAATTGTCGCTAAACGTGATAAAGGCTACATTCCCTTGTTACGGGATTCAAAAAACATGCTTGAAGGTATTCTGGTTGTCAAAAAAGGCGGTGAAATAAAATCTCTGGAAGATCTTAAAGGTAAAACGCTGAGTTTCCCTGCGCCCAATGCTTTCGCCGCTTCGCTTTTTATGCGGGCGTTGCTGGCACAACAAAATATTACTATTACAACCAATTATGTCAAAACGCACAGCAATGTCTATCGAAGCGTCTTGCTCGGAGACGTGGCTGCAGGAGGTGGAATCAATAACACCTTTCAGAGAGAACCTAAAGATGTAAGTGACCAGTTACAGGTGCTATATGTCACGCCAAAAACAGCGCCACATCCTTTGGCCGTAAACCCGCGCATACCTGAAGCAGTGCGTATCAAAGTCCTCGAAACTTTTATTCAACTGGCAACTGATCCGGCCAATGCGGCGCTGTTTGATGCCATCCAAATGCCGATTCCGGTGCCAGCTGATTACGCCCGAGATTACCACTCACTCGAAGCGCTTGGTCTTGAAAAATTTGCAGTGATTGGCGGCGATTGATTTCCAAATCTAAAAGTCTTTTTGTTCGCCTGGCCCTTGCGGGGGCCATGGGTTCGCTGTTGTCAGTATTTGCGCTTGGCGCTTATGTTGCTTACGAACAAGGTGAGCTGGCAACGCAATCAGCGCATCGGGAATCGTATTTAATCACGACCGGACTTGCAACAGCGCTCGCGTCCGATCTCATTATTAAAAATTATGGCGGTATTGACCAGACCATTTTTCAATTTACTACCCATCTTAATTTAGACAGTTTTCTGGTTGCCACTGCTAAAGGCAATGTTATAGTCGAGGCGAGATGGAATGTTAAAAGTGAAAGTTGGGAATTGTTTCATGGGGGTACTGTGGAGCTTCCAGTTAAAATCGGGGTACTTCCCTTGATACAAGGCAATCATATTGTCACTTGGGCACCAATTAATGCCGGCAATGTTATTGGGTGGGTGCGCTCTGACATGCCAATGGATCAGATTACCGCGACACAGCACAAGATCTTGGAGGAAACCGTATTTGTCGCCATTCTGGCGGTGGTGTTATCGATGCTTGTCGTAGTCATAGCCTTACACCGCCCTATAGAGCAACTTAGGCGTGCCACGGAATTTGCCGGCATTTTACCTGAAAAACATGGGCAGGTTCTCAAGCAAGTTTCTTCAGTCTCTGAATTGCAGCATCTTTTTTCCGCATTAAATACGGCCTCTGAGAAACTGCATAAGCAGGATCAGGAGCTAAAGATGCTTAATACCTTGATTGAATATAGTGAAGATCCTATTTATATTATCGATGTAGAAGATGATTTCAGGATGGTTTTTGCTAATGACGCGGCTTGTCGTCATTATGGTGTTTCAAGAGAAAGATTGTTATCTCTGCGCGTAACAGACTGGGATACGGAGATTGATTCGGCAAAGCTCGCCACCTTTTGGTTAGACATTAAGCAGAACGGTCATTTGACTTTTTACAGCAAACATCTTGTTGCTGGTGGTGACATCGTTCCGGTAGAAGTTTCGGCTAATTATATACGCTATGCCGGACGTGAGTTTATAGCCGGCTTTTTTCGTGATATCAGGGAGCGGGTAAAAGTTGAACAGGAACTTAGAGAGTCTAGAGATTTGGCTGAGCAGGTCGCCCGCTCTAAGACCGAGTTTTTGGCAAACATGAGTCACGAGATACGCACGCCAATGAACGGTATCATCGGTCTGGCTCAGTTAGCGCTGAATCTGCCGACAGATCCGGATCTCAGGGATTATCTCAGCAAAATATATACGTCTTCCCATAGTCTGCTTAGCATTCTTAACGACATCCTGGACTTTTCAAAGCTTGAAGCCGGGCGGATGACAATTGAGCATAATCCCTTCGATCTGGATTTGGTGCTGGATAATTTGCGAAATCTGTTTGAAGAGGGCGCGAATGCCAAGCAGCTTGATTTTATTATCGAAATTGATCCGGACACGCCCCGTAACCTGATCGGTGATGCCATGCGTATTCAGCAGATTATTTCCAATCTGTTGGGGAACGCTATCAAGTTTTCCGAGCACGGCTATGTTGCAATCAGGATAGGCTTTAAAAAGCATGAAACGGGCGGTATTATTCTCGGTTTTATTATTCAGGATACCGGCATAGGCATAGCTAAAGAAGACCTTAATAAGCTTTTTCAACCCTTCAGTCAGATTGATGGTTCGGTGACCAGGAAATTTGGCGGCACCGGCTTGGGTTTATCGATTAGTCAAAGTTTGTTGCGACTGATGGGTGGAGAATTTTCCATTAGCAGTCAGCCAAATCGCGGAACATCTATTCGATTTGAGCTTGAACTCGACCTTGCAGTTCAGGGAAGTGTAAAAAAAATCAGTTATCGTGCCCGACTTAAAGAAGGCGAGTTGGCGCAAGATTTACAGAAAGCGGGTTTCAATCTACAGGGAATTCGAGTTCTAATGGCTGAAGATAACCGAATTAACCAGAAAGTGGTCAGTGAGTTTCTCAAGTTTTCCGGTGTTGAGGTTTTTATTGCAAATAATGGCCAGGAAGCTTTGGATTTACTTGAACAGCAAGAGTTTGACGTCATCCTGATGGATGTGCAAATGCCGGTCATGGACGGAATAGAGGCAACACGTATCATTCGGACGCAGGCAAAATATGCTAATCTCCCGATTATTGCCCTAACGGCCGGGGTCACACAAGAAGAGCAGGAGAGTTATTATGCCGTGGGCATGAATGATTTTGTTCCCAAGCCGGTTAATCCACAAATGCTCATCACCTGTTTGAATAATTGGGTGGCTAAAGGTGAAAAATACTCGAATTTAGAAGGATGAAGGCCCAAGGATCAAGCTTCAATGGTGGAAGTTCGAGCTCGGAGCTTCAAAGCTGATAAGCAAAGGGTGAAGAGTGGAGCATCAAGCATGGTGCTTTGAGATTGGAGAATGAAAGGCGATGGATGGAGATCAAAGAATGGCCAATATACTATTTTACAATCGATTAGTGGCTTTGACAGTTACCTTAAAATTAACATAATGAACCCAACTCTGGAAATATTCTCTCAAGGCGAAGAAGTCGTTACCGGTCAAACCGTTGATACCAATGCCGCCTGGCTTTCAGAGCAGGTGGTTACGCTGGGCTTTACGGTAACCCGGCATACTGCGGTCGGCGACAAGCTGGATGATTTAGTCACTTTGTTACGTGAAATATCGACACGTGCCGATTGCTGTATCTGTACCGGTGGACTCGGTCCTACCAGCGATGACTTGACCGCTGAGGCGGTGGCCAAAGCCTTTGATCTGCCGCTGGAGTTTGACGCTGTCGCTTATGAACAAATCAAACGTTTTTTCGACATAAGAAATCGCGCTATGCCCGAAGCAAATCGCAAACAGGCATTATTTCCAAAAGGTGCAGAACGAATTGATAATGCATGGGGAACCGCTCCGGGATTTTCCTTGCAAGTTGGACGCTGCTGGTTTGCGTTTTCGCCGGGCGTACCGACAGAAATGCGCCATTTGTTTGAAGAATCTATCGGGCCAACGTTGGCAAATCGATTTTTGTTAAAGCCGCCACGATTAGTCACCATCAAAACCTTGGGCATTGGCGAGTCTGACATACAGCAACGCCTTAATGGCAATAAAATTCCGGCACCGGTACAGCTGGGTTTTAGGGCAAGTCAAGATGATGTGCAAACCAAATTGCTGTTTCCACAGGATTACCCGGAAACTGCAATGACGACTTTGGTAGCAGATATTGCAAACAAGCTGGGCGACAATGTGTTCGCGATTGATGGTTTGGGAGTCGCTGGTGGT
>CAILCX010000080.1 GCA_903832775.1 uncultured Methylobacter sp. | reverse complement strand
CTCCCAAGAGCGGCAACTGCGCAGCTCGTGCATCGTTCATATAAAGAGCAATATCAAGGAAGATCTCACCGAACCACCATTACGCAACTGATGTGCCAAAAGGATCGCGGGGTTTGACTAATAACACGCCCATGTAAATTGGCGGCATTAAAAGTTGCCCAAGCGTTCCGCCCAAGGAAGTAATAAATGCTCCGAACGGTCGAAAAACAATATGCCCCGCCTCATGAAAAGGCAGGTTGACCAGATGCAAAAAAAAATTTCCGGCCGCATTGCTCTCTATAGATTTACTCATCAGCTTTCCTGAATTTATTGCGTGTAACTTTTAATGCACATACCTGTCTGAATCTATCATCCAAGCAGCATTGTCATCACGGTATCACTGTCTTTGTAAGGATCAAGTTTTAAAATTTGCTTTTCTCTTGCCCTGAGTTAGAACATGTCAGATACTCTGCTGCCTAGAAAAAAATAATCACCTCACTGACTCAGGAGAACCTAATGTCGAATTCTATGTATATTGCATCTGTGCCACCGATTACCCGCAGTCTGACCAATTTACGGGCGATCCTCGAAAAAGCGGCGGCTCATGCCGAGGCAAAGAAAATTGATCCATCGGTTCTGGTCAACGCACGTCTGTACCCGGATATGTTTCCGTTGTCACGGCAAGTTCAAATTGCAACTGATGTTGCCAAAGGCGCAGTTTCACGTCTTGCCGGTTTAGAGCCACCAAAATATGAAGATAATGAATCAACCTTTCCAGAACTCATAGCACGTCTCAATAAGACTATTGCCCTGCTTGAGGCCTGCAAACCCGAACAGATAGACGGTTCAGAAGATAAAACTATCGCCTTGCCCATGCACGATAAAACTGTGACCTTCACCGGTGCGTCCTATCTGCACGACTTTGTTCTGCCCAACGTCTATTTCCATGTCACCACGGTCTATGCGATTCTGCGACATAACGGTGTAGAGATTGGCAAGCATGATTTCCTGGGCAATATTTACTAACGCTCTACTATGAACAGCTACAAATGGCAGTTCGCACCTCGGTTTCGTCAAAGTGCCTTCGGTTGGAAGTCCGATAAACCGATGCAACGCATCAAAGAAGCGTTAACCGAAATCAAACAAGTAGCCAAGAAGGACCCCGTATTGGCTGCCGAAGGTGCCGTTCTCTTTTTGGAGAAAATAGCGCCTGCCATTGAACAAGTTGATAGCTCGTCTGGTGCTATAGGCAGTATGGTTAATCGGGCTATAGAAATCTTGGTGCCGATTATTGCTAAAGCCCAGGTAGAGCAACCGGTTCGTGACCGCTGGTTAGAGCGTTTGTGGAATGCCATTCAAAATGACCAGATACCTTATATCGAATATTTAGGCGACTATTGGGGTGAACTTTGCTCTACACCGGATACGGCATCTCGTTGGGCGGATGAGTTCTTGCCGGTAATTGAGCAAATTTGGTCACCGCAGTCTTCCGGTCACGGTCATTTCTCTGGTACGACTGCCTGTTTTTCCGCACTTTATACCGCCGGACGTTACCAGGATTTACTGACACTTTTGGATAAAGCACCTTATAAAATGTGGTGGAATAGATGTTGGGGCGTCAAGGCACTGGTTGCCCAGGGTAAAAAATCCGAAGCAATCCGCTATGCCGAAGATAACAAAGGCCTCAACGACCCTGCGTCTGCAATTGCTGAGGCTTGTGAGGAAATCTTGCTGTCATCGGGACTATCAGACGAAGCCTACAACCGTTATGCACTAGCCGCCAACCAAGGCACAACCTACTTGGCTACGTTTCGGGCTATCGTCAAAAAATATCCCCATAAGTCTGCGGCAGATATTTTGCGTGATCTGGTTGCCAGTCAGCCCGGTTCTGAAGGCAAATGGTTTGCTGCGGCTAAAGACGCAGGCTTGTTCGACTTAGCCATTGAGTTGGTCAGCAAATCGCCGACTGATCCGAAAACACTGGTGCGGGCGGCTCGCGACTATGCTGAAAAACAACCAGACTTTGCGGTATCTGCGGGGCTGACGGCACTCTACTGGATGTCTCAAGGTTATGGTTATCAAATCACTGCAACTGATATAGTGGATGCCTATAAATCGCTGATGTTGGCGGCGAATCATGCCGGTATTACCGAGGCCCAAATTAAGGCCAGAATCCAAGCATCAATGAGAGAAAAAACACCTGGTAATTCCTTCATGTTCACGGCCTTAAGTTATCTATTGGAGAGTTAACCTACATTTGATAAAACTATATCAACCTTGACGAGAATCTATTTTCAATCGGGGCAAACAAACCTGAAGGCCTAATGCGATAGATACGGTACTTGTCTGGAGCCTTGGTTGCTTGTTTGTAATTTACCTCTGGCAATTCATCAGCCTATGCCAGAAGCATTTGAGATACTATGACTAATATAAAAGACGATGTTATTTGTTACTGTAGCGGAACAACCAAAGAGCAAGTCAGAGCTCTTATGGCTCAAGGAATCAATGAATTGGATCTGATTTCAAGGGAAACTGGCGCTTGTTCAGGATGTGGAGCTTGCGATGTGACGATAAAGGCTATATTAACTGAGTCTTTGAACTTACCAAATCACAGAACATAAACCAATAAATTGTACGGTCATACTTAAATCCAAGAACTTCCAATTTTTCACACTTAGAGGACATGAACATGCAACAGAAACCGGCAATAACCCAAGTTAAAATCAACGATATAATCGAAGCGCGTTGGAGTCCCAGAGCTTTTGATCCAAATAAGCAGGTAAGTCATGATGATCTATTGGCTCTGCTGGAAGCTGCTCACTGGGCACCTTCTTGTTTTAATGACCAACCTTGGCGTTTTTTGGTGTGCAATAAAGCCACGGACGAAATCGGCTGGCAAAATGCGCTGGCAATCCTGTTTGAAAAAAACAGGCGGTGGGCAAAAAATGCTCCCGTGTTGATACTTGCTGTTGCAATGGAAAACTTTAATCATAACGGACAACCTAATCGCTGGGCATCTTATGACACCGGTGCCGCCAGCGTTAGTTTGAGCTTGCAAGCTACAGCTATGGGCATGAGCGTGCATCAAATGGGCGGATTCGATGCTGATAAGGCCAGTGAGGTTTTTAATCTTCCAAGTGATTGCAAGCCGATGTCGATGATGGCCTTGGGCTATCAGGCAAAGGTGGAGGTGCTTGATGAGGATTTTAAGGAGGCCGAATTAGCCGCACGTTCCAGAGCGTTGCTCAATGAACGGTTTTATATGGGACAATGGGGTCGAGGAATTGAGTTAAATGGTTAGAAAAATAGGCGTAAATGACTCCAACTATTAACGACTCTACTGATGGCTAACTGCTTTGTTGGTGCTGGTGGCTAGGTAGCAGAAAGCATTCTGATATTTTCATCAGTGACGAACTTTGAGAGGCCCCTGATCTATATATTATTTAGGGGCAAATATAATGGTCCGGCAGCGTTGGATTTTCAATGGCTTCCTATATGCTGTTTAACATTCATTCTATTGTGAATTATTCGCACAATCAGAATATATTTATCTTCAATTGTGTAGATGATTAAATGCTTACCATGGCTATGTATGCGAACTGAGGGTTCAAACTCATTACGTTCAGGTCAAGCAAGTGGATTATCGGCAAAAACAAAAATGCATAATGCATTTCAGTGTAATAGCTTTTGGCTTTTGGCTTTTGATCGATCAAAGTTCTGACTGCTATATATAAAAATTTCAATCAGGTCCTCGTCGGCTAACGCGGTTTTTTTAATCTGTATTAAGTCCTGCCAGTCTTGCTTGTGCTTCTTTTAGAACGTCTTCCATTGAGCTGTCACTTATTCCGCTTGCTAGACCTTCTGTAATAGCTGCTTGCAATAATCGTTGTTGCCGACGATTACCCTGGTCACGACGAATCAAATCTCGGGCATAGTCACTACTGCTTCCGTACATACCATCTTCAATTTGAGATTGCACCCAATCGCGCATGGGATCAGGTAAAGAAATATTCATCGATGCCGAGGAGATTTACCTGAATTATAAGCAATAGGGTGCGATTGCGTCGTTCCATATCGATGAAGATGCTAAAAAAAAAGTCTTAAGACACTGTTATTTTGTTTTGCAGCATAGCCAGGTGGGCATCGCCCACCCAATTAAAATTAGCTGGAGTTACCAAGAGGCTTGGAGGCTTGAAACCCCACAAGTTATGCGTTCGAAATAATGTTTAATAGAAGATATTAAATCGACAGCCTATGCACT
>CAILCX010000079.1 GCA_903832775.1 uncultured Methylobacter sp. | reverse complement strand
GGCAATATCAGACCCGTTGCCTCAGCCAGTGGAATAAAGTACGCAGGTAATATTAATCCATTCTGTGGATGTTGCCAGCGGATCAATACCTCAGCCCCTATAATCTGGCCGTTGTGATTAACCTGCGGCTGATAATAAAGCTCAAATTGGTTTTCTTTGATGGCTAAGCGTAAGTTCGCTTCCATTGCCACGCGTGTATTAATATTAATCTGCATTTGTTGATCAAAGAACCGCATTGCATTACGTCCTGCGTCCTTGGCTTGATACATGGCTATATCTGCTTGTTTCAATAGTTCATCTGCGGATTGATCATGTTCATTGAACAATGTGGCGCCAATGCTTGAGGTGCAGTTGTAATAATGTGTGGTAAGTTGATAAGGTTGGTTAAGCGCTTCCAGAATTTTATTGCAGATCACTTCAGCCTGGGTTGCTGCTTCAAGGGTTCGTTCACTTAAGTCTTCGAGTATCACCACGAATTCATCCCCGCCCAAACGAGCGACGGTGTCGCCTTCACGGACACAGAACTCAAGACGTTGAGCAACCTGTTTTAGTAGCAAATCGCCGATGTGATGTCCTAAGGAGTCATTCAGTGTCTTGAAATTATCCAGATCAATAAATAGCAACGCGCCTTTTCTGCCGCTACGATAACTCGATGCCAATGCTGGCTTTAAACGATCCCGCAGCAGTCGTATATTCGGTAAACCAGTGAGAGGATCATAAAAAGCTAATTGTTCAATTTCTGCCGCTGCGGCCCGTCTTATGGTAATGTCGGACATTGTGCCTATATAATTCGTGACGATACCTTTTTCATCAAATACCGCGGTGATGGTGAGATGTTCTGGGTAGCACTCGCCATTTTTGCGTTTACTCCAGACTTCACCGGACCAAAAACCACAATCCGCGATGATATCCCACATATCGACATAAAATTGATGGGGCTGCAGACCGGACTGGAGTACGCGTGTGTTTTTGCCAAATAGGTCTTCAATTATGTAGCCTGTGATTTTAGTGAAGGCGTTATTTATACGTAGGATTGTGCCTTCAGCATCAGTGACCACCATTCCTTCTTGCGTTTCAAAGGCGATAGCGGCAATACTTGATTCTCTCTCCTGTTGTTTCTTTTTAGTAATGTCCTCCATGGCCAAAAGGATAATGTGCGTACCAATTTTTTCCCTAAAAATCTCCCTTGCGTTAAGTGTAAAGACTTTGTGTCCAATATTAGGGAAGTTGTGGTCAACTTCATAGTCATTGAGCGCAGTAGCATTAGGCAGAATATCCTCAAGGAGTATTCGCAGCCTGGGAATGTCCCATTGGCCGTTACCGAGGTTATAGATATATTTGCCGATAGTTTCCTCTGCAGTTACGCCAAATGTTTTATAGAAACTGAGGTTAGCCGTCATCACCATAAAATTTGAACTTAGCACCAGCAGCGGTTCCCGCATGGTATCAATAATGTTATCTGAGTATTTTAGGGCATCGTCGTTTTTCTTTTTTTCTTCCAGGGACCTACGATTAGTGATGTCGGCCATGGCCAAAAGTATAATCTTTGATCCCGTTTCTTCTCTAAAAATCTCCCGTGCGTTAAGTAGAATAACTTTGGGTCCGATATTGGGAAAATCGTGTTTAACTTCATAGTCATTGAACGCTGTAGCATTCGGTAGAATATCCTCAAGGAGTATTCGCAGCTTGGGAATATCCCATTGGCGATTACCGAGGTTATAGATGTACTTCCCGATCGTGTCATTGGGATTGACATTGAACATTTTATAGAAGCTAAGATTGGCCGAAATCACTGTAAGGTCTGAACTCAGTACTAGAATCGGTTCTCGCAAGGATTCTATGATGTTTTCGGCGTATTTCAGCGCACCATCAATTTCTGCTGTTAATAAATTTTTATCAGAGATGTCGGTCAGCGAGATACGCAACATTAACTCAGAATCAGCGAATGTTGTTTGCAGGTAGTTCAATAAAATTGGGAATTCATGGCCATCGTTGTGTTTTAGAATCAACTCAATGTTTTTTCGCTGGATATTCTTCTTTAACCCAGAGAAAAACAAATACCAAACATCAGCGCTTTTAGGTGCAATAAAATCACTAAAATAATGGCACAACAAATTGCTACGATCTACCCCAAACAGTCGAGCTGCGGTCAGGTTGCTTTCTTCAATCAGTCCATTTTTGGAGAGTGTCAGGTAACTGACCGGAGAATAATCATAAAGATTGACATACTTGTCCCTGGATAAATCCAAAGCAAGATGGATTCGCCTTAGTTCTTCGCACTGCATTTCCAATTCAACATGCTGCACTTGCGATTCGTGTAGTAATTCTTCTGGTGTCCATATTGACTCTGGTGCAGGGGTATAACGAAGTTGCGTTACGGCTGCTAATCGAAGTGCATTTTTCACAAATATTTCTTTTCGCATAAGCCTATTAAAGAACCAAATATATGTACAAAAGAATATAAACTGACAAGATACCTTAAAAAAAGTTTAATGATAGAAAAATAAAATGAATTTTAGTTAGTTAGCCGTGCGACTAGAAACTGTCGGCAAGTTTGTTCAGGAAGGTAGGTTTTTTTTTATTCTTAAAGAGTGGTCCAGGGAGGGTATCTAAAGCGTTTCAAGGAAGCCACTTTGCAATCATTTTTTTGCATTCAGACTGCCATAAGCGAGGGTGTAAATAATTTCGTGTAACTGCTTATTTTCAGCGTAGTAAAATTCCCTTAGGAGGAATGAAAATGAGCAGTATCATCAACGACCCAGTTTTAGTTTCAGCAATTCAGGATTTGGCACGTGGCATTAAGTCGGAGGCCG
>CAILCX010000078.1 GCA_903832775.1 uncultured Methylobacter sp. | reverse complement strand
GCTGAAGTCACTCAACAATCAAATGCGTCTCACGGCCATGACTTATAATTTAATGCGCGTTTGTGAAGAGATTTCGAAAATACAAAACCCAACGCTCATTCACCCATCGAATAAAAAATATACCAAAGCGCTTGAAAAAAGGCAAAAAATGGTCCGGAAAAACGGTGGCTTTGTTAACCCATTATTGTTTCAGGCAAGAATAGTCCGTATCAGCTCATATACCATTCGAACCATTCAAAATGCAATAATTACCGGAATGTCTTTGTTCGACCTGATGCGCGCACTCATGGCTCGATTAGTTCCTGGGTAGGCTGGAATATGGCAACATTGATGATGAATTATTAGATTAAGTTATCCATGCACTTCAATACTGACAAATATGTCAGGTCGCGTCAGGTAATGTCAGTTGTCAAAGATATCTTTTAAAAAATTTATTTACCTATAGTACCTCTTCATTAGTTGTTCAAATGTTTTCTTTAATTGTATGATTATTTGTTATTGTGTTAGGTGATGAATCTAGGTATATGAAACTATTTGTTTTTTTAAGTTATGGGTGTATGGCCTGATCATAAGAAAAGCTAATTATACGTAATAAAAATAGCTGAAAGTTAATTTTATCCTGTTAGTTAATAAGTGGCCTAAAATATGCTTATTATTTGTTGAGGTGAATTTAGTTTTAAATTCATTAAATTTGAATTAACGAATAATGGTACCGTACTAAAGTATGAAAATGCTTTCTATGGCTAAATAGAAAAAATTGAACAGTCGCATGACTTTCTTAATCCGGAAAAATAGCGTTAGCAGGAGCAACATACTCATGACGATAGAGAAGCGTAATCTTATTCTGTTCCAATCATCAGTCTCTGACGTGGAGTTATATGATGAATTAGCTGAATATAATTGGGTGGTACATGTTGCCAATACGGTTCAGCAAGTTTCTGATCTATTAGATAAGCATATCTTCCATGTTGGATTGTGTCTGGTTGATAATCAAGGAAAAGCAGAATGCTTTGTTAAATTAAAACAATTATTTAATTTCAATTCTAAAATTAACTGGATAATGGGGTTGCCTGGAGATGCCTCTCCAGAAGTAGAAAATAATTCAGTTGAGAGTAAATTAATAGCTGAGTATTGTTTTAATTATGTGACTTTACCTATTAATATCAATAGGTTGGTTTTTATTTTGGGTCATGCTCAAGGTATGGGGAAAATTACTGATCGATCCATTCATAATCAAGCTGATAGTGGAGTGCCGAATTATGGAATTATCGGAGATAGTCCGGTAATGGCTAATCTATTCAAGTTGCTTCGAAAAGTTGCCAAAGAAGATTGCTCGGTTCTTATTCAGGGAGAAACTGGAACAGGCAAGGAACTGATTGCAAATGCGGTACATAATTATTCTAACCGTTCTGAGTTTCCGCTTATCACTATAAATTGTGGTTCATTTCCAAAAGATTTGATTCAGTCAGAGTTATTCGGTCATGAAAAAGGCTCCTTTACAGGGGCGGTGCAAAGAAAAATTGGTCGTATTGAAGCTGCGGAAGGAGGTACTCTGTTTTTGGATGAGATAGGTGATTTGCCTTTTGAGCAACAAGTTAATTTATTGCGTTTTTTAGAAGACAGAACAATACAACGTATTGGTGGTTCTGAAGGTATACCGGTCAATGTGCGCATCATCGCGGCAACTCATATTGACTTAAAAGCCGCAGTTCAAAAAAAGCAATTCAGAGAAGATTTGTATTATCGGCTTCAGGTTTTACAAATAGAAACTCCCCCTTTGAGGGCAAGAGGTAAGGATATTGAGTCACTCGCTTGGTATTTTTTCAATAAATTTTCAGAAAATAATGCATATACGGCTAAAGGATTTAATGCGGAGTCCTTAAATATTTTAAATGGTTATAATTGGCCTGGAAATGTTCGAGAGCTAATGAATTGTATCCGCCATGCACTTGTTATATCAGAAAATGCTTTATTGACGCCGGAAGATCTGGGAATGGAGTCAAAATATAAACAGGTTAAGCCAAAAACCCTTGATGAGGGGCGTGCAATTGCAGACCGTAATATGATTATTACTAGTATGCAGCATACTAGTAATAATGTCAGTAAGGCTGCAGAAGTATTAGGTATTTCACGAGTTAGTCTTTATCGTTTAATTGATAAATATAGTTTAAGTGTGGCAATGGCAATATTGTTGGTGATGATTCCGTTGAGTATGCAAAATGGAATGCCGACTTATACTGACGATTTTTATACACTGTCTAGTACTAAATCTGACGTTCTTGTAGGATCTAAATTACGAGTTGTTTTTGCTAAGTCATTTGAGGACGTCGATATCGATTCTTTACTTGAAAAGATCCATGGAAAGATTCAAGACGGTCCAAATAGGGTTGGGGCTTATACAATAAGTCTGGATATAGATAATGATGGCTCTAAATTAAATGCAGCTATTGATTTTCTGCGGAATCGAGATGATGTAATATTAGCTGAGCCTGTGATTGAGTCAAAAGATGAGGTTTATAATCGTTAGTATTGAGTTTATAATGTAGTTATAAAGTTTTTTTATAGAGTTGGAGAGTTTTTCAAAATAGACCTTATATTTTCAATGCTCAAAATTCTAAAAATATGCGGCCACCATATATCACTTAAGCCTAATATATGGTGGTTTTTTATGGTATTTATACGATGTTGTAAATTTAAAAATCGTATCTAAAATCCTTATTGGTCTAAATTAGAAGGTCATTTAGCTAGGATCTGTTGACGTTTCATCTCAGCCATAAAAGTGTAGAGGAAAATGACAGCATGCCCATGTAATTAATAGCTTTTTCTCATATCGAGTAGCAATTCTCCGGTAGTGTTTAAGTTTGCCGAACATGCATTCAATGGCTGCCGCTCCTTATAATGCCAATAATCACACTCAATTTTTTCTTTCCGGTTCGATTTCGGAGGGATAACAGCTTTTATTCCCCGACTTTCTAACCACTTCCGTAACTCATTTGTATCGTAGGCTTTGTCTGCCAAGACGGCTGAAACATTAACATTTTCCAACAAGGGTATCGCTTGCCTGCATTCAGCTTCCTGTCCACCGGTCAGCCTGAATTTTACTGGCATGCCCAAGGCATCACAAATCGCATGAATCTTATACCAATCCCAAAAAATACTTATGATAATACAGCCCACCTTCGAGAGCACAGACTTCGTATGGTGTCGGGTTGGTTGGCGAATCTGTTCCATGCCTGGCAACATACCTCAATAGGGCGGCAGGGGCAGAATTGAAAGGTTAGCAGGTGCCAACAACTTTTCAGTCTCATGCCAAGCCGCTCGATCCACAACCAATACGGCATGCTTACCCGATGAGACAGTCGCCGCAATTTAATCGAGATGATGTTGCATGCCTTCGCTATTCGCTTTGGGCGTAACCAGTGCTGCGGCTTTGGCATCGGCATACTGCCCCAAACACATAAGCGGCTTCAAATTGCTGTTGCCGGATCACGCGAGGACGACTCCCTTTGGGTGACCACATTCGCGTCACAGTCCCACGTTGCCCCACCCGTGCTTCATCCTGAAGCCAGACCTCAACCGCTTCTAAGTCAAAACCCTTAGGCACAGCAGTCATCACCACTTCACGGAAGTTTTTTTAAAAGCATCTTGACTCGCCTGATTTCGTTTCGCATGTTTCGATCGAGCTGTAATCCAGACCAAATCCAGTCGAGCCAGCAAGTTATAAACGCTATTAAGACAACAGCTTACCTCAAACTGTTGTCCCAGCATGGCTTGCACATCGTGCCCTGTTGTTCGGCTACCCGATCGTTGTTCTTGAAGGTTAATCACGGCTTGCTTAAACCGGGGTTTTTGGCTCGCGTCTAATTTTCGTTTTGCGCCACTGCGTGGGGATTCAATTAACCCATCTAGTCCAGATGTCTTAAATCGTTGCATCCAGCCGTGAACAGTAGCCTCATGAACGCGTAAGGCTGTCGCTATTTTTTGATAATCCCAGCCATCTTGAAGATGAGCCATGCCAAGTAATCGAACGCGTGTACGTGCATGCAGTTCTTTTTTTGCAAGCATGTGAAAGTCATGATCTTGCATCGTTTCTGGTAATCGTTTTGGTCGCGCGATGATTGCCTCCCATACTTGAAATTTACTTTAAAATATAATTATAACCTGATGCTATTTATGAAAAAACTTTTTGGGATTGGTATTACATCCAAATCTGACTTTAGATCGCCCCAACGCTTCATTTTCGGCAGAGCGGTTTGTTGCACCAGTCGCACTGGCATGCGCTCTAATCACCGAGCCATCCATAGAAAAATATTGAAAATCAGCGGCTTCAGAAAAATAACTTAATAGCTTCTCCCATGCGCCATTGGCGCACCAACGTGAAAAAGGTTTAAATATGCTATTCCACTCTCCATGCGTGGGTGGCAAAATTCGCCACTGTGCTCCCGAGCGTAATATCCACAAGCAGGCACTAATAAATTGTCTGCAGGTGTCTTGTTGATCGATACGAATCCCCGACAATTTCTTTAAATTTGCCAATATATGCATCCATTCTTTATCGCTTAAATTTATCCGGTTCATGTCAGCCAAAATAATCAATTTTACATTATTGGCTAAACGTCAACAGAACCTAGGTTCTGTTGACGTTTCAAAAAAGATAAATCACCGACTCCTATGTCCTTAATGAATGGTGGCATTTAGAGGTTGGAAGCCATTCTTGGGTATTAAATAACTACTACTCTTACCACACTAATAAAAACCATTTCTAAGTCCATATAGTTGAAAGATATATATCAAATTTTTAGACGAGACGTTCATAAAAACCTAAAGTTAAGTTTATTTTTATATTTCTTTTATACGTAAGTTATTAATAGCTGTGCGCTTAGTTTTAATATTCTAGAATTAATATAATTTGAATTAGCCCCTGTGTTTTTTAATCATATCTTAATGTAATCTCGGGCAAATTTTAATGTTGCTTGTCTATACTTAATGCTTGTATCCATGCTTGTAGCTTAAGAATATGACTTGCCCAGAAAAATTCCATATAAAGAGGTCGGTTCAGGCGTTAGGTATAGCAATTGTATTGCTGTTACTTAGCGGTTGCCAGCCTTTGTCCTCATTGTTTTCTGAAGAGGAGCCACTGGCTATTGTGTTGCCTGATACGCAGTCTAAGGCACAACAGGAAAATCTTGCTATTCATGAGTTTGATTTGTCTGGCGGAAGCAATATGGTCGGTATGCTTGTTGCCATTGATACCCGGCAAAATGATGTTCTTCCAGATATTGCACGTCATTTTGGTTTAGGCTACAACGACATAAGCATCGCTAATTCTAACGTATCTCCATGGACGCCAGAGTCTGGCAGCCGAGTTTTGTTGCCATTAAAATTCATACTTCCCGATTCTCCACATAAAGGAATAACTCTAAATCTAGCAAACATGCGGTTGTTTTTTTATCCAAAAAATCAACCTGAAAAAGTTTTCACCTACCCGGTAGGGATTGGTCGTCAGGGTTGGAACACACCGATGGGGCTTACCAGTATAGTTTCAAAAGATGCCAATCCAAGTTGGACGGTTCCTGAATCTATTCAGCGTGAACATGCTGAAAAAGGTGATGCCTTGCCGAAAATTGTCGAGTCAGGACCAAATAACCCTCTGGGGCTTTATGCAATGCGCTTGGCAATTCCCGGTTATTTAATACACGGCACAAATAAACCTTATGGAATTGGTATGCAGATCAGTCATGGATGTGTTCAATTGTATCCGGAAGATATTGAAGTATTGTTTAAAAAAACAACTATTGGGATGCCAGTACGTATAGTGCATCAACCATATCTAACTGCTTGGGATCAGGATATGTTGTATCTTGAAGCGCATGAGCCTTTAGAGAAATGGACCAAGGATAAGGCGAGTCTTAAAAAACAGCTATTCAAGCAAATACATGGACTTAGTGATAAAAGAAAAGTCGCCGTTAATTGGCAAAAAGTTGAAAAAATAATCCAGCGGGCCGATGGTATTCCGACTCCTATTCTGATGGAAAGTATCGAAATAGCAGAAATTTCAAAAAAAGCAATTCTCATGAAGCATCCAGAGCATTTTTACGATCAACCTGTAATCGAACCCTTAAAAGATAGTAACTGGTCTATAAAAGTAGCTAGTTTTAATGACGAAACACAAGCGCAAAAATTGGCGACTATGCTTAATCATCAAGGGCCAATCATACCTGCACATAAAGTCCAAAAAGAAAACACTTATCAGGTAATTGCAGGACCATTCAAAAGTAAAATAGAAATGAAAGCTGCCGTAAAGCGAATTAAAATGGACTTTGAAATTGATGGTGAGCCATTAAAACCCATATCAACTGCAGTTAATTAATTTGAGGAAGGTCTTATCGTCGAGGCGATAACCTAGATTAGTAATTTCTATTTTATGTGTTCATTTAACCAACAAGAAGTCAGTGATTTAATTTGATTGCGCTAGTCTGGCTTGGTAGAGGTTAATTAGTCATTTTATTTGAATTGGTATTATTTTGACATTTATATAAACAGTTTATTTTGTACTATTTGCCATAAATATCAAGCTTGTAATAAGTCGGATGTGACAAATTGAAATCGCTAAAAGCGAAAAATTTTATGTTGAATGAACTAATTGCTTTCAAAAGGGAACTAACTTATTAAAGTTGATGAGGATTTTGTTTATTGGTTCATTAAGCAAGGTTAAGCTCTATTTACTTGTTAAAGGAAGAAGCTTAAGAAGAGTTGGCAAAGAAATTGCTTTGATATTGAAGTATGTTTTATAAATTCATTGCGCAATTCTAGAGGAAATTTTAAATGGTTGTAATAGACGAAATACGTAACCTAAAACTGGCAAAAAACCGGTACATTAAAAATTTTCTGCTAAGAAATAATTGTAGTAGAAAGCTAATTGGCGCTGAAATTACTGTTATAAAAAGAACTTTGTATAGAAAGCGTAAGAGCTTTAAGTTAATATCGAAGCGAAATGAAATTATGACTCCTAACCTGATTAATTGGACACTTAATACTATTAATCCTCATCAAGATAGCTTCATGCCGCCCTATGATATGCTTGAGTCTATTGGAAGATTAGAGGCATTGCCTCCTTTGCCAGGCGTCGCATTGCGCATTATGCAATTAGCTGACGATCCATCGGCAGATGCGGCTAAATTAGCGGCTATTATTGAGCTTGATCCATTATTAACAGCACAAATAATTCGTTGGGCGAGTTCTCCTTTATATGCATACCGTGGAAAATCTCTTGATGTTCAGGAATCGATTAGTCGTGTTCTCGGTTTTGATTTTGTTTTTAATTTGGCTCTTGGTTTATCAGCTCTTGCACCTTTAAAAGCCCCTAGGGGAGGGGTAATTGGAACGCGATTATACTGGATTCATGCTATGACAAGTGTAAGACTTATGTCTTTGCTTAATAACCATTTGTCGGTCGAAAATAGATTTAATAGTACTCAATTATTCCAGTCGGGATTGCTGCATAATATTGGGTGGCCTCTTTTAGGTGATCAGTTTCCATTGGAATTTGGCTATTTAAACCAACTTATACTTGCTAATCCGAATATATCAATTATTGATCTGGAAAGATTTGCCTTAGGTGTTGACCATAATATTCTCGGTGCATGGCTAATGCGTTCTTGGGATATGCCAAAACCAATAGTTGATGTCGTATATAATCATCATAATCCTAATTATCGTGGTGAAAATTATAAGCTTAACCTACTTACTTATTTAAATGATTGTTTGTTAGGTAAGTTGGGTATAGGTCATTCACAAAAGCAATCATATTCAGATGAGCTATTGGTGCAGTTAGGTTTGCCAGTTAAGGCAATTGAGGAATCACTTGATAGGCTTAATGACACGCTGGAAAATATTATACTAACGGCAGAAATCATCACTGGTTGATAAATGCATTAGAAATAAAAGAATGACATACATGTCATGATTGGCAGAAATAAGACTATATTGTCAGGGGGAGTCACATGAAATTAATATATGAGCCGTCATAAAGATATCTACTTATTTGTAGATATTCAGATTAATTAGAATTAAGTTGATTGAAAATCTCTGTAAAATTTAGTTATATTAAATTTTAGTTTTAAGCGTATATGAAATTTTGTTATAGGTATCTGGAAGTGGAACTGGCGGAAATAATTTTCGTCTACGAATTCTTTTTCTGCGTGTGAAAAAATGATATTTTCACTAAAGGGTGTTTTAGTGCGCTATTTTACCTGACTTAATGCTTTTAAAAGAACGTTGATTTTCTCATAAAATAACCATGAGTGTTCCCCTTAAAGCCAAGGATAACAAGGAAATGTTTAGACAAATAGTCCTCTAAAGAGCGCAGTGAAGATTTTCTTTTTATTTTACAAAATAGGGTGAGGGCTACAAAAAGAAGGCCCAATGGATTTTTAAATTAAATAAAAAAAGACTTGCAATTCAAAAATAAATTTTTTCAGATTTTACGTTTTTTTGCCCTTTTTACGGAAAATCTGCATGCCTAATATTAATCGTTGCATAAGTTCCTGCGCAAGTCACTATGCGCACTTCTCAGCATACAAGGTGTCAGGTAATCGAAAAAAGCTTTTCACCAGTTCTACTTTTTGCTGGATAGATAGCATG
>CAILCX010000077.1 GCA_903832775.1 uncultured Methylobacter sp. | reverse complement strand
GCCCATCTGGATGCAGTACAGAAGCCTGTAACCATCTTCTGATATACAGTCGATGCCAGTCTTCTTTAACGTGCTTGTCTACGGATTTCATCAATAGTTGATGATCTATTGCATCAAAGAACCCTTTAATGTCCATATCCAGTACCCAAGCTCTTTGCCAACACCTTTCCTTTACACTCTCCACAGCTTGATGCGCCGATTTGTTCGGACGATAGCCGTAAGAATCAGGATGGAAATGGCGCTCTAGCTCCGGTTCAATTTGTATTTTGACCACCATCTGAGCAATTCTGTCAGCCACCGTGGGTATGCCCAAGGGCCTTATACCACCGTCTGCTTTCGGAATTTCTACTCGTTTAACGGCTTGCGGAAAATAGCTGCCTGACGACAGCCGATTCCACAATTTATACAAATTGTTACTGAGGTCTTGATCAAAAGCCTGTAGACTTTGCCCATCGACTCCACTTCCGCCTTTATTCGCTTTGACGCGTTGGTATGCCTCATAGAGCAGGCCTTTTGGTATTTTATAAGGTTTTGTCTGTTTCATTAGCGTCCTCCCGTTATCGGTTGTTCTAATCAACCAGACTGAATGATTGAACTCCTTCGCTCCATTTCCATTACAGAAACTTCATCACTACTACAAGTTCATCCGTCTCTGTGCTCTGCATCGGTACTCTCGCCTCACGGGGTTTCCGTTTGAGCTTCTCCCTTAGCATCAGAACGACAGATTCTCATGTTCCGTACTAAAGCCTGTATTGGGTTCATGCCCTCTCTATGCCGGTTGCCGCCCCGCCCGTGTACCAGTTATCGTCGGAGCTTATCTCTGGTTAAGGCTAGAAACCAGATTTTGACAACATCATATACATTTCGACACCTCATCAAGGGTTCACTTGCGTTCATCTCCCCAATACTCACCTGACGGCTTGTAGCCGCCTTTTCCTCTATCGCTCACGACCTGTACTTTTAACACAGGCCGCATAGAGTGGTTTGATTCCAGCTTCTGGTCGCCGAAATCGAGATCTTTAATACAGCACGAAAGGCCTAAGCCTTTCTTCATGACACACTAGCCTCGATGTAGTGCAACGTAATCAAGGTCGAGCAGATTATCGATATTAGAAACAGTTATCGCCAACTGCTCTTAGAGGATTTACTCCCAAACATGCAGTCTGATGAACAGTTTGCAAGGCAATTGTTCCCGATGGTAACAAGTGGCAATTCACCTGATTCATTGCCATAAATGTTTTATGCATTTCAAATACCTGAAGCTGTTCATAAGCACAAAAATAGCTTATATATTTTTACGAAGTGGCTAAAATGGCTACTAAGTAACAACTAACAGTAAGGCTATAAACATGAATACCATCTCGGCTAAAGATGCAAAGAATTCATTCGGCAGTTTTCTGGATTCTGCACAAAGAGAGCCCATAATGATTACCAAAAGAGACCGCCCTGTAGGGATATTTTTCTCAATGCAGGATGTTGAAGCTTTAATCCACGTAAGCGAAGCCTTTAAAAAAGACATCCATGCTGGAATTATTTCAGGAATTGCCGACGCTGAAGCCGGTCGTGTCAGTGAATGCAATCAAGAACACATCAATGACTTGAAGACAAAATTAAAAGCTAGATTAGCAGTGGCTACAAATTAATTTTCGATGAAATTACATAAAATCGTATTAACCGAAACTGCAAACGAATGTTTACTGAATATAGCGGAATTCATAACCTTAGACAGTCCGGTTCGCGCAGAAACATTTATTGAGGAAATCATAGCGTCGTTAACTGGAACGCTCTCTGTTTTTCCGTTGGCCAAGGTTTAATAGGAAATGGAAGCGCAAACCGATGCAAGGAACTTGCCGTATAAAAATTATGTGAGCTTCTATAGAATAAGAAACAATGTCGTTGAAATACTCTATATTTTCAACTCGGCTCAGAACATTAAAAATATTCTGTCATCTGTAAAGTATCCGCTTACTTAAATCTGGCCTCGGTAAGAAAGAAGCCGAATGGCGGTGTGTAAAAGTGCATAAATATTTATAATCGAAACCATCAAACCTATTATATAAAGACTCAAGATGTCATTGGCGGGAATTGGTTTGTGTTAAATCAAAAAGACCGGAATCAACCGGCCTTTTTGATGCTAATGAATTGAATTTTATTGCGGTAGTTCCAGCGCCTTTTCAATGGCTTTGTGTTTAGCTTTACTTTTGAGAGCTTTAGTAGACTTAGGCGCGGCTTCAACTTTTCCCTTTAAATTTTCAGCTGATTCCTTGCCGGTTTTTACAGTTTCACCAGCTTTTTTTACTTCTTCAGGTATAGCGGCGCTGGCTTTTTCTTTGACTACGTCTTTCGCTTGATCTTGAAGCGCATCAGGAGCAATTTCAGTAGCTTGTTTTAATGATTTAGCTTTATCAAGTGCTTCGTTAGTAGCTTCAATATTTTTAACCGCATCTGGGGCCACTTCGGTCGCTTTATCTTGGACTGCTTGTTTTGCTATGCCTTCAAGTAAACTTTGCTCGGCCAATACGGCAGTTGAAGCAACTAACATTAAACTGAATAAGATCGCTTTATTTTTCATGGAAACATCCTTGGGTAGTAGTTGTTATTGTTATTGAGGCTATAGAATAAAACCATGAACCTTAATGCGGCATTAACAGTTATTTCAGAATTTCAAGTAATGGATAATAATAGCTCTTTTAAAGCATACAGTCGCAGGTATGCACTTAACGCTGTCATTTTTCAAACTTTATGGATTTGCATGAATTATCCTACTGAAGAAAATAACTATCTGGCCGAGCATGTTATCGATATTAGAAACAGTTACCGCCAACTGCTCTTAGAGGATTTACTCCCAAACATGCAGTCTGATGAACAGTTCGCCAGGCAATTGTTCCACGCACCTATTGCCGTTGTTTCTCATGATACCGCCAGTGATCCGGTTTTTAATTACGCAAACTTGAAGGCGCTGGAATTATTTGAATTAAATTGGGAAGACTTTACCGCCCTGCCCTCCAGGTTATCTGCGGAACCGGTTAATCAGGCTGAACGTGAACGCTTGCTCGCTGAAGTGACAGAGAATGACCATATCAATCATTATGAGGGTGTTCGTATCTCTAGTACGGGCAAACGGTTTTTGATTAGAAATGCAGTGGTCTGGAATCTTCTGGATAGTAATCAGCGCTATAAGGGTCAGGCGGCCTGTTTCGCTCACTGGGTGTTTTTTTAGTCCTACAGACGTAGTGGTAACCTGATTCAAATTTTAGCTATAACACCTTACTGGACCCGGATGTATATGAATAGATTATGAATTTAATGTAGCCAATCAGGAAACAATCCATAAATACCCCATAGCCTTGTCGGCAATAGATATCTTCTCTATAGTTAAGTTGCAGTATGAAAAACCTTTCAACTTATTATGAGGATTTACTCATGAACGATTTATACAAAGATATTCTAATTGGAACGTTATTTCTAATCGGCCTGGTGGGCTTTATTTCAGGTGAATTCATTATCTCATCCACGCTGTTCGCGTCAGCGGCCATTGCCAGTAATATTAAAGTAAACAGTAAAAGAGGCAAAGCTGGTCAATTTTCATGGGATTGATTTGTCCAACTGAACCACTTAAGCAAACTATCTGAAGGCTTCTACCGCTTAAGGGCCCTAGGAGGCTGTCCGAGAATAGAACATTCTGACGAGCCGTATCCTCGCGTCAGAAAAAAATTTTAATTTTTCTGGCGCGATTTTTTGGAATTTTCAAAAACAGCTAATTCTG
>CAILCX010000076.1 GCA_903832775.1 uncultured Methylobacter sp. | reverse complement strand
TACAGTTTTGATTGAACTGGTTCAGGCCATTTTCTCAGTTGTATCTTAATCTTCATCGCTCAATCATTGTGAATGATTGTAATTCGAGCGAGTTATGCTTGTATTGATTTAGAAAGAAATCGTTCATGAAAACAAGAAGCGGGAAAGCTTTTAAAGAGTTACTTTGCTGCTGGTCAGCTATCAAGTGAATAAAGGCTAAGAACCAATGCAACATGCTGATATATAAGCTTTCTTTTGTTATTGAGTTCTGATTGCCAAGTTTAGTTAGATTTAATTTAACATCAAATAGTGCATTATTCCACGAGTGTGAGTAAAAAGTGTTGTTTTTTAGTAAACGAAGTGAGAACAAGTTTATGATTCTCTGGATTGGCAGGATTATTTATAGTTTGTAGAATTGTCTAAACCATTGCAGCATTGGCAATTTCTAAACAGACATAGGCTGTGAGCAGGAAGAAGGTTTAGTGGCTTGTATCGATTTGGGTGTTAGTGAGATTTTTGAAGGCGCCGCATTAAAATATATCTTAAGCTAGTCCAATTGAAATCTTGATAAGGGTTGGAATGACGCGAGATTTATGTTGGGTAAATAAATACCTGTCCCCAATCCTCTATGTTAGATGAGAGCTGGGGAAGGTTTGAGCGATATTGGAATAAGTCGGATTTAGTATTGTATTTGAATGTTTCGTAATATTATCAAGCAGAATTATTTGCTGCCCAATTCAGGGCTAATGTTATTAGGACTTGATTTTAATAAACTTTCGCGGATGTAATATAAAACAATATGTAAGGTGCCGAAGTCATTGGCAATATTGATATCGGCGTCTTCATTTGGGATTTTTATGTTGGTATGGCCTGAATCGTCAAAAGAAAATTCACCAAACTTAATTTGTTTTGGTTCCGGGAATTCAGATAGAGCATAGGTTTTTACGATTCCTTGCAAATTTTCATTTTCGTCGAGCTCCGAGGTAAATACAAAGGTTACGGTGCGTTTTGCGAAATATGTAGTGAAGAAACCTTTATCAAGATTTTGAAGTGACACGGTTATGCTCTGGTTTGCAACCGATGGTGTTTGCGTGCAATCTTTAACAAATCTGGCGAACTCCTGAAATTTCAGGGCTAAATCTTTATGCTGAATCGCAATTGAATTAAGGCTTTTATGGAGTTGAATCGAGTAGGGCATTTTCATTTCCTTAGCGTAGGTTTAATAAGAAATTTTTTCTTGGCGACTTAATAGTATACGTTTATCGAGGAGTTGCAATCGACGCCAACAAGATTTAATGAATTAGGAGATCAAATCCTAAGTGAAATAGGGGGTCAGAAGAATTGAACGGTGTCAGGCTAGGCTTACTTGATAGTCTTAGGTGCTGACTAAAAAATGATGATGTGACTGTAATTTTAGTGCTTGCTATGGGTAAGGTTCGATAAGATCGCAGGATTAAGAAATTGAATAAGAGGTTAGTCCAATAATTCTAATTAAAATGATTGGACTAACCTCCTGCCGTTGGTGCTTTGCTTTGCGGCTATATTTACTTTTATCGCAAAAAGTTTGGGCTTTGTTAAACATGTGTGCGAACTTTGCAACCGGATTTTGTAGCGGAACGCTATCGGCTGCTTGCGGAATTTTACGTTTTTTCATCGTTTACCTCTTATAATAAGACAAGTTTGTGTAACAGACACAATAATATACCATTTTTTAAGAGTACATAGCGCTAGTGAAATTTACAAAAGACTTTGATGTGATTGTGGTTGGCGGCGGCCATGCAGGTACTGAAGCCGCGTTGGCCTCGGCCCGATGCGGAGCTAAAACTTTATTGCTGACCCAAAATATCGACACGCTGGGGCAAATGAGTTGCAATCCTGCCATTGGCGGAATTGGTAAAGGGCATTTGGTTAAAGAGGTTGATGCGCTGGGGGGCGTGATGGCACAGGCTATTGATCTTGGCGGCATTCAGTTTCGGACCTTAAATGCCAGCAAAGGTCCGGCAGTTCGTGCAACCCGCGCACAGGCGGATCGTCAGTTATATAAGCAGGCGGTAAGAACCGCACTGGAAAATCAGCCTAATCTGGCTTTGTTTCAACAAACGGTATCTGATTTAATTGTCGAAGGCGATAAGGTTGCCGGTGTTAAAACGCAAATGGGCTTAAACTTTACCGCAAAGGCCGTGGTTTTAACTACCGGTACTTTTTTAGGCGGCAAAATCCATATCGGTCTTGAAAACTACAGCGGTGGTCGTGCCGGTGATTCTGCGTCCATTGCTTTGGCGGAGCGATTAAGAGAATTGCCATTTAGAATCGATCGTTTAAAAACCGGCACACCGCCGCGTATTGATGGTCGCACCATTGATTTTGGTAAGCTCGAAGAACAGCATGGCGATAATCCCGTGCCTGTGTTTTCATTTCTAGGCAAAAAGGAGCAGCATCCCCGCCAGATTCCCTGTCATATAACCCGTACCAACAGTAAAACCCACGACATCATCCGTTCGGGTTTGGATCGTTCGCCGCTGTATTCCGGGGTGATTGAAGGCATCGGTCCTCGCTATTGCCCATCTATTGAAGATAAAGTGGTACGTTTTGCTGATCGGGATTCGCACCAGATTTTTGTCGAACCTGAAGGCTTAAATACCAATGAAATTTATCCCAACGGCATTTCAACCAGTTTGCCGTTTGATATTCAATACCAATTCGTGCGCTCAATGTTAGGTTTTGAAAACGCAGAAATTGTTCGTCCCGGTTATGCCATCGAGTATGATTTTTTTGATCCCCGAGATTTAAAATCATCCTTGGAAACCAAACACATGAAAGCACTGTTTTTTGCCGGACAAGTCAACGGTACAACCGGTTATGAAGAAGCAGCCGCGCAAGGCTTGATTGCTGGACTTAATGCGGCGCGACTGGTTCAGGGTTTAGATAGTTGGTGTCCTGCACGTAATGAAGCCTATATCGGCGTGATGATCGATGACCTGATTACTCGGGGTACTCAAGAACCGTATCGCATGTTTACCAGTCGTGCCGAATACCGGTTATTGTTAAGAGAAGATAATGCTGATTTACGCTTGACCGAAAAAGGTCGCGAATTGGGTTTGGTGAATGATCAGCGCTGGCAAGCATTTGAAATTAAACGTGCGGCCATCTCGCAATTGCAGGGTGACCTGAAAAAAAATTGGGTCAGAACAGAAACGCAGGAAGCTAAAAAAGTCGAGCAGTTTTGGGGCAAACCGTTAGTGCGTGAAGCTAATTTGATGGATTTGTTGCGTCGTCCGGAAGTGGATGTTAAACAACTTTTGTCATTTTTAGATGACCGTCAGGATATTGACATGCAGGTTGCCGAACAGGTTGAAATACAAGCTAAATATGCAGGATATATCGACAGGCAGCAAACCGAGATTGACCGCGCTTTGCGTTATGACCATTTGCCTATGCCCGCGATTATTGATTACAGCGGCGTTCCCGGTCTGTCCAATGAAGTAAGTGAAAAGCTTAAAAAACAACGTCCGGAAACCTTGGGGCAGGCCTCAAGAATCCCGGGCATGACACCGGCGGCTATTTCCCTTTTGCTGGTTTATTTGAAGAAGAAAAGCGCATGATGGAAGACTGTCGAAATATCCTGGTTTCCGGGACAACCGCATTAAACCTGAATGTAACTGAGCAACAGATTCAGCAGTTACTTGATTTTATAAAGCTGATTGAAAAATGGAATAAAGCCTATAATCTGACCGCGATACGCAACCGGGAGGAAATGGTTCGGTTGCATATACTGGATAGTCTGGCTATTCTGCCTCATCTTGAGGGGCAGCGGATTATAGATATCGGCACCGGAGCGGGTTTGCCTGGTATCCCATTGGCGATCTGTGTACCTGAAAGGCGATTTATGTTGCTTGATAGTAATGCAAAAAAAACTCGCTTTGTGCAACAGGTTATTCTGGAGTTGAAGCTTAAGAATGTAGAGGTTCTTCATAGTCGGGTAGAAAATTATCGTCCTGAGCAAGCCTATGATTCAGTTCTGGCCAGAGCCTTTGCCAGTTTGGCGGATATAGTAAAATTAACCGCGCATTTGGTTGGCAAAGAAGGAGTGTTGTTGGCAATGAAAGGGCAGAATCTGGACGCTGAGCTGGCAGAGATAAGCGCAAAAAAATCTGTTATCAGTATTAGTGTTCCAGGAACTGATGTTGAACGATGTCTGGTACGAATAGAAATGCCTGTATAGGCCGAGGTAAGGTAGTGGGAAAAGTAATTGCCGTAACCAATCAAAAAGGTGGCGTAGGAAAAACTACAACAAGCGTAAATCTTGCAGCGTCACTGGCGGCCGCGCATCGGCGGGTTTTGCTGGTGGATCTTGATCCGCAGGGTAATGCGGCAATGGGTTGTGGAATCGATAAGGAAGCCATTGAATACTCCAGTTACGATCTGTTAATGGGCGAAGTACCGGCAAGTGAGGCTGTCATTAATATTCCGGACATTGGCTTTTCGGTGATTCCCGGTAATTCTGATCTTACGGCGGCGGAAGTGCAGTTGATACAGGCCGATCACAGGGAGCGACGACTGGCTGATGCGTTAATCCCAATAAAAGCAGAATATGATTTTATTTTGGTTGATTGTCCTCCTTCACTGAACATGTTGACTTTAAATGCAATGGTGGCCGCAGATAGTCTGTTAATCCCAATGCAGTGCGAATATTATGCCCTGGAAGGTTTGTCGGCCTTAATGAGTACCTTAAAAAATATTCAGGATACCGTCAATCCCGAGCTGCATCTTGAAGGTATTTTGAGGACTATGTATGACGACAGAAATCGCCTGACCAAAGATGTGTCTGAGCAATTGATACGTTATTTTGGTGATAAGGTTTTTAGAACCTGCATACCCAGAAATATTCGTCTTGCGGAGGCGCCCAGTCATGGTTTACCGGTATTGAGCTATGATAAATCTTCGCGTGGTGCTGTAGCCTATATTACGTTGGCCGGTGAAATGATCAGAAAGGAAAAACAAAGCAGCACATGATTTTAAAAAAACGTGGCTTAGGTCGAGGTCTTGAGGCTTTATTGGCGGATGACTCCGTTAAAAAGGAGCAGCATCGGTCGCCGGTCAGGCAGGCTGAAGAGATTAATATTGCTGTAACCATGGCAAAGTCTGAACAAGTTGAAGTGCAAACAGAAGAGCGATCAGCAATGGTCATTGCATTGTTTAAAAATATACAAAAAGAAAATCGTCTTTTGCTTGAAGAGGCTGAGTCTTTGAGACAATTAATCGCAGAATTTGAATCAATCGTCCGCGCTGATCTGCAATAAATCGGTAAAGGATTCTTGGGTAGACTTGCCTGGATGTAATCATTAAAAAGAGAAAAGTTGAATGGCTGTAAAAAAACGGGGATTAAATCGGGGGCTGGATGCTTTGTTAGGCAATGTTTCCGTTCACGAGGAAGAAAATGAGGTAGGAGAAAGTCATCAGCTGGAGACCTTGCCTATCGAATACCTGCAGCGAGGCAAGTATCAGCCACGAAAGGATATGAATCCCGAAAAGTTACAGGAACTGGCTGATTCGATAAAGGCTCAAGGTATTATTCAGCCGATTGTGGTGCGAAAAATCGCCCCGGAAAAATACGAAATAGTAGCCGGAGAACGGCGTTGGCGTGCCGCACAATTGGCAGGATTGCAACAAGTGCCCGTGGTCATTAAAGAGATAGACGATCGCACTGCAATGGCCATCGCCCTGATTGAAAACATTCAACGGGAAGACCTTAATCCCCTGGAAGAAGCAGAAGCATTAAAAAGGTTGTTGGAAGAGTTTAAAATGACACATCAGCAAGTTGCTGACGCCGTGGGTAAATCACGCACTACAGTCACCAATTTATTGCGATTGATTGATTTGCATCCTGAGGTAAAAAAATTGTTGATTGCCCGGCAACTTGAAATGGGACATGCAAGAGCTTTGTTGTCACTCGATGGGGCGAAACAAATAATTTTGGCGAACAAAATCGTCAAGGAAGGATTAACAGTAAGAGCGGCTGAACGTCTGGTTAAAGATGGTCAGGATGAGCCTAAAATACCTAAGATCAGGGCGCTAGATAAGGACACCTTTAGATTGCAAGAAGACCTGACAGCAAAGTTGGGGGCAAAAGTAATAATTGACCATAAAGAAAATGGTACGGGAAAATTGATTATTGCGTATTCAAGCCTAGAAGAGTTGGATGGAATTATTGGGCAAATTAATTGACAGCCTAGGCTTTAGGTCGAGCGCACTGCCCACTCTAATATTTTTTAAGCAGACTGTTAAATAATCAGGTTTAGACTAAGGTTGCGAGATCTTAAAGTGAAAAATAACGAGGCAAATACCAAGCTCGAAAAAACCCGTAAAGCCAATCTTCCTTGATTTAATGGGCTTCGCTATATATAATCCATGCCCTGTTGTGTATGGAGTTGGCGATGACAGGAGAGAAACGTTCCACCGTCAGTAAAATAATAAGTTATCAGCTTTTGGTAATAGTAATTTTGGCGACTGGATTTACCTTGATATGCGGAAAATACTTTGGCATATCGGCGTTTTTAGGTGGGATTGCGGCTTTTATACCCAATCTGTATTTTGCCCTGAAGATCAATAAATCTGTCGGTCAGGAAGCGAGAAAGATTGTAAATTCTTTTTATGCTGGCGAATCAGGCAAATTATTGTTGACGGCCGCCTTGTTCGTTATGATTTTTCAGGTTCCAAACATACAAATATTACCGCTGCTTGCAGTCTATATAGCAGCTTTATCGGTTTTTTGGTTCGCGCTTTTGTTGCGCTGACATTATTTATTTAGAGAGGAACAATGGCTACCGAAGTACATGCCGCTGAAGGTGCAACCGGTTATATTATTCACCATTTAACCCCGCTAACTGTAGGCGAAGGGTTTTGGGCATTAAATCTGGATACTTTGTTTTTCTCTGCTGCCTTGGGTGGCCTGTTTGTCTGGTTTTTTAAACGTGCGGCTGAAAATGCAACTGCTGGTGTTCCAGGTTTGGTGCAGAATTTCGCAGAATTACTAATAGAATTTGTCGACAATCAGGTTAAAGACAGTTTTCATGGTAAAAATGAATTAATCGCTCCACTGGCTTTGACCATTTTTTGCTGGGTGTTTATGTGGAACTTCATGGATTTGTTTCCGGTAGATATCCTGCCGTTAATCGGTTCTATCATGGGTATTGATTATTTAAGGGTTGTTCCAAGTACCGATCTTAATGCAACCTTCGCAATGTCAATTTCGGTTTTCTGTTTGATTATTTTTTACAGTATTAAAATCAAAGGCCCTTGGGGATTTGCTAAAGAATTAATGTTTCAGCCATTTGGTCCTTGGCTATTGCCTTTCAATTTGTTGTTGAAACTAGTTGAAGAACTTGCTAAACCCATTTCGTTGGCACTTCGTCTATTCGGAAACCTATATGCGGGTGAGCTGATTTTTATCCTGATTGCCTTGTTGCCATGGTATCTTCAGCCGGTATTAAGTTTCCCTTGGGCAATATTTCACATACTGATTATCACGTTACAAGCTTTTATATTCATGGTTCTAACCATTGTATATTTGGGCATGGCACACGAAGATCATTAATTTTTTTTATTCTTTTTATAATTTAATTAACCGTTTGGAGGTTTCATGGAAATTGCAAGATTGATTGCTGACGTACAAGGCATGACTGCTATCGCAGTAGGTCTGGTTTTGGGTATGGGCGCTTTAGGAACAGCGATAGGTTTCGGTCTGCTAGGTGGAAAATTCCTAGAAGGCGCGGCTCGTCAACCAGAAATGGTTCCTATGTTACAAGTAAAGATGTTTGTTGTTGCTGGTTTATTGGATGCGGTAACAATGATTGGTGTTGGTTTGGCGTTATTCTTCACTTTTGCTAACCCATTCTTGTCAGCGGTAACAGCTGCGGCAGCGGGTTGAAGCTGTTTAACTTTAATAGCAACAAGAGGAACGCATCGTGAGCATCAATGCTACTCTGATTGGGCAAATGATAACCTTTGCACTTCTGGTATGGTTTACCATGAAGTACATCTGGCCGCCTTTATTTGACTCTTTAGAACAACGAAAAAAGAAAATTGCTGACGGTTTGGCTGCGGCTGAAAAAGGTCAGGAATCGATGCAATTGGCAGAGAAAAAAGCCAAGGGCGTCTTAAAAGAAGCAAAAGAACAGTCTTCCGAGATTGTCAATCTGGCTCAAAAGCGTGCCAATGAAATGGTCGAAGCGTCAAAAGAGTCCGCCAAAAAAGAAGGCGAACGCTTGATTCTTGTAGCAAAAGCGCAAATTGAGCAAGAAAAACAACAAGCTAAAGAAAGTTTGCGTACAGAAGTCGCTGCTTTGGCATTACGAGCTGCGGAACAGATTTTGAGTGCGGAGATCGATAAAACCAAGCACCAGGATATTCTGAGCAAAATCTCTAATCAACTGGGTTAAGCAAAATGAGCGAACTTGCAACATTGGCTAGACCTTACGCAGCCGCGGCTTTCAAAAGAGCTCAAGAAACCGGCACAACAGAAAAGTGGTCGAAAAGTTTGGCTTTTATGTCAGCTGTACTAAATGACAAAGAAATGGCTGTCATTGTGGATAACCCTAAAATCAGTAAAGAAAGGTTGTCTGCGTTAATGCTTGATATTTGTCATGACCAGGTAGAAGTAGAAAACGCGAACTTCCTGAAGTTGCTGATTCAAAACAACAGGCTAACCCTGGCGCCAACTATCGCAGAATTATTTGAAGTCTATAAGGCTGAAAATGAAGGTTATGTCGAGGTTGAAGTAGCAACTGCTTTTGCTTTCTCGAAAGAAGAAAAGAAAAGTTTTACTTTAGCGTTGGAAAAAACGTTAGGCAAAAAAGTTCATATCAACGTGACCGTAGACAAATCATTGATTGGTGGCGTTCTGGTACGTGCAGGCGACAGAGTGATTGACGGTTCCATTAAAGGCCAGCTTCAACACATGCAAAAGGCTCTACAGTGAGAGAGAGAAATAGAACATGCAATTAAACCCATCTGAAATAAGTGATCTGATTAAAAAGAAGATCGAAAACTTCGAATTGAGTGCTGAAGCTCATACGGAAGGAACCGTGGTTAGTGTGACGGACGGTATTGTCCGCGTACATGGCTTGTCGGAAGCAATGCAAGGCGAAATGCTGGAATTCCCCGGCAATACCTTTGGTATGGCACTTAACCTTGAAAGAGATTCTGTTGGTGTGGTCATTTTAGGTGCATACCAGCATATTTCTGAAGGCGACACCGTAAAGTGTACCGGTAAAATTCTGGAAGTTCCTGTTGGCGAAGCGTTACTTGGACGTGTTGTAGATGCGTTGGGTAACCCGATCGATGGCAAAGGTTCTATCGAAACTACTGAAACTTCGCCTATTGAAAAAATTGCACCCGGTGTAATTGCTCGCCAATCTGTTGATCAACCTGTACAACTGGGTTTGAAATCTATCGATGCAATGATTCCGGTTGGCCGTGGTCAACGTGAGTTAATTATTGGTGATAGACAAACTGGTAAAACAGCGATTGCGATTGATGCGATTATCAATCAAAAAGGTACTGGAATTAAATGTATTTATGTAGCTATCGGGCAGAAACGTGCTTCGATTGCAAACGTAGTACGTAAGCTAGAAGAACATGGGGCAATGGCACATACCATTGTTGTCGCGGCATCTGCATCCGAATCAGCGGCGTTACAATTTATTGCGCCTTATACCGGTTGCTCGATGGGCGAATTCTTCAGAGACCGTGGTGAAGATGCGTTGATCATTTATGATGATTTAACCAAGCAGGCTTGGGCATATCGTCAAATATCCTTGTTGTTACGTCGTCCTCCGGGTCGAGAAGCTTATCCTGGTGACGTGTTCTATTTGCATTCACGTTTGTTGGAAAGAGCCTCGAGAATTAATGCTGCTGAAGTTGAAAAATTAACTGGTGGTAAAGTCAAAGGTAAGACTGGTTCTTTAACAGCTCTACCGATAATTGAAACTCAAGGCGGTGACGTATCTGCTTTCGTACCAACTAACGTAATTTCTATTACTGATGGTCAGATCTTTTTGGAAAGCAACCTGTTTAACTCCGGTATACGCCCAGCAGTAAACGCTGGCTTATCAGTATCGAGAGTTGGTGGTGCAGCACAAACCAAAATCATCAAGAAATTGGGTGGCGGTACTCGTCTTGATTTGGCCCAATACCGTGAATTGGCGGCTTTTGCACAGTTTGCATCTGATTTGGATGAAAATACACGTAAGCAGATTGAGCGTGGTCAACGCGTGACTGAGTTGATGAAACAAAATCAATATTCACCGATGTCTGTAGCTCAAATGGCTATTTCTCTGTTCGCTGCCAACGAAGGTTTCCTTGATAATCTTGAAGTTAACAAGGTGTTGGATTTTGAGGCTGCTTTACAGTCTTATATGACGTCAGAGCATTCTGAATTAATGAACAACATAAATGCAACTGGTGATTTTAGTGATGATATAAGAACGGGTATGCTGTCTGCTATCCAGACTTTCGTCAAAACGCATAGCTGGTAAAAGGGTCTAAAAATGGCTGTTGGTAAAGAAATACGCACAAAGATCGGGAGTATTAAAAATACCCAGAAGATCACGCGGGCAATGGAGATGGTTGCTGCGAGTAAAATGCGTAAAACAAAAGACAGAATGTTGGCAACACGTCCATACTCCAAAAAAATTGGCCAGATAATAAGACATCTGGCTCAAGCTAATCCAGAGTATAAACACACGTTTCTTATTGAACGTGAGGTTAAACGCGTTGGAATTATTGTAATAAGCTCTGATCGGGGATTATGTGGCGGTTTGAATTCTAATTTATTCAGAAAGACATTAAGCCAGATAATACAATGGGAGCAAACAAATATTGAGGTTGATATTTGTACAATAGGTGCAAAAGCTTTTGGTTTTTTTGGTGGACTTAAAGCAAATCTGATAGGACATGTTGCCAAGTTAGGTGACACTCCGCACCAACATGACATCGTCGGCATCATTAAGCTTATGTTAGATGCTTATCTGGAAGGTAGCATAGATGAGTTGTATGTAGTCAGTAATGAGTTCGTGAATACCATGACTCAAAAACCTACATTCGAGAAACTACTTCCTGTCGTAGCACATGAACTTGAACCACGGTTAAATGGACATTGGGATTACATTTATGAACCTGACGCCAAAGAAGTTTTGGATCATTTACTAACACGATATGTCGAATCCATCGTTTACCAGGGACTGGTTGAAAATAATGCCTGTGAACAGGCGGCCAGAATGGTTGCGATGAAGAGCGCTTCAGATAATGCCGGAAATATTATCAGTGAATTACAACTGATTTATAACAAAGCAAGACAAGCCTCCATCACTCAGGAAATTTCAGAAATTGTTGCCGGTGCCGCAGCTGTTTAAATGACACAACACAAGAGGACAACTCAATGAGTTCGGGTAAAATCGTTCAGATTATCGGTGCGGTCGTTGACGTGGAATTTTCACGTACAGACCTGCCAAAAGTATATGATGCCTTAAATGTAGAAGGCAAAGGTCTGGTGCTGGAAGTTCAGCAACAATTAGGTGATGGTGTGGTCAGAACTATCGCGATGGGTACTACCGACGGATTAAGTAGAGGCCTGGAAGTTAGCAATACTAATGCTCCTATAGCAGTTCCTGTTGGACAGGAAACGTTAGGTCGCATTATGAATGTTTTGGGTGAACCTATTGACGAAAAAGGGCCGATCGGCGAAAAAGTAAAATGGGGCATTCACCGTGAAGCACCAAGTTATGCCGAGCAGGCTGCTGCAACAGAATTACTGGAAACAGGCATCAAGGTAATTGATTTGGTTTGCCCGTTCACTAAAGGTGGTAAAGTTGGATTGTTCGGTGGTGCCGGTGTTGGTAAAACAGTTAACATGATGGAACTGATTCGTAATATAGCGATTGAACACAGTGGCTATTCTGTTTTTGCCGGAGTGGGCGAACGTACTCGTGAGGGTAACGACTTTTACCACGAAATGACAGATTCAAACGTAATCGACAAGGTATCATTGGTTTACGGCCAGATGAATGAACCGCCAGGAAACAGATTACGTGTTGCTTTAACCGGACTAACCATGGCGGAATATTTCCGTGATGAAGGCCGAGATGTTTTGTTCTTTGTTGATAATATCTATCGATATACCTTAGCTGGAACGGAAGTATCTGCGCTTTTAGGTCGTATGCCATCAGCAGTGGGCTATCAGCCAACATTGGCTGAAGAAATGGGGGTATTACAAGAGCGTATCACCTCAACAAAAACAGGTTCAATTACATCTATTCAAGCTGTATACGTACCTGCCGATGATTTGACCGATCCATCGCCAGCAACAACGTTTGCCCATTTGGACGCAACGGTTGTATTGTCTCGTCAAATTGCTGAATTAGGTATTTATCCTGCCATTGATCCATTGGATTCAACCAGTCGTCAGCTTGATCCATTAGTTATTGGGCAAGAGCATTATGATGTTGCCCGTAAGGTTCAGGGTATTTTGCAACGTTACAAAGAATTACGCGATATTATCGCAATTCTGGGTATGGACGAATTATCTGAAGAAGATAAATTGACTGTATCCAGGGCTCGTAAAATGCAACGATTCCTGTCACAACCTTTCTTCGTTGCCGAAGTGTTTACCGGTTCACCTGGTAAATATGTTTCACTCAAAGATACTATTGCTGGTTTTAAAGGCATTATCGATGGTGAATACGACGCGATTCCTGAGCAGGCTTTTTATATGGTAGGTACCATAGATGAAGCGCTTGAGAAAGCAAAAGGCATGAAATAAGTTAAATACTGGTAGGTAATAAACATGACCATGACCGTACATGTCGATATCGTTAGTGCTGAAAAGGAAATTTTTTCCGGATTGGCTGAAATGATATTTGCTCCAGCTGAGCTTGGCGAGGTAGGTATTTCTCCCCGCCATGCACCGTTAATATCCAGGCTAAAACCCGGTGAAGTTAGAGTAAAAGTAAGTGAAACGGAGGTATATCCCTTTTATATATCAGGTGGCATGTTGGAAATTCAGCCGCACCTGGTTACGATTCTTGCTGATACAGCTATAAGAGCAAAAGATATTGATGAGGCTGCTGCAATAGAAGCGAAAACCAGAGCTGAAGAAGCCTTGTCTGATAAATCAGGAAAGATTGATTTTACAGCAGCCCAGGCGCAATTGCAGGAAGCTGTTATGCAATTAAGAACTCTTGATAGATTTAGAAAGCGCGGCTCTTGAGAAAACATAGTTGATTCTCTAAGCTCATTTAAAAGCCCGATATCGTATTAACTCGCTATCGGGCTTTTTTGGTTTTACGTCAGGCAGTCCTGCCTGACGCCCTTCAGGTAACTGCAAATCTGTTCCGTACAGATTTGTAATGGAATATCAAATGAAAATTACCACTATTATTCTGGCTGCAGGTAAAGGAACGCGAATGCGTTCGGATTTGCCGAAAATATTACATAAAATTGCTAATAGACCATTGTTGCAACATGTATATGATACTGCCAAGAATTTGAAAAATAATAATATCAAAATAGTTGTTGGTCATGGTGCAGAATTGGTAACCGCAGCCTTAATAAATTTAGATGCTGAATGGATAGAGCAAACACTACAGCTTGGTACGGGTCATGCAGTACAACAGGTAAGTCATCAAATTGGTGATGACGATACTGTCCTGATTTTATACGGTGATGTGCCATTATTAAAGTTAGAAACGGTGAAGTTGCTGATTAATAATGTTAATGATCAATCGTTGGCTTTATTAACGGTCAAGCTAGCCAATCCGACGGGTTACGGAAGAATAGTTAGGAATTCAGCAGGACAAGTTATAAAGATTGTCGAAGAGAAAGATGCAAGTGTCGATGAAAAGAAAATCATGGAAGGTAATACCGGCATTATGGCAGTAAAAGGTAAGCCATTAAAAAAATGGTTAAGCCAGTTGAGTAATGGTAATGCGCAGGGTGAATATTATTTGACTGATGTAATTGAAATGGCAGTTGCTGATAAGTTTTCTGTCGTTACCAGTCAACCAGACACGGAAGATGAGGTTCTAGGTGTCAATAATCGAATACAGCTCAGTCATTTAGAGCGTGTATATCAGCAGGAACAAGCAAACATCTTAATGGAGCAGGGCGTTACACTGAGAGATCCGTTGCGCTTCGATCAACGAGGCGAAATTGCAAGCTTGGGTCAAGATATCGAAATTGATGTAAATGTGATTTTAGAGGGTAACAATAAAATTGGCAGCAACATTAAAATTGGCCCAAATACCCTGATAAAAAATTCAATTATTGGCGACAATGTGGAAATATTCGCTAACTGCATCATTGAAGATGCAGTTATTGGAACTGGTAGTAGAATTGGCCCTTATGCCAGACTCAGGCCAGATAGTGTTTTAGCCGAGAATGTCCATATCGGTAATTTTGTTGAGCTGAAAAAGACTACGGTGGCGGCAGGCAGTAAGATTAATCATTTAAGTTATATCGGCGATACGTCGGTTGGAGAAAAGGTAAACATTGGAGCTGGAACAATAACTTGTAATTATGATGGTGTAAATAAATTCCAAACTGTTATAGAGGATGGCGCTTTTATTGGATCAAATAGCCAGTTGGTTGCTCCAGTTACGATTGGTAAAAATGCTACGATAGGTGCAGGCTCCACTATCACCAAGGATAGTCCTGAAAATCAATTGACTTTAAGTCGTGCCAAACAAATGTCTATTGCTGGTTGGCAACGTCCCATTAAAAAGGAGAGCTAGTATGTGCGGAATTGTAGGTGGTATCGCGCAACGGAATGTTGTGCCAATTTTACTTGAAGGGTTGAAACGACTGGAATATCGTGGTTATGATTCGGCTGGTCTTGCTGTTATCAATAATCAAGTCATTTATCGTAAACGTGAATTGGGTAAAGTTAAGGGCCTTGAGCAATTACTGGAGACAGATCCTATTTCCGGTTTTATAGGCATTGCCCATACACGATGGGCAACCCACGGCAAACCCAGTACCGCAAATGCACATCCACATATTTGCCGAAATAAAGTTGTCGTCGTCCATAATGGTATTATTGAAAATCACGAGCTTTTGAGAGAAGAGCAATTGCAGAATGGTTACGAATTTACCTCAGAAACGGATACTGAGGTTATCGTACATGAAATATATCATGCAATGGAATCAGTTCAGTTACAGGCAGAGCCAACTTCAGATGGCTTACTAAATGCGGTTAAAAGGACGTTAAAGAAACTGGATGGAGCTTATGCTTTAGGGATTATGAGCATTGATGATCCGGATACATTGATTGCTTGTAGAAAAGGTAGTCCATTGGTTATAGGTATTGGCTTTGGTGAATATTTTATTGCGTCAGACGTGGCAGCGTTATTACCGGTCACGCAACGTTTTATCTTTCTTGAAGAGGGCGATATTGCCAAGATAAGTATCAATGAATTGCTGATATACGATGCCGAAGATAATCTGGTTACTCGGCCCGTAAAACAAAGTCAATTAACAGCAGACTCTGTTGATAAGGGCGAATATCGTCATTACATGCTCAAAGAAATCTATGAGCAACCACTTGCAATATCGCAAACTTTCGAAGGACGTTTTATAAACAATCGTTTGCAAGAGAATGCATTTGGACATAATGCTTCTGAGGTATTCGATAATGTAAAAGCAATTCAAATTTTAGCTTGCGGAACAAGCTATCATGCGGGTCTGGTCGCGAGGTACTGGTTTGAAGAGCTGGCCCGTGTACCCTGTAATATTGAAGTAGCTAGCGAGTTTCGTTACAGAAATCCGGTATTGGCTCAAGATACTTTGATAGTGACAATCTCACAATCCGGAGAAACTGCAGACACATTGGCAGCTTTATTGGAAGCCAAGAAACTGGGAGCCAAATATTCATTGGCCATTTGTAATGTGCCAGAGAGTTCTCTGGTTAGAGAATCTGATTTGGTCTTAATGACACGCGCCGGCCCTGAAATTGGCGTTGCATCGACTAAAGCGTTTACTACGCAATTAGCCACATTAATGTTATTAGTCATTGCGATTGGTAGACGATTTAAACTATCAGAAGCAGTTGAGCAGAAAATCACTTCAGAATTATTCAGCTTGCCTGGAAAAATTGAAAGAGTCTTACAACTCGATGATGAAATCAAAGTATTAGCGGAACAATTTGCCGAAAAGCAGCATGCCTTGTTTTTGGGTCGTGGAACCCATTATCCAATTGCCATGGAAGGCGCGTTAAAATTAAAAGAAATTTCATATATTCATGCCGAAGCCTATCCGGCAGGCGAGTTAAAACATGGTCCATTAGCGTTAATTGATGCTGAGATGCCAGTGGTTACCGTTGCTCCGAATAATAGCCTGCTAGAGAAATTAAAATCAAATATTCAGGAAGTCAGTGCTCGCGGAGGGCAACTGATCGTGTTTATGGATGAAACTTTAGTCACTGCGACAGATGAGAATGTTCAGATAGTGAATGTACCTCAAGTCGGCAATGAAATTTCACCCATTGTATATACCATTCCCTTACAGTTATTGGCGTATCATGTCGCAGTACTAAAAGGGACTGATGTTGACCAGCCCAGGAATTTGGCTAAATCTGTTACAGTTGAATAATTTTTAACTATTTAAATTGAAATAGTTAAAAATGCCTGGCACTAAATTGATTATCCACGTAAAAAAAACTTTGAGGTAAAGGCGTGAATTTATTAACGCCTTTACCAAATTAAATCATCAGGAACCTTAAAATCTGCATAAGGATCATCGGCAATATTTGATGCTTTATCCGGATCATTTAAAACAATTACGCTAGCCGTATCGCGAGATTGTATTTTTAATGCTACTTCGGGAGAGACTACTTCATAGACGCTGCCTAATTTAACAATTGCCAACCGCCCTACGGCAATATGATCGCGCATGTCTTCAGAGACATAAAGCCGTTTGACTTTGTTGTCATCGGTAAAATTATAAACTAAACCATCGGCATCCCTGGGCAGTTTATTTAAATCGATCATCTGTTTTATCTGGGCTGCCAACTGTTTTTGTTCTTCCTTTTGTTGGCGAATCTGATTAAGATCTCTATCTCTTTCGATTTTTTCGGTTTGTGCTTTATGGGCGAGATCTTTAGCTTCATCAATCACTTCAATTTTATTTTTTCGCTGCTGCTGGGTTTGTTTACGTTTGTCAGATTTAGCGCTTTTGGCCTTGGCGGCACTCACTAGGCCTGATTTTAGTAATTGTTCTTGAAGGGTAAGTTTCATTGTGAGGGATCCGGAATATTTGAAAGCGGGTTAAGCATATTGGTGAATAAAGCAGATTTAATTCGGTTATTAATAAACTAAATATTTTTTTGAAGATAGTTTTTATAAGGAACAGCATTTGTTGCGGCCTTGTTCTTTTGCATGGTAAAGGGCCTGATCCGCTCGCTCAAATGCCGATTCATCGGTGTCCTGCTCAATAAATTCGGTAACTCCACAGGAAATAGTAATGTCCACGGACGTGCCACTTGAGTTAAATCCTGCATTCTCAATTGTTTGGCGTAGCTGATTGGCAAATATCAATGCAGAGTGACAATTGGTATTAGGTAAGAGCATAGTAAATTCCTCACCACCAAAACGCGATATAAAGTCGGATGCCCGAGAGTGATCAGATAATTGTTTAGCGATTAAGCGCAACACTTTATCACCTGCTTTATGTCCGTAATTATCATTAATGTTTTTAAAATGATCGATATCCCAAATGATTAGGCTTAAAGGTGAATGGTAACGTTTCCAGCGACTTAGTTCCATTTCTAGTCGTTCGTTATAGGCATTTCGATTGGGTAGTCCAGTTAATGGGTCGCGTAATGCTTGAGTGTTGGCGATCTTTAATTTTGATTTAAGCTCGCTGGATTCTGACTCCATATCCTTGATTTTGACAACCAGATCATCCAGTTGTTGTTGTAAGTTTTGGCGATGAATAATTTCATTTTGGTTATGTTGTTCAATTTCGTTGGTAATGCTAGCTAAGCGCTTATTAATGATGGCTTTTAGAGGCTCAAGTTTAGTAGCGTTGGTAGAGCTTAATTGCAATTCTTCCATCTGTTCAGAAACGGATTGATCGAGTCGACTTCTGTTTTCTGCCGATTTTTGTGCTGATGAGCTCGCACCCATCACGCTAACATCCAGTGCGGTAAGTTGTTCCGTAATGTGTGATAGAAAATTATCAAAGTCTAGTTGCTCTGATTGGTTATGTTGTTTGATTTTAAGCAGTAGTTTGAATGATTTATCCAAAATATCTTCAAATGCTTCTGAAGATGGATTTGATGCATTAAGTAATTGTTTTGCGGCTTGTGCTTGTTGATCAAAAATACTCGGAATTTCAATTTGTTCTAGAAACAGTAATAGATGTTGACTGATAATGCCTATGTCGATATGACGGGTAAGGATATTTGTCGGCGATGCCTTTGTCTCGGTCTCTATTGCGGTGACTATTGATGAAAAAAGTTGATTTGGCTGGAATTCAGTTTTTGATGATTCGATGCTGTTTTTCAACAGATGGAGAGCTGCCTGTTGTTTATGTGATTTATATTGCTGAAGCAAGAAATCAAACAGTAATTCGGTTGCTACAGTTTGAGCTTGATTTGGTGAATGTTTAATTTGAGCTACAGATTGAGTGAGTATTTCCAGACTTTCTTTAAGCTCGGGGCTGTTTATGCCTTTTTTTAATTGATTGCGGATACACAGTAAATGTGGATCTAGGGCCGCGTCGAAACCTATGGTTGCAAAAGTTAGTCGGACTATTGTTTTGCAGAGCAGGTCTTCTTTTTCCTGATAGGCTGTCTTTAAATAATCCTGTTCATCAAGCAAGTTTAGATATTTATCTTTCCATTTATCTTGAATAGTTGTTTTACTAAAAAAACTCATAATAGACCTGATAAATGATTAAGTAGAGTTTAAACTGAGGCTGCCTTTGGCCGGCAGCCTTTTTTATAAGCCTGAAATTTTTTAGTGATGTGACAGTTATTTGGACTTGCTTTCTTGTTTGATTAATTGATCAATAACTTCCAGCATTTTTTCATGTGAGCCGGCTAAGGGACCATTCGTTTTGTATTTGCCGTTAATAATAATTGCGGGAACGCCAGTTATACCGTAACGTCCACCAGTGGCTGTTGCCTGACGCATTTTTGAATCGACCAGAAACGAATTGAATGTAGATCGGAATTCGGTTTCATTAACACCGTGCGCAACAAAGAATTTAGCCAATTCGTCTTCTGTTTCCAGTTTTTGCTTTTTATTTTGTATGGCGTCAAAAAAGTCATTATGAATTTTATCAACGACACCTAAGGCTTCAGCGGTGAAATAAGCTTTAGCATGTTTGCCCCAGAGATCACTAAATACAGCAGGCTGACGGATAAACTCAACATTTTTCGGTAGCTCTTTTACCCATTTTTCAAGCAATGGTTCAAAGCTATAGCAATGTGGGCAGCCATACCAGAAAAATTCAATAATCTCGACTTTATCGGGATTGCGAGTAGGTTGAGCTGGTGAGAGTGTTTCATAACCTACCGGTTCCGCTTTTAATAGCGTTGTAAACGAAAATAACAGGATTAGCAGAATGGTTTTAGTGACTTTTTTAAACATAGCTAAGGTTCTCTATAAGTTCATTAGAAGATTTTAGTCCTCCTATACGCAGAGGACTTTAGTATAAAATTCATGTTTAAATAGTGCGCCCCTCGTTTTGACAGGGCGCATATTGATTTTTAAATTGAAAATGGGTCGCTATTTCATCATTGAAATATGATAGGCAACGGCTTTAATTTCCTGGTCAGTCATTTTCTTCGCAATCATGTGCATGATACTTTGTGGGTTATTGCTACGCGCACCGGATTTAAAGTCGGTGAGTGATTTTATCAAATAGTCAGCATGCTGCGATTTTATAGCAGGAAATGACGCGGGTTTATTGCCTTCACCAAATGGGCCGTGGCAGGCGATGCAAGCCGATACTTCTCTTTTAAGATCTCCATTGCGATATAGGTCACTGCCTTGAGCGATGAGGGACTGGATATTATTTGACTTGTTATCAGTTGTTGTAGAATTATCATCTTCATCAACGGGTTCAGGAGTTGGTAAGGCATTCCCAGTGATTCTTTGTGAAGAGTAGTAAGCTGAAATATCAGCGATATCTTCATTAGTTAATGGCAGAGCCATGGCTGACATCATAGGATCGCTACGCGTACCGTCTTTAAATGCGTGCAATTCTTTTTGAAGATACGAAGAATGTTGTTGTGCAAGCTTGGGGAACGTCGTTACCTGACTGTTGCCAATTTCTCCGTGACAACTGGCGCAGGAGGTTGATTTTTGTTTTCCTGCGTTAATATTGCCTTCTGCATGTAAAATACTCGTAGCACTGGTCAACGCCAGAAAAATTGAAAGTACCTGCAATTTTTTCTTCATCAAGTTCCCCTTCGGAATGGTTAAACATTTTTTTAGGGGCAGGTCTTGTGCCTGCCAGGAGGCAACCCGAATTAGATTGCCCTTATATTTATAAATTTTACTCTAAATAGTAACTCTAAGCGAGACAACGATGAATCCAGTTTACACTCAAGCAAAATTTATTAACAGTTCGCCGCATCTAAAGGATACGCCGCCGGACCAAGGTATGGAAGTGGCTTTTGCCGGACGATCCAATGCAGGTAAATCAAGTGCCATTAATACCTTAACCCGACAAAACGCATTAGCCCGAATCAGTAAAACACCTGGCAGGACTCAGATGCTCAACTTCTTTGAAATTAATGCGCTGCAACGCTTTGTTGATTTACCCGGTTATGGTTATGCCAAAGTGCCTTTGGCAGTAAAAAAGCAGTGGCATGAGTTGATGGAAACCTATTTAACCAGTCGCAAATCTTTATGCGGGATTGTTTTGGTAATGGATGTCCGACATCCTTTAACTGAGTTTGACTGGCAAATGGTAGAGTGGTGCGAACATACCGGACTGCCACTTCACGTATTGTTAACTAAAGCTGACAAGCTTAATTATGGCGCAGCCAAGAATACCTTGTTGCAAGTTAAAAATGAGCTGAAGGAAGCTAATTTTCCATTGACGATACAACTATTTTCATCATTAAAAAAAACCGGTATTGATGAGGTGCATAAAGCCCTGGATCATCTTTTTAATCCTGTTGAACAGGATCAAAGCGAAATTTCAACACCTTCCTGAGCTAGAAATAATTCGCAGCCAATATTAATGTTGTTTTGTAAAAGTTTTTCAAAAATGATCTCAAGATTGGTATCGGTGCGGGTGGGTTCATGATGGGTGAAAAACAGTTTTTTTGCTTTTGCGGCGGTAGCCAGTTTTATTCCAGAATGATACGTGCCGTGTCCCCAGCCTTGTTTTGAAGTGTATTCTTCGTTGGTATAGGAAGAATCTACAATTAAGGCATCGACATCCTTCATGGCGCTAACTACTTCGGCCCATTTTTCATCCATAAAAGACTGAAACTCTGAGTACTCATCATCTTCAGGCGCATAAATATTGAGCTGTGGTTCGTAATCGCCGGTAAAGAAAATTGATTGTCCATCGCAATCGATACGATAGCCGAAATTTAAAACCGGATGACTTAATACAATTGGCGTGATTGTGGCACTGCCGACTTTGAGCGGTACGCCCGGTTTGATGGTGGAGTATTCCATTTTGGCATTAAGCTGCGCTTCGCGTATAGGAAAGTAGCTGTATTGCAACTGTATCGAAAGTGCTCGGTTGATGGTTTCATTGGTGACCGGGTCCAGTCCGCCGTAGAGGGTAATCTGGTTATTCGGGATGAAAATGGGTATAAAAAAAGGGAGGCCCTGAATATGATCCCAATGGGTATGAGTAATAAAGATATGCGCTTGAATAGGCATCTCTCTAAGCAGGTTTTGAGCCAGCGCATGAATGCCGGTGCCTGCGTCAAGTATAATCAAATCATTGTCATTGGTTCGGATTTCAATACAGGTGGTATTGCCGCCGTATTTAACGGTGTTTGGCCCTGGCGTTGGAATAGAGCCCCTAACGCCCCAGAATTTGAATTTCATGGCAGTCCTGTTTTGCGATTAATAAAGGTTAATCTTCAATCCGAGCCCATTTCGGGTACGGTTAAGCCGTCGGCTATAATAATATCAAGATTATAGTAGAAGAGGGCAATTGCACACGACGGTGGGGTAGGTTTTTTTGATGTGCTTTGATTTTGGAAAATCAGAAAAGTTAAAGGGGGGGCACAAATTAATTACTTGTCCCAACTTCATTTGGCTTTAAAAAGTAAGCCCCCTTGTCTCGATTATTACAAGCTTAGTCGTTGCCTTTCCTGGATTCGGCTGCTAGCCAATGCAACCTGATTTCTGCCGTTGTTTTTTGCTTTATACATGGCATCGTCAGCCTTTTTGACAAAAGACTCAAGCGTGTCTCCGGCCTGTAAAGTGCTGACACCAAGGCTTGCAGTGATTTTTATAGTTTCCATGCCGTAGGCTATGGTATGACTTTCAATTGAGGAGCGAATTCGTTCTGCGAGCATCTCGGCGACGATGGCGTTGGTGTCGCTTAATAAAATAACAAATTCCTCCCCTCCATAACGATAAACCAGATCACTGGCTCTTAAGCTTTCTTTAATCCATTTTGCACTGCTGGCTAGTGTAACGTCTCCACAATGATGGCCGTATGTATCATTGATGACTTTAAAGTGATCAATATCAAAGAAAATCAGCGATAAGCTTTTGGCGTTTCGGTTGGCAAGACTTATTTCCCGTTTAATGGAGTCATTAAACGATGCCCGGTTATTGGTTTGTGTGAGTGGATCAATATAAGCCATTTTCAATGCTTGATGAAACAAGGTCGCATTTTTTAATGGATAAATTAAACAGCAAAGTAAGGTTTCCAATAATTGGAGATCAGCTTCACTGAAGCGATAGTTGCGCATTAATTTTAATTCGCCAAGTTGTTGTTGCTCGACTTTAAGCGCGTAATTACAAGAGTGTCTTGTGAAAACGCCACTTTTAACTTCTAGGCCAAATTCCGCGTTTGCGTAAATATATGCGCTGTGAGGGATTTTGTCGGCGATTTTTCCTGAGAAAATAGCAATCAGTTCATTAAATTCCAGGGTCGTCTGTAAGGCGCTGCTGATGTCATACTGATGGAGGTTAACCGCTTTTGTGGCTTCAAAAGTGTTATTGCTGATAATCGCTAAGCTTGCAGCTTTCTTGGTCATGATCGCATCCTGGTAGATTGAGCTATATTGTTGCAATATCTAATGCGAATTATATGCCATGAGTAATAAATTCAATTAATTCATGTTGTTATTGGTTTTTTTGTGTTTATTTGTATTTTATGCCATTAAATTGACACTGCAAAGTGGCAAGGTATTGCCGCCGTGGCGAATAGTGCTTAATAATGAGAATTAAAAAATAGACGGGATGAGTTAATTACAGATCGGGATATAAGGGCTATCAACAGTATCTTCGATGGTAAGCGCATAGTGTATAATCAAATTTTTTTTATTATTAACTTAGGATAAAAAATGGAAGCCTACCCCAAGAAAACCTGCTCCATAGACCGTCTTGTCACTCATGCTAAATTGGTAGAAGCTACCAAAGCGGGAATGAAAACACAGCAACGTCGTGATGGTGTATACGGCTGGCCGGGTGAAACATTTGATTTGGATGATATGACTTTTGTTGTTACCGATTTACAACGTCAGCGCTTGGGTGATATGACTGATGAAGATGCTAAAGCAGAAGGCTATCCAAGTTTGGATATGTATAGAGATATTATTTTAAAAATGCATGCCGGCATGACTTGGGAAGCGGATAGCCTGGTATGGGTCCATAGCTTTTCAGCCAAGACTGAATAAAATTTTTACGAATGGTTTGTCGGGTTAAGCCATGCTAATCCGACCAATGGTTGCAAGGTTAGCATTGCTGATCTTGTTTCAATTCAGTTAAAGATGAGTTGATCGCATCAGCTTTAAGGTTATCAGAGATTTTGTAAGCAATTCGCTGCAGCGGCAACTCAATATACCGATATGAAATCATCGCAAAGATAAAAACTCCGGCTATGTAAATAAAAGTTAACCAGCCGACGTAATCTCCAGTTACTAATTCCTGCCATAAATACACGCTGTAAGAAATCCTCCCTAAATACCCTAGCTGCTTGTTTTTAAATATAGCGGCAATTACTTTATATTGGGTGGGTGTACCCAGAACTATCAATAAAATCAGTAAGGGGTAGATAATAACCTTTAGCGGCTTTTCAATTTCAATTGGCAGGTAGGCTACACATAACAGTAATAGTGCGATAACACTTAACCAATTAGTAAGGTGCATTTGCCTAATCCGATTGATAATGTTTTGTGGTAAGAGTGCCGCACAACACCCGGTAAGCAGGAAAATGAAATACATCATATATTCACCAATAAACACATGGCCCGTTTTACGCAATAACACTGAACTGATAATCAGAATAACCACGGCAAAACTAAAGTGTAAGCTTTTGTTAATAAGCGATGAAAAAAGAAATAGTAACGGAAAGATGAGATAAAACTGTTCTTCGTAGGCCAGTGACCAGGTATGGCCAGCATACCAGGAACAACCCTCAGGGAAAGGCATATTGCATAAAAATGAAGCCGAGGTTAATGCTTGTTGTTGCGAAATTTCGATCAGGCTAGCAGAATTAAGCATCAGTAAACAGCTTAGATACAGCCAAAGAGGCGGTATGATTCGATAAAATCGCCGCACATAAAAGGCCTGTAAACATATTGTGCCTGTATTGCGTTTTTCGGCGACAAGGCCGGAACAGATGACAAAGCCGCTGATTACAAAAAAGATCAAAACGCCCAATTCTCCCAATCTATCGAGTTGATCCAAATATGAGGCTATGGATTTGATTTTCAGGCCACTGTAAATAAAGATATGCGACTGAATGACCATAACGACAGCCAAAAAGCGCCAAACATCAATAAAATCAATTCTTGCTGGAGCCGGTTCTTTAGAAGGTGTAAACAATGTTAGTTATCCAGTTTCGGGAAATGAAGGGGAGGACGTAGACAGTTCAATTTTATGGCGGTGTTATTTCTTTGGACTGAATTTTGAAAAAATAGCTTTTACCGGATTTACTATTTTAAATTGTTCGTTGTTTTGTCTTGCATTATCGTTTTCAAAATTCTTCAGAGCTGACAGTTCTGATTCGTGTTGGGCTGTAAGCTGGCATTTAATTGCCGTCTTATGCGCATCGCAAATTTCAAGTTTTATGAGTCTTTTATCTCTGCGCATAAGATAACTCACCAACGTATCCAGCAAGTTATCGTTAATTTGTTCCAGAGTATAATTCTTTGAGAAAAAATCAAGATTCTCATGATTATTGATAGTCACTTTTAATTTTGAAAGCGGATAATCAATTTCAATTTTGAAGCTTACTGGTATTTTTCGTTGGATAGTAAAGCTGGCAATTTCATGGGCTATTGCTAAACCTTGATTTTTCCAGGTAAACGCCAGTCTTCTGGCGTGGAGAAACGCAACTTCCGCTTCAATTAGTCGCTTTGATTCCAGTGAATAAGTAAAGCTACCTTCACCCTCGCAAAAAAAATTTATATTGATTTGCATCAGACGATTATAGTCTGCAAGACCGCTATAACCATCAGTATTGATTTTGTAGTTTTTTTGGCAAAGTTCGCCAAATTGGGGATACCTAGAACAGTAACTGTTTATAAGGATGGGTTCTTCAATAAAATTAAGATGTTTTACTGTTTCGTTCAGGTAATCGTAAAATAATTGCATTTTAGGCAAGAGCACTGATTGATATACGTTCTCCAAGTTGTTTTTGATAGATGCCTGCTGAAATTGCTCGGCTTCCTTTTCAAGGGCTTTTTGCCTTAACTCATCGAGAATGCTCATGCACTTACCTTATGGCTTTTAAGCGGCAGTTAAATAATATAAGCCACTGCTTAGGCAAAGAAATGAAAATAGATAATGAACCCGTTTTCCTGAAATCAATCCTAAGACACTGCTACCCAGGCAAATGGCAAGGCTTGAGAGTAATAACGCCGATAAATACGAAGCTGCATTGAAATCAACCGGAATTTCTGTGGCATGTGCATAGCCATGAAAAACGGCGAAAAAAGATGTGCCTGTAAAAAGTGCTTTAGTTTGTTGGTTTTGATTGGTTGTGATCAAAAAGCCAAATGCTATCAAGGATAAGGCAATAAATGATTCGATAAATGGTATTTGAATAGAATATCTACTAAGTAAGGTGCCACTAGCCATCAGTGCCATGAAAAAAGCCGGAAATACAAACATGGCTTTGCCGCCCTGTTTTGCGCTAATCAAGCCAACTGCAATTAAGACCAACAGATGATCTATACCAGTTAGAGGATGAATTAAGCCGTTCATTAAGCTGTTGTCAATATGGCCTCCGGTATGGGCATAAAGTGAAGGCGAAATGAGTAGCAAGGTGGCTATCAGCCAAGTTTTAATATGCATAAGTAAATCCTCTTGAAATAGTTTATATCGATGGTTAATGATCTGAAATGTGGAGTATTTTATTGCTATAAAAGACGCCCCAGTCTATTAACTGACCTCAAGTCTGTCAACGCTTTATCAAGCAATTGTCTTGATTAGACTTTACATAGGAGTCATCGGAGCTTGGTGATCCTGGATTGGATGGAATTTAAGTCGGCTGCTAATGAAGATTGATAAAGCTATTGGCAGCAACTACATTTGTAAAGTGTTGAAATTGCAACATCTGTTAGCGAAAACCATATGCTATATAAAGTTTGACCAAATGCTTGCTTGATCAGGAGTGGATCTAAATAGATAAGAGTCCTTTGGATTAATAGTATTTGTTAGATTAGTGGCCAGCGCAAAATCATAGACTCTGCTGCCAAAATAAACAAAAAAGGCCCCCCCGACTTACTATGTCGGGGGGCCTTTGTATAATAAAGACTAATTAAGCTTAATTATGGCAACAAAGTAATGCGGTCTTTTAACCCAGGAGTTACCAGACCTCTCGTACTAAAATAATTCCCTAATGCATCTAAATCAAGAGCACCACCCAGACGATTGGTACCTTGAGTCAAAACATACAACTGATCACCGCCATCAGCCATAAAATTATTTACCGAAACGCGATAGCTGGCAGTCGGATCAACCATAACACCGTTGATCTTGATACTGGTCGGATCGACATTGTCACAAGCTGTACCTTTTTCCTTCCATTCATAGCTGAAGCCTTTCGAGACTTGCAGGATACGGTTAAATGGTTGCCCGGTAACAGGAGCTGTGGACGGATAATCTGCAGTACATCCAGTAAATTGCTGTTCCAGTAAGGTGTGGATTTGCGCGCCTGTTAGCGTCAATGAAACCAACGTATTACCAAAAGGTTGTACGGTAAACGCTTCACTGTAAGTTACGTTACCATCGCCTTCCCCTATAGAGCTATTCGCGTAAGTTATGTCCGCACGAATTCCACCAGGATTCATAAAAGCCACTACAGCTTCGCCAAAGCCAACCCCTTGAGTTTCCAAAAGTTGGGCATCTGCAATCACATCGCCCAGCGCAGACTCTCCAGCACTATTAACCGTTTTAGTAATAGCCGCGCTAACGGTACCTATCACACGGTTGGCAACTGCCGTAGAAATAGCTTTGTAATTATTGACAATCGTTGTGATCGCGACATTTGGCGTTACCGCTGTATTAGTACGGTCTACGACAACGTTATTTGCAGCTACTGCACCGATTTCTCCGCTTTCCTTGTTAACAGTCAAATTGATGTCTGTTAATACTTTACCTTGTGCGCTTGCACTGGTAACAGAAATCAAACGGCCTACCTTGTTTGCGATTTGGCAATTATAAGCCTGATGAGTATGGCCAGAGATCACCAAATCGACTTCATCATCCAGTTGATTGACGATTGCCTTGATAGGAGATCCGTCCAGATTGCCATCACACAAATTAATACTGGCAGCACTTTGCGTTGTAGGTACTACTCCACCTTGGTGTATCAAAACAACAACAGCTTCTGCACCACGCTCACGTAATTTAGGAATCAAAGCGTTTACCGTAGCCGCTTCATCCAAAAACTGAAGTCCTGCAACGCCACTCGGTGTAACGATGGTTGGTGTTTCTTTTAAGGTCATGCCGATAAAAGCTACCTTAACATCGCCCACTTTTTTAATTGCATACGATGGGAAAATTGTTTTTCCGTTAGCTGTCTCAACGACGTTGGCAGCCAAAAATTTAAATTTGGCGCCTTCAAAAGGAACAGGGGTGCCCACATCCACTCCGCGACAGGTGTTTGGATCAGTAGGATGACATCCGCCATTTTGCATGCGTTTAAGTTCAGCTTTGCCTTCGTCAAACTCATGATTACCGACGGAATTAAAATCCAATCCCAGACGATTCATGGTTTCAATCGTGCCTTCGTCATGAAACAGCGCCGATACCAGTGGCGTTGCGCCGATAATGTCGCCAGCAGAAACAACAACAGTATTCGGGTTTTGAACTTTCAAATTTGCGATATATCCGGCCATCCAGTCGACGCCACCGACAGGAACATTTGTTGCCGGTAAGCTAGTTGGGGTTTGACGAAATGTTCCCGGTGATTCCAGTTGACCGTGAAAGTCATTGAACGCGACGATTTTTATCGTTGTCGTTGCTCTCTCTTCGTCCTGCTCATGTTGCTCGTCCTGATGAATATTTTCCTTTTGGGATTGCAACTTATCCGCCTCAGCCTGCGCACTCAATGCAGACATTAAAACTGTTGCGATAAAAAGTTTGTTTTTAATCATTACGCTTTAACTCCAAATAAAAAGATTAATGTTGCCCATACCTGTAAAAAAACAAGGCAAGAGCCAGAACAAGCACGTCAGATCACAGTGTAATTTGACGTTTACGACGATTGATCGCGCCAAAACCAGCCAAAGCGCTACCAAACATCCAGACCGCGGCTGGAACAGGTACAGAAGATACTGTGTAAGTTAAGGAACCAAAACCGGAGTCAGCCGATGTTGGCGTGTAAGAAAAATAGGCAGC
>CAILCX010000075.1 GCA_903832775.1 uncultured Methylobacter sp. | reverse complement strand
TTTCATAGTCAAATGCAACATGACGGCAGAGTCTTTACCCACGGAATACAACATCACCGGACGTTCAAATTCGGCGGCGACTTCACGAATAATATGAATGCTTTCCGCTTCCAGTTGTTTAAGGTGGGTCAGTTTATAATCAGTCATTAAAAGTCCGTCAGGTTTAAAAATCGCCCACTTATTATCAAAGGCGCTAAAAAGACGACCATTTTAATTTGAACAGGCTTTTAATGCCAGATTTGCGTATGATTTATTGATAGTTGGTATTTTTTAACACTAACTCAGTTCTAATTATCAGAGTAAATCAATTTTCATAACCACAGCGGCAAGTCTCATTTCATATCCAATTTAACTACCCAAGCCGACTCCTCGGGCGCGCTAACTTGGAAACCTTGGCATCGAGACAAGTGGAACTGTGTCGGACCGTCCTCTGGATAGTCCGCAAGAATTGTTTTAAAAGAATTACTGGCTTCAATCCAGCGTTCATTTTTCATCTCATCCATGGCACTAGCAAAACGTTGACACAGTAACTTCTGAGATTCGCTGGCTATGGTTTCCAAGGCAATGATTTCATAAATTGGCAGAGGCTCAGTTTTTCCAACGAAACGAAACTCTCCCAAAAATCGGCATAAAAGACCGTCAACACCTTGCAGGGTCTCATAACTGGCCAACAGTTGAGTTTTCAACTGTTTATTAAGCCCTTCAATTCTCGCTGAGGTATTTGCACAGTCGCCGACAATACTATATACAAAGTGACCTCCGCCGCCAGCGTGCCCAACATAAGCCATACCAACCTCCAAACCAATTCGTAAAGCATGGGCAAACTGGTTATGACGTTTCTTGAAACCATCGATAGCTTCTATGGCTCCAAGTCCAGCTAATAATGCTTTGCGACGAAGTGCTACATCGGGTTGATCCGCCGTCCAGGCACACATGATTCCATCGGCACGAAACTCAATCACGTCTACACCATGACTTCTTAATGGAGCCGACAAGACTTCAAAATACTCATTTAAAAAAACAGCCAGATCTTTGGGTGATAGTTTTTCGGCAATGGTGGTAAACCCTGCCATGTCTGAAGCGAAGCAGACACAATAAGTCACACGGTTTAACGCACTTTCATCCAGACCATTTTTTGCAAAATCTCTGGCCAGATTTTCAGGTAAATAAAGACTAATCGCTTTATTTGCTCGTGTTTTTTTCCTTCTTTCCAAAAAGTATTGGGTAAGAAGACCATTAAATAAGGCCAGAGGCAATTGAACCAATAACGGAATCGCAACGGGTAACCATAAATCAGACAGAGTAAAAACCTGTAGCGCCAATTTTCCATAGGCGATCGCCAAAATCAGAACCAAAGGCACACCGGCAATTGCTGGAAGCAGATATGCGGTGATACCAACGATGCCACCGAAAGCAATAATAATGAGCATTACCCAAAGCTCGCCAGGGGAATGCAGAAAACGGTCAGTTAAAAGGTTTCCAAAAGCCGTAGCCGCAATTTCAACACCACTTAAATCTACACCTTCGTCATTACTAAATACCGTATAAAATCGATCAGGCTGTCCCGGATCATACAGGTCAGAAAAGCCAATAAATACGACTTTGCCCGTTAAGTCGGGCAACTCAATGCCGGAATCGGCTTTCTGATCGACTGCGAATAGTTGGTAAGGGATGGTAGTGATACTGCCCGGTGGTCCGTAAAAATTCAGATAAGGATAATCATCTCCACTGTACAGACCGATCAAAGCTAATACCGGTTGCCTTAATTCTGTTGGTATCGCCAAAAGTTCATCTTTGGCCAGCATCATTGTCAAGGTTTTGCGTAGTTCCGGGTTTTTAATGAATAAGGAACGCAAGTTTCGCATGAACTCACGCATTTCATTGGCACGTGCTTGAGTAGCTAAAAGAGGTGGCGGCGAAACGCCGGCCATTTCCATAAGTCGCATTAAATATGGATAAGCCGTCAGCGTATGCACTTGTAACGCCACAGCGGGCATACTCGGTGAATCAAGGCTACTTTTAAATGCCCAGAATTGATGTATTGCAACCTGAACTTTAGGCAGGGTAAACGAACCAAGTCCTTTGGCCGACTCAGCTAATACAGGAATTGGCGGGATTAATTGTTCGACCCAGACTGAGCCAGACTGTTTCCCTGTTGCGTCAATCAGGGGTTGGCGTTTACCATTCAATTTTTCAACAAAGACAACCCGACCCGAATTGTTTGCAGTCTGACCAAAAAGCGCATCATCCTCCGGATTCTTGGGGAGCTGAAAATCAAAATCGAAAACAATCGATGAAGCGCCTCTGCGGGTCAGATTGTCAACCAAGTGAGCATGTACCGAACGGGGCCATTCACGTGGAAGCTTCGATAATCCAAGACTTTCACCTGTCTGATCATTGATAGCCAGGACGACCATTTCCTTGGGTGGCTGAATGGGACCACGCAGAGTAAACAGCCATGACAGCCCCAGGTTTTCCTCAAAACTGGCACCCAATGGTGATAATGCAAGGACCGCACCAAACGCTGCAGCTGCCACACCGGCAATGATTCCTTTTATTCCGCGTCGCATATTATTTTTATTATGTTCATGTTAAGAAATAAATCCATTGCACTTAAAGATCTATCCCGAATAAAACGATGTAGCTAAAAGCCGTTCAATATTTCGTCGCGCAGATTCTTCATAGCGCGATCTAAAAAAATCAGTATGAAAAATTTGGTGGCGATCAAGCAATATTTTCAGGAATTTCGCATGGGAAAGGTAATAGACTGAATCCGGGAGGTGTAGCTGTTCTTTACGGACATTTTGTGAGTCTTGCAAAAAAATCGACCATTCCGCGCCAAAACTAGCCAAGTCAATATCAACAATATAAGACTCGTCATAATCTTGGGGAGGCGATTTGTGCATCGTGATGAGTATTAGCCGACATATTTTTTCAACAAATTCAGGTGCAAAAGCTATTTGCCCGCATTTGCTAAATAGCTTGGCGCTTTGCAGTTCATTGTCCATTGCACCAGGTAAATAAATTGCGTCATGAAACCACAGAGCCAACTCGACCGCATCAGGCATTTGGATCAAACCGGCAACCTGATCAAACTCGTACAGGCAAGTCGTCAAGTGACTCATGTCGTGATAGCAACGGAGAGGCTGGCTGTACAAACGTTTTAATTCTCCGTAAACCTCGGCAGCATCCATCGAATCAACTAACGTTAAATTGCGTGTCCATAGACCACGGAAACGTTCGGCGAGCCCATTAGCCCTAAAATCACCCATCATTTATACTCAATATTTATAAAACATGAATTTAACTTTGTTTTAGATTCTAGGGCAAAGCCCTAAGCAAGTCTAATAAATGATCGATAGCTTAATGTTAATTAAGGCCGCCAACTATTAACGCAAACAGAACCTTAATTAATGACTACTTACATAAATATAAAGATCGCCCATCTATAATTTTCAAAAAGATTAGCTTATGCTTTAGTTTGGGTAAATATTACAGAAATGTTACAACTATATTTTATTATTTTTCTTTATTTTTAGATGTTAATTTACATAAAATAATCATTTTATTATCATGAAATCGTTATATTAATATATTAAAGCCTTAACTTAATTACAATAAACCTTGCTATATTTACAGCTTTTCTACAAAATATTGACATTTAAGCTATTTACTAGTTAGTCAATATTTTTTTTAGCGTAATATGAAATATGAGAACTAATTTTAATTGCTCGCGATCAAAAACACTTGAAGTTAGGTATTTCACTCTTTATTTGGATTAATATGACTGTCACATACTGTAGCCGTTTCTTTTTAAGGATACTCATAACAAGCCTTATACTTGCCGCTATTAACAATGCCGAAGCCTCTAAGCCCTGTGAAAATATTGCCGGCAAATTTGTCTCCATTGAAGGAAAAATAGAATTTGGAAATGACGGTCAGCGAGAGCGGCAACTCGCAACTCTCGAATCATCTCTTTGTCAGAATGACATGATTTATGTGGGTGCTAACAGCCGCGCAGCGGTAGCACTGGTTAACGAAGCGGTGCTCCGTCTGGACCAAAATACTACCATGCGCTTAGTCGATGTGGCTGCGAAATCCGAAAAGCGCTCGATGTTGGAACTGGTCATCGGCTCCTTTAAATCCTTTAGTCGTCCTCCCCGCACTTTTGCTGTGAATACCCCCTACCTCAATGGTTCAATTGAAGGCACCGAGTTCGCCATGCGAGTTGAAGGCGATAGCTCACTCACTACCGTGTATGAAGGCAAGGTCACTACCTCTAACGCACAAGGCAAGCTAAGCCTGCAACGTGGGGAATCGGCAATGGCCAAAGCCGGTAAAGCGCCGCAACCTTACTTGATGGTCAAACCTCGCGACGCGGTGCAATGGACACTTCATTATCCGCCACTATTTGCCGTTTTTGGTGGCAGCCAGGAACAAATTCCTGCGGATGCCTCGCCTGCCGTTAAGGCAGCTTTGGTTTCCGTTGCCAAGGGTGACAGCCCTGGCGCCTTGGAGCAACTTGAGCG
>CAILCX010000074.1 GCA_903832775.1 uncultured Methylobacter sp. | reverse complement strand
ATCTGGGGGCAACGCTTTCGAATATCAAAGCGGTGGTATTTAATTAAGAAGATAGCGATATCAAACAAATCCATTAACAAAAGTCGTCAAGGTAAGTTTTTTTCAATCTACTGATATTAAGCTGAGTGCGTGACAAAAATCGCTTGATTTTCAGGATGAACACCTTGGTCATCCATCGACAAAATATATCTTCCAAGACTTCACATACATAAAAAGTTGGGTTGTAAAAAACTACAACCCAACCCATTAACATGTAAACAAACCTATCTATTAAATCCTTATTTTATTTGGAACGAACTAGTTACCTGAACTGCCGGTGCAAAAGTCGTATTACCGGCTTGATTGGCCGCTACAGTACACGTACCAGCAGAACGACCTGTCACTTGGGTTCCAGAAATCCTACAGACCGTTGACGTTGAGGTAGAAAAAGTGACCGACAGCCCTGAACTGGCAGTGGCTGTAAGCGTGTTTTTTCCATTAATGGCCAGCGATGTCGGCGCAGTAAAACTAATGATTTGAGTTTTCTTAGGAGCAATAACAACGAGTGCAGCAGTGACGCTGATAGCCTTGGTCACTGGGGGCGCAGGGGCAAAGCTGGCATTACCCGCTTGATTGGCAATCACATTACAGGTGCCAGCAGTTGGACCTGCAGTTATTGTTGTGCCAGTCACTGAACAGATCGTTGGCGTCGTGGTGCTAAAAGCAACTGGAAGCCCCGAACTAGCCGTTGCAACTAAACTGCCAGAGAGATTAACTGTCAGCGAAGCTGGCGCAGTGCTGAAATTAATAGTTTGACTCAACAGAGATACAGCAAAGTTAGCTGACATAATCTCCCCCGGTGCCGATATCGAATTTAGGCCAATGCCGCTAGAACTACCGTTGTACAAACGCGAATTGGGAAGACTCAGGTCATCAAATACGGTGTTATTTCCTGCAAAATACAGATCGTTAGCCTGGCCCCGATTAGTATTTACATCCATAGTCGATACGTTATCGGCTTCTTCAAGATCAATGAACTTGTGAGTCTTGATATTGTTAGGCGAATACAAGTTTGTTGCCGTACGCATGCTTTCATCAATATGCCATACCGCCAGACCACCCGGTGTTCCTGTCACGCCGGCAATGCCGGGAATAACCCCCGATAAACCGGCGTCATAGCCATACTGACCTCGATTTTCGAACAAAAAGTATTGCTTAGGGTCGCTGGTTGTTTGCATTTGCACACTATTTGTCGCTGTTGCGGCAGGACTTCCCGCCGCTGGCAAAGAAATGGGCCCAATGGCGTTAATAATCGGATCAACCCAACCTGAGTTAAATTTACACCAGGCATCTGGATGAACCGGGCTTTGACCTAGATAGGTGTCCGTAGTTTTGGAACCCCAGTTTCCCGATGCCATCAGACTGAAACTACCTATGCCCTGAGAAGCATTGGTGGTGTCATATAAGTCTGGGAGCTTTAAAATAAGATGTCCCAGTTCATGAGCCATGATACCTATGGTCGCAATATGATCTTTAATGCTGGCGGTGTTATTCGGGTTACAAGCGGCGGTCGCTCCGTGTATTTCACCAAACTGTGCGTAACCGCCCTCTCCATTATGCGCATCACCCACAATCATGCCATCGACCTTAGGTGCAATTAAAGCCGGCAAAACAGCCCATCGATGTCCCCAGATAGACGGGGAAGGGGTACAGGCCGTGCCACCAAAAGCAGTCTCGTAACCGGCCGGAATAACCACAACCGCTAATTCATTGCTATCGACATAACCATCAAGATTGCGGTCATAATCAGCAAAATTGACATAGGGATCGGCAGCAGTAATAGCGTCGACGGCTAATTGTTGATTGGCGGTGCCTGTGGCGCCTGCCGTATTCGGATGTGTTCTGTTTAAACTTAACCAGCCGACAATACCATCATTAGCGGCGCCGTTATTAGCCGAGCCATCATTTGGAAAAGTCTCATTCGCCGGAACCGTATTAAATCGACCATATGAAGCTTCTTTAAAATACGCTGACAATTGGTTTGAAAGTAAGCCGGCAAAGTTTGCAGTCGAGTAGGTATGAAGCTTATCGGTAAACTCAACCAAAATGAACAAGGTTGGTACATTACCTGCAAAAGATGTGGTAACCAGACCAATAGCCGCGCCAGCGGCAGACGGACCATTAAATACTGCGCTTGGACTTTCAAATGCCGGTTGATTGATTGGTACTGGTCTAATATGTTTTTTGATAGCTGATTTTTCTGGCTTGTCTACACCTAAAATTTCCGTACTTGACCGCAATTTATTTTCAACATCAAGCGTTCCATAATGCCAGGCTTCGGTTTGTTCGTCTTTGATGACGGTGTAACCCTCATCTGTTTCATACCAGCTGCCCCACTCATCGCCTTTTGGATGCAATCTAAATGGCTTCCCACCCGTCAACCCACCGGGTTGATTGACTTTAATGTCTAAGTCCGCTACCGGAGCGGCATTCAGAATTGCACTGCAGAGCAATAAAGAGACTAAAGTTGTCCCTAATAACGAGGGGCTTTTTTTCATAATTTCACCTAACCTTATTTATAATTAAAATGTATCAATTCTTCACCTAAGGAAGAATTCGCTTAAATCGCTAGGTAAGAAAAATATGCCGTTTTTTTAGACAGATTTTGGTTATCTTGTAACTCCTCTATCAGACTTTTTAACTCTATGATGCCTATTAATTCCACGCTATAACATCATGCACTTATCACGCATACCCCCTAGTTTCCACTTGTAGGAAGTCGTTTTTTTTACCAAAACGCAATATCATCATCTTAAAAAATAACGCTTATCTCATTTGACTCTACGTGCATACTGTCTCGCAGACACAGATTCTAAAAAAACCGCTTACAGCTCTATTTAATATGCTTACAGAATACACATCCAAAATGAACGCTGTAATCAGGATTCAATTAAAATCAGATGAAGATAAAAATTAATTTCGCATGTAAGTTGTTACTTGCCCACCTAACAGCGCTTTCATTTTTTTTCTACATGAATATTACGTTCCGCTAACTACGCTAAAGGTTCAACTGAAAATTAGAAATAACCAAAATACAGGCCAAAACCTTTCTATTTTAAATACTCAAGCTCTACAAATAAATCTCAAAAATTTAAAACATTTCAATTAGTCTTGAACCAAAACTACTTCTAGCCTACTCCACAGCTTGTACTTTCGGCATGAGCTAACGAAATTTAAAGTGTATCGATAGGAATCCAACCAAGAATCCTTTCTTAGCTAAAAATCATATGAAACAGATACTATCTGTTATCATTGCGCGCTTTATTTATCCATTCCAATCCAAGGACAAGTCATGTCAGAATTCACTAATGTAACCATCGTCAAAAAAGCCAATGTCTATTTTGGCGGCAATGTTAGCAGCCGGACAATCACGTTTGCCGATGGCTCATCAAAAACCTTGGGTTTTATGTTACCCGGTGAATATACCTTTAATACCGGTGCCCCTGAAATCATGGAAATCATTGCTGGCGACCTGGAAGTTTTATTGCCCGGTACAGAGCAATGGCAAACGATTAAAGACGGAGAAGCTTTTGATGTGCCTGGCAACTCGGCCTTTACCATGAAAGTTAAAGCGCCTAGCGATTATTGCTGTTCCTTTATCAAATAACACCATGAAGACGGTCGCCATCTTTGCCGATGTGCAAAATATCTATTACACAACCCGGCAAAGTTATCAACGGCACTTCAATTACGCCGCCTTCTGGTCTCAGGCAACAGACAACAGACAAGTGGTAGCGGCGTTTGCCTACGCAATCGACAAGGGCGACAGCAAGCAACAGAGCTTCCAGAAAATCCTGAGAACGATTGGATTTGACGTTAAGTTAAAGCCTTATATTCAGCGTAGCGATGGCTCTGCAAAAGGCGATTGGGATGTTGGCATCACCTTGGATGTGATTGAATATGCCGCCAAAGTTGACGCTATCATTTTAGTATCCGGCGATGGCGACTTCGACTTGTTGCTGGAGAAAGCTAAAAATACCTACGGTACCAGAACAGAAGTCTATGGCGTACCGGGATTAACGGCACCCTCTCTTATTAATTCGGCCAGCCAGTTTATCGCCATAGACGATAAACTGTTACTGTGAACACTCAACAACTAAAATCTGTTAGAATAGTGTTTTAATTCAAAACCGTAAAACGCTAAATGGCGCTCAAGTCAACCATCTATAAAGCCGACTGTCAGATTGCCGACATGGATCGAGGCTATTACCAATCGCACAACCTGACCATTGCCCTGCATCCTTCTGAAACCGAAGAACGCATGATGGCCCGGCTGCTTGCTTTTGTTATTAATGCGCATGAATATCTGCAATTCACTAAAGGCCTGAGCACCGAAGATGAACCTGATCTCTGGCAAAAAAGCCTTACAGATGACATTGAACTCTGGATTGATATGGGCATGCCTGATGAGAAACGTCTGCGCAAGGCCTCCAGTCGCGCTGAAAAAGTCATTCTATATACTTACGGCGGACGCAATACGGTCTGGTGGAACCAGATTAAACCAAAACTTGAGCGATTTAAAAATCTGACAGTTGTTAATCTGCCCAAGAAAGCCACAGATCAGCTCATACCGATGGTAAAGCGTACCATGCAACTGCAAATCAGCATCCAGGATGGACAGATTTGGGTGAGCGATGAACAAAACACTGCCACTATAGTGCCTGATGTCTGGCTTAATTAACTCAACACCAAGCTCGGTGCTTTCTTCTTGAACTTTAAATCTAACCCTTCGGAACAAAAACTTGATCTCTACAGCTAACATCACCATGCAGTTCGGGGCTAAACCCCTGTTCGAAAACGTCTCTGTCAAATTTGGCGACGGCAATCGTTACGGCCTGATAGGCGCCAACGGCTGCGGCAAATCTACCTTCATGAAAATTTTGAGCGGCGATTTGGAACCTTCCGCTGGCAACGTCAGCCTTAGTCCAAACGAACGCCTGGGCAATCTGCGTCAGGATCAATTTGCCTATGAGGATTATCGCGTCCTTGACGTGGTGCTGATGGGCCATGCAGAAATGTGGGCGGCGATGTCCGAGCGTGACACCATCTACGCCAACCTCGAAGCCACTGAAGACGATTACATGCACGCAGCCGAACTCGAAGCCGTGTTTGCGGAATACAACGGTTATACCGCCGAATCCAGAGCCAGTGAACTGTTACTGGGTTTGGATATTCCACTGGAACAACATAATGGCCTGATGAGTGCCGTAGCACCTGGCTGGAAGCTACGAGTCTTGTTAGCCCAGGCCTTGTTCTCCAATCCAGATATTATGCTGCTTGATGAACCTACCAACAACCTGGACATCAACACCATACGTTGGCTTGAAGAGATTTTAAATCAACGTAATTGCACCATGATTATCATCTCGCATGATCGCCATTTTTTAAACAGCGTTTGCACGCACATGGCAGATATGGATTACGGCGAACTGCGCGTTTATCCGGGCAACTATGACGATTACATGATCGCGGTTACCGAAGTTCGTGAACGACTGCTTGCCGGAAACGCCAAGAAAAAAGTCCAGATTGCCGAACTGCAAACTTTCGTCAGTCGCTTTTCCGCAAATGCTTCCAAAGCCAAACAAGCAACTTCGCGCGCCAAACAGCTGGACAAAATCAAGCTGGATGAAGTCAAACCTTCAAGTCGGGTTAATCCGTTCCTGCGCTTTGATCAAACCAAAAAACTGCATCGCCTGGCGTTGGAAGTCGAAAACCTGAGCAAAGGTTATAGCGAAGAACCTCTGTTCAAGAATCTCAATCTTATGATTCCTGTTGGTGAGCGCGTCGCCGTGCTCGGCCCTAACGGTATTGGTAAATCAACACTGTTACGAACTCTGGTTGGTGATTTAACGCCGGACACCGGTGAAGTTAAATGGTCTGAAAACTCTGAAGTAGGCTATTTTGCGCAAGATCACGCCGAAGATTTTGCCGAAAACCAGACGCTCATCGAATGGATGAATCAATGGCGTAAAGAGTCTGATGACGATCAGGCGATACGAGGCACTTTGGGACGTTTATTATTCAGCGCTGACGACATTAACAAATCCGTTAAAGTCATTTCGGGTGGTGAACAAGGCCGTATGCTGTTTGGCAAGTTAATCCTGCAAAAAAACAACATCATGGTCATGGATGAACCTACCAATCATTTGGACATGGAATCAATTGAATCGTTAAATACCGCACTGGAAAATTATCCCGGCACCTTGATTTTTGTCAGTCACGACCGTGAATTCGTTTCCTCACTGGCAACCCGGATTATTGAATTAACACCCAACGGGATTGTTGATTTTAACGGTAATTATGAAGATTATTTAAGTAGCCAGACTTCGTAACCGATCAGCCCAATAAAAAAGCCAGCTTTGAACCCCAGGTTATGGTATTCAAAGCTGGCTTTATAGTTTTAAAAATTAATTACAAATAATTAATTTAGCCTTGTCCTGTTTGCAAGATTTTACCTTCCAAATTAGCGACTGTTCTATTCGCCACACCAGATACTTTGATATTTCTCTTTACAATACCTGCATAATTTTCATGCAAATGACCATGAAAAATATGCTTGACGCCCATCGCTAGAGCTAAATCACCTATTACATCAAAGCCGTGCCGATGAGAACCGGGCGCTTCATGTGTCACTAAAATATCGGCCTTAAGCGCCTTTAAATCCTCAAACTCGTCATGCCAAATCGCACCTTTGTATTTTAATGACATAGCTGAATGCCTGGCATGGGTAGACTGACTATTCATATAATGCTGCTTGTCTTGCCATTTAGGCGGCTGCGGAGGATACCAGACCCGACCCAAAAAAATACCCCCAAGACCCGCAACTCTAAGTCCGGCAATTTCGATAACCTTTAAATGCAAACCCTTATCAGCTAAAGCAGAATGAAAAAGATGGCGATGCTTGCTTGGTGTTTCAAAATCATGGTTTCCAGCGATCCACCAAATTTGGGTTAAATCTATAATGCTCTGCAGATAAGTTTCCAAGGGTTTTTCCAAATCATAATCACCCAATAACACGACCGCTTCTGGTTTATACTCATGGACGGCAGCAATCAACGGCTCAAAATCGCCATGCGGATCGCCTGCAAATAAAATCTTGTTGTTAGGGTTCAATCGGTTACTCCTGTTAACTGGAACCTGACCCGAATACCAAAAAAATAACTCTCTAGCTATTATTAATTGGCAAGGGTTTAAAATTACAGCGATTATAGACAAAAGTTACCCTGATTAATATCAGGCTATTGAATATAAACATTTCCGTCTAAAATTCTGACTAATACAGACCAGAGATTTCGTCGATCAAGTGAACAAAGAACTGAATCAATGATGGCGCTTAAAATCAGCCAAACGAGATAGGCTGTTTTTAGAAATTGCCAATTTAAATTTAATCCTGCATTTTGATCACTCAGCCGTTTCAACCGATTTATCTGCTATTTCAGCACTTTGATTTTTAAACTGCTCCACTGCTTTCCTGCTGGTACAAATTATTGTTTTGGCTTCCATCGCTGCCAGATGTTTTTTTAACATAATTTCATACCGTTTAAGCTACAACTTTTCATTTAAACTATTAAAATCTTCGTTTAGGACCATGACTTACCTCATTCCCAATGATCATAAATACTGCATAATCATCTTTAGAATAAATAATTAATATTGGCCAAATAACAACCAATACTACTGATGACAACTAGTGCCGAGTAACATTAAAACCAGCGCGCCCCAGTGGATTTTGTTACTTCATGATTAAATAAAACCTGAAAAAAAATAACTGGTATAGTGCAAGAATATAAATGCTAACCTGTAGTCTTATTATTTGACGGACAAATTTATGACGCACGAACTATTATTATTACGCCATGCCAAGTCAGATTGGTCAGTTGAGATGGATGATTTTTCCCGTCCCTTAAAAAAACGCGGCAGACGCGCAGCCAAACAAGTAGGTCGTTGGCTATATGAGCAGCACTTGATACCGGACACCATACTTTGCTCCCCTGCAATGCGAACTCTATCTACTGCCCAACGTGTTTGCAAACAATTGGACATAGACGAATCAGCTATTATCTTTAACCCACACATTTATGAAGCAAACGCATCGACTTTACTTGAAATATTAAGAGCAAATGATCATGGCCAACGAGTGCTTTTAGTCGGCCATAATCCAGGACTTGAAGACTTACTCATGAAATTAACCCCTGAATCTGTTCCGTTATCCGCTAACGGAAAATGTATGCCTACTGCCGCTTTGGCTCATCTTTCTTTTGATGGAAACTGGACCGAATTATCAGACGACTGTGCAAAATTAATCACATTGATTCGCCCGGACAGCCTGCCTGAATAATCAAAAGAACGGAAAACGCTTATGTTAAGACTCTTCAATATCGACAAGGGCCGCCTCAAAGAACAATCGCCAACCCAAGATCAACTTAAACAAGCCGTCGCTAAAGCTTCCTGGATCGACGCTCACGACGCCAGCGAACATGAACGAACGCAACTCCAAGCTTTTTTACGGGCCGCGCTGCCTGAATCAGATGACGTCGAGGAAATTGAATCTTCTGCGCGTTACTTTACCGACAATACCGGGGTTCATGTTCGTTCTTTATTTCTTGCCCAAAGCGAAGGCAGACACAGCACCGCAACTGTCGCATTTATTCTGCAGAACGATCGCTTAATTACGCTTAGGGAAGGTGCTCTGGCGGATTTTCGCTTATTACGCATGCGTGCCAGACGAGGACAGGTTGAAGCGCATTCGCCACAGGAATTACTGGTTATCATCTTTGAGCAAAAAGTAGAAAACCTAGCCGATGCATTGGAGGATATTCATCGCGAACTGGAAGAAGTGAGTTATCTGGTATTGGAAGAAATAGATTCCGACCTTGAAAATGCCATTGATCAACTGGCCAAACTGGAAGACAGCAACGGTAAGATTCGTTTATGTCTTATGGACACGCAACGCTCCATATCCTTTTTGCAACGCCATTTGCGTAATCATCCGGAATTACAGGAAACGGCAAGGGAAATCATGCGTGACGTAGAAACCTTGATGTCACACACTACCTTCCTGTTCGATAAAATCAATTTCTTGATGGATTCAACCCAGGGATTTATCAATATTGCCCAAAACAAGATTATCAAGATTTTTTCCATTGCTGCAGTGGTCTTTCTCCCCCCTACCCTGGTAGCCAGCATTTATGGCATGAATTTCCAGTATATGCCGGAACTTAATTTACAACTGGGTTATCCGGGCGCGCTGGCCTTAATGCTACTTGCGGGAATTTCGCCTTACTGGTTTTTTAAGCGCAAAGGCTGGCTGTAAAGTCATTAGAACTCGAAAGACTCTATAAAAGGAAAATTCTTTAATAATTTCTGCGCCGAGCCAAAAAGAAAACTGATAGGCATAAAAAAAGGGTTATCATCTGATAACCCTTTATTATTTGGCGTCCCCAGGGGGGTTCGAACCCCCGTTACCGCCGTGAAAGGGCGGTGTCCTAGGCCACTAGACGATGGGGACTAAAACTGGTTTAGTCAGCCTAAAAATAAACTGTAAAACTAAATCTCTATGACTCGAACAATCATATAAACTAAAAACGAACCTTAAAATGGCGTCCCCAGGGGGGTTCGAACCCCCGTTACCGCCGTGAAAGGGCGGTGTCCTAGGCCACTAGACGATGGGGACTAAGACTGTTTTATTCAGCTTTGTGGTGGAGCCAAGCGGAATCGAACCGCTGACCTCAACACTGCCAGTGTTGCGCTCTACCAATTGAGCTATGGCCCCAAGCTGAGAACGGGCATTGTACAGTAATTACCGGTTGAGTCCAACTCTAATTTAAATTTATATATTTTATGGCACGTAAGATTCTAGCCAAGGTTTTTTCCTTGCCCAATAACGACAAGGTAATATCAATGGCCGGCGAAACTGCTGACCCGCAAACCGCAACACGCAGAGGTTGAGCAACTTTTCCCAATCCCAGCTCCATGGCTTCTGCAAGATTCAGCACAATTTGATGTAAGACCTCGCCATTCCAGTCTGTGATCTCAATAAATTCATCATGTAATCGCTCTAAAACCTTATCTGAACCGACTGTGAAATTCTTTTTAGCCGCCTTTTCATCATAACTCTCAAATTCCTTATAAAAATAGACACTGGCTGCAGCCATTTCTACCAGGGTTTTGCAACGCTCCCGCTGAGCCTTAACCATATCAACCAAGCTTGGACCTTCGGAGGGATCAATACCCAATTCGCCCATATGCCAGCTCAAATGACGCGCCACATGAGCCGGATCGCCGTTCATAATGTACTGATGATTTAACCACAACAATTTTTCGTTATTGAAAGTAGAGGCTGACACATTGACGTTCTCCAGCGAGAAATGCTCAATCATTTCATCAAGGGTAAAAACCTCCTGATCGCCATGCGACCACCCCAGACGCACCAGATAATTCAACAAGGCGTCGGGCAGGTAGCCATCATCACGAAATTGCATAACACTAACCGCGCCATGTCGCTTGGACAATCTAGCCCCATCAGAACCCAATATCATGGGTAAATGCGCGTATTGCGGCAACTTGGCTCCCAAGGCATTTAAAATATTCATTTGCCGGGGGGTGTTGTTAATATGATCGTCACCACGAATAACATGCGTGACCTGCATATCCATATCATCAACCACTACCGTTAAATTGTAGGTCGGCGTGCCATCACCCCTTGCAATAATCAAATCGTCCAGCTCTTTATTGGCAACTACAATGTCGCCTTTAATCAAATCAGGAATGGTGACTACACCATCGACTGGACTCCTAAAACGGATAACCGCAACCCTGTCACTTTTCGACTCGGTCGAGTCCCGACATTTCCCGTTATAACGCGGTTTTTCCTTGTTAGCCATTTGCTCGCTACGTAATTGCTCAAGCTCCTCTTTACTGCAACAGCAATAATACGCATCACCCTGATCCAATAACTGCTGGATTACCTGCTTATAGCGATCGAAATGATGGGTCTGGTAAAAAGGACCCTCGTCATATTCCAGACCTAACCAAGCCATGCCTTCCAAGATAGCATCTACAGACTCCTGAGTTGATCGCTCCAAATCAGTATCTTCAATTCTCAAAATAAACTTCCCGCCATGCTTACGTGCATAAAGCCAGGAAAACAGTGCGGTACGCGCACCACCGACATGCAAATAACCTGTTGGACTTGGGGCAAAACGTGTTTTTATACTCATGATATTATTTGGTTAGTTAAATTCTGTTGAATGTAAAAATGCAAGAGACTATCGCCACGAAAACATGAGAATTAAAGCCTCTTATTCTTTGTGTTTTTGGGATAAATAAAGGACCATTGAGGTCTGTTTAATACTGGAGCGACGAGTTATTGGCTAAACTTAAATCGATGAATCTAAATCAAAGACTCTGATATTCATAAGCGCCTTATCGGCCACCAAGGCACTACACACACCCTGAGCCAAAACCAAATCACGCACGTGCCATTTTGAAGCAGGACCATAATCAGCAGGAACACTTAAAAACGCTGTCTGATTTTCCGGATCAATGACACAGTTACTTAAACCCAGAGCTATACCTCGCCCCGTGGCCTTAACAAAGGCTTCTTTACGTGTCCAGAAATGATAAAAACCTGGCGTTTTTTGCACCTCAGGTAGCTTGTTCCAATAAATCGACTCTTCATCAGAAAAACATTTATCAACCAAAGCAAATAAATTGGCCCTGGGTTTGCAATTTTCTATATCCACTCCTAACTGGCAATTATAACCTACAGCGATCACCAAAACGCCAGCCGAATGCGATAGATTAAACACCAACTCCGGATGATCGACAAGATAAGGCTTGCCATACCCGGTTTTTTCTATATTTATCTTGTTTGGCTGCTCATTAAGTATTTCAGCTAAAATTATTCTTAAGCGACCACGCACCTCAACATAGCGTTTACGTAACAGTTCATTTGCTATTTTTGCAGCATGGGTTTGTTCGATCAAATCAAGAATAAGCCAGTAAGCCTGAAAATGAGCATCCTCTGCGATTATATTGCCATGCCATATTTCAATCGCCTCAGGGTTCGACACTCGCCCGCCCTTCACCACGCCTGTCAGTGGCTGCGGTCAGTTGATGCGTCGCTTTATTTAACTGCACTGCCTGCATATCACCATAATTATATCGCGCTTCTTTCAACTGATGCCCCATTTTAGCCAACCCAGTCAATTCCTCTTCCGTAATTGCATTTTTTTCATACTCAATCACATCCGGAAGAAATTGATGATGGAAACGTGGCACCTGCACCCATGAATCAGGTTCATGACCTTTAGCAAAATCCAATGCCGCCAACAATACCATTGAAATAATTCGACTGCCCCCAGGCGTCCCCAAAACAGCAACATGCTTATCATCCTCCAAAAAAGTTGGTGCCATACTGGATAACATTCTTTTGCCCGAGGCTATTGCATTGGCGACTCCACCGACCAAACCATAACCATTCATTGCGCCAGGCAGACCGACAAAATCGTCCATTTGATCATTTAATAAAACACCGGTTCCAGAAGCTACCAAACCTGCACCAAAGGGAAAATTAATACTTAAGGTTGCCGCAACCCGATTACCCTGTTCATCAATAATCGAAAAATGTGTCGTGTTATCACCTTCAGTTTGCGGCTTAATTTCACCTGACAACATCTCGCTGGGCAAGGCCTTGTCAATTCTTAGACTGCTGCGTATACCGGCGGCGTAATCCTCATTTATCAAACGTTTTACAGGTATGGCGATAAAATCCGGATCACCCAAATACAAAGAGCGATCATGATAAGCGCGACGCATGGCTTCTACAACGAGATGCTTCCGGGTTACTTCATCAACCTTATTTAGATCATAGCCAGACAAAATATTTAACGCCTCAAGCAAAACAATACCACCAGAGGATGACGGCGCGGCGCTGGTGATTTTTATACCCTGATAAATACCTTTAACGGGGTCTCGCTCGACTACCGAATAAGCCGCAAGATCCTGTTTTGTCCAGATACCACCAGCCTTATTAACTCCAGCGACCAGTTTCTCGGCTATTTCGCCACTATAAAATCCTTCGTGACCAGACTCGGCTAATTGCTTTAAGGTATAAGCCAAATCCGGTTGCCGGAGTATTGAATAAGCTTTTGGAATATCGCCATCAACCAGAAATATCCGGGCAGTGTTGGAATCTTTTTTTATTACCTCAGACCTGAACTTAAGCAGTTTTCGGTATCTTTCACCAACAGCAAAACCGTTCTGCGCTGCCCTAATGGCAGGCTGCAGACTTACCGCCAATGACAAACGTCCATATTTTTCAGATAGATGCACCAACGCTGCCGGCAAGCCTGGAATAGCAGCGGCCAAGGCCCCATTCAGTGACAAACGTGGATCAACTTTACCTGATTTATCCAAAAACATCGTTTGATGAGCTGCCGATGGCGCTTTTTCCCGACCGTCAATCATCGTTTCGAAGCCGTCCTGCTCACGGTGTAACAACCAGTAACCCCCTCCACCCAAACCTGAACCGGACGGCTCAACGACTGCCAATGTCGCACTGATAGCTACCGCTGCATCAAAAACATTTCCGCCTTTGGCCAAGATTTCAAAACCGGCAGCAGTCGCCAAAGGGTGGGCCGAAGCAATTGCAACCTTAGAATCATCTGCCTGAATCTGTGATATTCCGAAGAACACATATAAAAAGAGAATTACACAATATTTCAATAACATTTTTTATTTACTCAAGCCTAAACTTCTTAATTATTAACAATTAAACCACATTTACAAGTTATAAACACATACACCTATCGCTTAAAAACGCTTAAATTCCAGAACAAAATTACAACTATAAATAACAGCCTACGTATTCACACCAATATTATTTCTTGTTTTTCTATTTAAAATATCGAAGCACTGCCTAACCAAGACACCAATCAGACTCATAAATGAGACAATAAAAATGACTGTGATTACAAAAAACTATAAAGACAAAGACAAAAATATAAATGATTTCAGAAAAAGCTCAACTATAAACTCTCAGGATCATGATACCAAAAACACCAAACTGGCTTATTACAGAAATGAAAAAAGAAAACATTCCTTAAGCTACGAACTGGATGACTGGACTAAGGATGATCTCGAATATTTAGCTTAAATCCATGCCATTAACTCTTTGGAGATTATTATGAAAAATAAAGAATTAGATACAACTCAAAAAAATTCTGACTTATCCACAGCATCTTCTTTGGGAAGTTTACTTTCCTTTGATGAAATGGATAGTTTTTTTGATGATTTTCTTTCACGAAAATGGCCTCGTAAACCAGCCTGGAGAATGACTGCCATTGAAGAACCAAATATCTTAAGAGTTGACATTATCGAACACGAAAATGACATAGAAGTTCAGGCTGCATTGCCTGGATTTAAAAAGGATAATATCGAAATCTCTATTAATCATCAGACAATTACCATCCGCACCCTCACAGAACAAAAAAATGATGAAGAAAAAGATAAATATTCACGGCGCGAAATAATGCGAGGAGAGTTCCTGCGCACCTTAACCTTACCTGACACTGTCGATGGTGACAAAGCACAAGCTTCATTTACCGATGGAATATTAAAAATCATCATTCCTAAAAGTGAAAAAAACAAACGTAAAACCATCGAAATTCAATAGACCCAATTTACCAAGGGGCTGCCAATAATCTAAGTCGGCAGCCCTTTCCTCCAAAAGGGCAAAAAAACATAAAGCCCTTTAGTCATCTTCGCAAAACCAATCCCATTCGCTGTCCAATAGTATTTTTCAGATTTAGAGCCCCTACTTAAATCCAATTGAAGAACTTCTTTGAGAAAGCGTCGTAGTCATCAATCTCGATATTTTAATTATCTGCGCCGAATTAATGTCATCATCTTTAAAACAAGGCAAATCTAATTACCCATTTTTATAACCGCAGTTTATAATCTGTGATTTTTTAAACTACAACACATAAAATGTGGTGTATTCATACTCAAGTACTTCCACTTTTACTAATATCATACCCTAATAGACTTTAAACAGTTTGGCCAAACCTAGTGGCCAGCATCTTGCACATGTGCTTTTGATTATCGATTTTTTTTGAGAACAGTTTTAAATGACCAAAGTTAAATTAACGCTACTTATTTTTAATGTCGTGTGGCTGTTTGCAATATCCGAGACCAGTTATGGCCGCCATGCGGCAATCATTATCGATGCCGATAACGGCAATATTTTGCATGAAGTCGAAGCCACGCAATCATGGTATCCAGCATCACTCACCAAACTGATGACCCTGTACATGACTTTTGATGCGTTGAAATCAGGGCAAATCCATCTGTACGATACTTTAATTGCATCATCTCATGCCTCACAACAACCCAACAGCAAACTCGGTCTCAGACGTGGCGAACATTTAACCGTCGAAGAAGCTATTCTCGCAATTATTACCCGATCGGCAAATGATGCTTCAGTGGTGCTTGCGGAACATTTGGGCGGTACTGAAGAAAATTTTGCATCTAACATGACCGAAAAGGCTCATTCTTTAGGAATGTACAACTCGCATTTCATGAACGCTACCGGCCTGCCCAATAACTGGCAGGTGACAACCTCCCGGGACATGGCGGTTTTGGCCTGGAAAGCACAACGCAATTTCCCCGAGTATTATCACTATTTTGCTGCGCACAGTTTTAACTTTAAAGGCACTGAATTACGCGGCATCAATAAATTTACCGCCAAGTATCCCGGCGCTGAAGGCATGAAAACTGGCTTTACCTGTGGTTCCGGTTTCAATTTGATCGGCGCAGCGCATCAAAATGGTAAACATCTGATCGGCGTAGTAATGGGCGGCATGACCAGTAATGAACGTTACCAGCTAATGATACAAAAAATGGATGCCAGTTTCGCCAACCCAGGCAATATGGATCCCGCAAGAAACATTAATACAATTGCAACTAACTCCGCAGCGCCCCCACCTTACCAACTTGATTGTGGCAATGGTGCGGCTACACATGTAATACCGACCTCTATTGAAAGTAGCTATAAATCGGTACATGCCAATAGCAGACATACCAAACCTGCGATTAGAATTCGACAAAAAATGGCAGTTCCAATCAAATCGAACATTAAGCAGCTTAACAAACCGATTGTTTTAACAAAAAAGAGCAATAACCAAATCAAACCTGTTATTAAAATCACCAACACGGTAGCGGCTAAAAGTAAAAACTTTCATAAAGCCAAAACTGTTACCAAAGTGGCCAATAAAACCAAGCTGCCATATCATCACTAAAAAGCTACTCACGCTTAACAATTCACTTTCGTCCTCAGCAGTTAAAAAACAGACTACTGAGGACGAAGGATTAATTTCACTATTTCACATTCCAATACTTGCTTTCAGTGTCACGCATTCCCCGCACTATCAAGTCATTATCTTGAACATTGACAGTAATAGCTCCACTGTCGGCACTAGTCATCCACTTTGCATTGATATGAGAATAATTGGCCAGAACTTCTTTATGAGGATGGCCAAATTGATTTCGGTATCCGGCAGGAATTAAAACATACTTGGGCTTTATGGCTTGAAGAAAACCGGGCGTGGATGAGGTTTTGCTTCCATGATGCGGTGCCAGGATAACCTCTGCTTTTAACGCCGCACCATAAGTCTCGACTAACCAGGATTCTGTTGCCGCCTCGATGTCTCCGGTCAATAACACTTTAAGATTTTTCGCCTGTATTTGTAACACGCACGATTTGTCATTTTCCGAAGCAAATCCCTGATGCGGTGACAATATAGTAAAGTCGACTTCATCCCATTGCCAGGACTGCCCAGCCATACATTCACTCGGTGCATAGTCCTTTAATTGTTGTGGCACACTGGTCAAGACTTGTTCAGTGACCATCCCGCGCATTATCGAATCCGCACCACCGATATGATCGTTATCACCATGGCTGATAATAAGCTTGTCTATTTTGACCTCACCTTGTGACCGCAAAAAAGGTAAAACCACATTTTGACCGCTATCGCTTTGCTCAGAAAATTTGACGCCAGTATCATAAACCATTAGATGATTGCTGGTCTGAACAACCGCGGATAGACCTTGCCCCACATCAAGTAGAGTCATTTTAATAGCCCCCGTTTCCGGTTTTTTTGCTTCAGTAAAAGCCAGTGGTAAAAACATGACAATACTTAACCACCGAACTGGTATACCAACCGGAGCAAGTAACAGCAAAACACCCGGCACCGAAAAAAATAATGCCCAATATGAAGGTAGCGCATGATTAACTGTCGCAATTGGCAATTCCGCCATATAAGCCAATAACCACCATAAACCCTGCAATACAAAATCAACCAGATAAAACAATTTGTCAGCAAGCGTTACGGATATAAACATAACGATTACCGCTAATAGCGCCAAGGGCACCACAAAAAAACTGATAACAGGCACAGCAACCATATTGGCAAATGGCGCAATGACTGAAACTTGTTGAAAAAAGAACAGAAGCAAGGGTGACAAACCTACTGACGTGAACCAGTTTAATTTGACAATACCCCAGAAATATCCAATTGGACTCATACGCCCGGACACCGCGTAAACAATCAGCAGCACAGCTAGAAACGACAACCAGAATCCCACAGCCAAAATCGCTAAAGGATCAAATATCAATACCCCAAACAAGGCAACCGCAAGCGTATTTAATGGACGATTATTACGCTGTACAATAATAGCGGCCATGGCGATAATTAACATGATTACTGAACGCTGGGTAGGAACAGAAAACCCGGCCAGACCCGAATAAAAGACACCTACCAAAACAGCCGATACAGCGGCAACCTTTTGAGGTGATAACTTAAGCCAGCCAGTCCATGCCCATAATTTAAGCACCAAAAAATAGACCAAGCCCGCTATAAGTCCAATATGAGAGCCCGAAATCACAATTTATTATCTATTAAAACGTAAATTATGACAAACGATACAATAAGGTTTTAATTAGGCTCAATGCCTTGTAAGCCGGGTGTGGCTTGGGCTAACTTACCAAGACATCAATTAGGTGTAACTCTTCAGCAGGGTATACCCCCATTCTGATGAATGATAATTCTGCTAATAACAGTACTGTATGCTTCAGGTAAATCCATCAAAAGCAAAATAAGTTGATTTGGGCGAAAGTTCGAACTTTGGAGTGTTCGAAGGGGAGTCGTTATAAATACTCGGACATTAATCAATTTAGGAGAACACAATGCCAAGAATACGCCGCTTACACCGACTTGAACCTGCCGAACAGAAGTACATTTGTGAAAACTTGGAACTAATCCACAATAAAATAAATGAAATATATGCTAAGGTCGATCAACGCTTTGGCCTTGGTGATAAACGGGCATTGAGATTACAAGCCTTGAAACGAAAACTTGCTGAAGTTGAAAGCTTATTTACTGAGATAACATCAAGTGGATCAGCCACTTCGATGTAAATGATGAAAAACAGCCCCACTGACAGCGAATCCGTGGAGCAATGTACAAAGGGATTAATTGAACATGACTATTTATGATGAACCAATGCGGGTAGATATTACTTTTCGCTATGATTATGGAAGTCAATATCTTGTTAATCTCAAATTAGTTTTATTAAAACAGGGAGAAACAAAATGTTGATTGCAATTAACCCGCATATTATCAACAAGTCGATAGACGATGTAAAAAAGCACAATCACTCATTTGAGAACGTTGATATTTCAATCGAACAGCTGAGTCAACATATCAAGAACGGATCGGCTTTCTGTGCTCAGTACAAGAAAAAACGGTTGACCGCAAATTTCACAATAGCCGGATTCTTAGCTGTTGATATTGATAATGGGTTAACACTTGAACAAGCACAAGCTGATACCTTTTTTCAGAACTACGCCAGCCTCCTCTACACCACATCCAGTCATACACCCGAAAACCATAAGTTTCGGATCGTCTTCGAACTTGAAAAGCCAATTACAGACGGGGACGATATGCGTTACGCCTATAAAGGATTGATTGCTCGATTTGGTGGGGATGCCTCTTGTAAGGATGCTTGCCGTATGTTTTTTGGGTCGAGTAGTTCAACACCGATAGTATTAGGAAAATGTCTTCCGGCTAAGGAAGTTGATGAGTTAATCATTCGTGGTCAGGAAAGTAAATTCAAATCCGCGTCTAAGATAGTAGGCTATGAAAAAAGTGCAATCAGATCAGGGGTGACACTAGATATATCAACTATGGTAAAAACTGCCCGAGGTGACCTTGCGCTTTTAAGTGAGCTTGATGAAAGAACTCCAGTATATTGCCCTAAACATATTGACAGAAGGCCGAGTGCTTTCACCTTAAGAAATAAACGTGGGACTCCCGGCGTGCATTGTAGTGCGTGCAATGCGACCTTCTTTCTTGATGATGGACGAGGAAATAAAGCAACCAATACTTTCGACTTTGATTACAACTGGCTAAAACCAACGAAAATCAGTAATGAAGAGTACATGGACAATATGGACGAAGCTTGTAATATCGACCTTATCGAGCTTCGTGGGATATCCAAATTTGCAACACGATATATGCCTTTCGACGAATCTTTGGATTACACGGAGCGAACCGCTATGTCGCCAGATAATCCGATTCTAAAAGAGTTTGAATTTCCCATAGACGGTCCGGAGGGATTTTGTCCCGAATATGATATTACTTTAATCAAGAGTCCTAAAGGAACGGGGAAAACAGAATTACTGATCAATCGTGTTAAAGAGCTCAAAAAACATAATATTTCAGTCTTACTAATCGGGCACCGTCGAACCCTGATTTCTGCTACAGCCACACGCTTAGGGCTAACCTCGTATCTCAGGGACGCTGACGAATCCAGTAAATCAGTCTCATACAATCAACCGACTCCTCACTTTGCCATTTGTGTTGATAGTCTTGCTACAAAGCTCGATACCCGTGTGGACAAGTATGATGTGATTCTGATTGATGAGGTAGAACAAGTTTTTGCGCACCTACTTTCAAGTACAATGCGCGATAATCGGAGGGTGATTCTTCACACACTTCAATTTTATCTGCAAAATGCAAAGGCTATTTATGCACTGGATGCGGATTTAAATCGAGTTACGGTCGAAATCCTGGTTGAAATGTTAAAAAATCTAAACCGTAGTTATATAGCCAATCTCAATACATGGGAACCAGAAAATGGTACTGTCAATGTCTATCAAAACAGGCAGCATTTGATCGGGGAATTACATGCCAGTATTGAACGTGGTGAACGTTGCTTCGTTTGTTCGAATTCAAAAACGGCAATTGATGGCTTAAGTCTTGCCATCAACAGAAAAATAACTCATGAAATAAAAACAATATCGATTACAGCAGACAATGCTCATAAGCCAGAAATTCAGCAGTTTATCAAAGACATTCGAAATAGAGCCATCGACTATGATGTTATTTTTGCCTCTCCCGCTATGGGTACAGGGGTTGATATAACATTTAAGAATGACGAGCAATTAATTGATTCAGTATTTGGAATTTTCGAGGCTAGGATAAACACCCATTTTGACATTGATCAACAATTATCCCGCGTAAGACACCCTAAACGTATCAATGTTTATGTCACGCCTGAAACATTTAATTTCGAGACTGATGTGGTTGCACTAAAAACTGAACTTCATTCGCTAGAAGGACAACACAGAGTTTTCGTAGGAATTGATTCTGAAGGTGCTAGGTTCTATAACGAAGACCCACTGTATGACACAGTATTTTCTTTTGTCACTGCCTGGCAGCGAGCATCAAAAAATCAGCTTAGGAAACACTTTATCGACCTCAGAAAAAACAACGGTTGGGTGGTTGAAGTGATTACCCCTGATAAAAAATTAGAGGAAATTGGCAAGAAAATAAGGAAGGAAGGAAAGCTTGCTAAACTCCTGTCTAATTTCGAGCAAATATTGCAAGCCGAGATTATTTCTAGTGATGATTTCAATCATTACAAAAACGAAGATAAAGCCGGTAAAAATGATGACAGCACTCGGGACATGCTTAGTCGGTATGTAATTGAATCTTTTTATCGCCAAGATGTGGATATGGAACTTCTTGAGCTGGATAATAATGGTAATTTTCGCAATGCAATCAAAACTTATGAACTAATAGCTTGTGATAGCAATGAAGAAATACAGAGGAAAGACAGCTACAGCGAAACTAAATATGCTGCTGATAGGGACAATTTAATGATACAAAAGCAGCTGTTGTCGTCATTGCTGACAGCCAGTGGTTTATTTAGTCAGGGTGTATTTAATTTGGATGTCCAAATCGACAAATCCGACTTAGCCAACTTTGCTAAGTGTTGCCTCAAAAATAAGGTGAAGATTGAGCAATTATTTGAAGTTCAAGTAAGAAGTGACGTTATTGATAAGCCGATTCAACAATTGAATACTATTCTAAAAATATTGGGGCTTTCCACAATACCGCAGCAGATAAAACAGAGTGGCGGTAAAAAATACTATTTCTATCAACTTGATAAAAATAAATTGGAATCTGTTTCACACTGGGCATCCCGACGAGTAGAGACAAGTTTCGATGATTGGAAAGAATTACGGAATGCAAAAATTATTAGGCTACGAGGCGGTACACCAGACAAAAAGTCAGGTGAGCGCCTCACAGCTAAAGATCCAATGGATATTAAAGATTAAAATATTTACAATTTTTTGCCTAAATAATGACGATCATTGCATTTACAACAGTCAAAAAACCATATGGCTGGATGGGGAATATGTCGCCCTATCCGGTCACTTATGAAGGTAAAGAATACCGAACGGCTGAAGCTCTTTTTCAGTGTTTACGTTTTATTAATTATCCAGAAGTCCAACGCCAAATTCGCATGAATCCTTCTCCCATGGAAGCTAAACGGATAGCGAAGTACCACCAACGCCAATATCGAAATCATGTACTTTCACCCAGTCAGGATGTAGACAATATGCTGTTATGCTTGAGATTGAAACTGGAGTGTAATCCTAAACTTCGAGCTTTGCTTAAAGCTACTGATGATGCTTTGATTATTGAAGACTGTACTAATCGTCAAGGTGGATCAGGTCAGTTTTGGGGGGCAGCATTAATAAACGATGAGTGGATTGGTGAAAATATATTAGGAGAGTTGTGGATGGTATTAAGGGATGAACCGTTTGAAGAGTCTATCCCTGATTTTATTTTTTAGATTTTTGAGGTGATAAAATGGCAATTCAAATTCTTGGTGACCCTTGGGACACCATATCAGGTTGTACAAAAATATCAGCTGGATGCAAACATTGCTACGCAGAACGTGTGACAGAACAAATGATTGGCAATAAGGTAGCCAAATACAAAGCTGGTTTTCACGAAGTGGTTTGTCACGATTATGTGTTGGGTTTACCAACCCAAAGAGGAGAACCAAAAACTTTTTTTGTAAACAGTATGTCGGACACTTTCCATAAAGATGTGCCTCTTGAGTTCATTCAAGATATTTTCATTATGATGAATAATCGGCTTCAACATACGTTTCAGGTCCTGACAAAACGGTCTGACCGGATGCTTGAATTAAGCCCTTACTTAAATTATTCCGATAATATATGGCAAGGTGTGTCTGTTGAACGAGAAGATTGTTTATATCGCATCGACGATTTGAGACAATCTCCTGCCAGAATTAAGTTCGTTATGTTTGAACCCCTCTTAGGACGACTCGGTAAGATTAATTTGGAGGGTATTGATTGGGTGATTGTCGGTGGAGAATCAGGCAATAAATTTAGACCAATGGATATTTCCTGGGTTCGTGAAATCAGAGACCAGTGCCTTGATGCAGGTGTAAAGTTTGTATTCAAACAATACTCAGCCCACTACCCCGATTCACTGGGGCGATTGCTAGATGGTCGTGAATGGAATGAAACACCCTTATACGAATCTGAAAGACATAAAGTTGTAAAACAGACCAAACCCCTATTTGAAGAATTTACTTTTTAGAGGGTATAACCTGAACTTTTTGCTGTTCGAGTATCCTAACCCTAAAAATTCAGAGTCAAAGCTAACTGATTTTATTGTTTTTACCTAAAACCTCGTTAGCTCCGACCCTCCCTTTAATAATAAACCCAAAATTAAAAAGATAACTGTTTTTACTTTCTATACATAAAAAATAAATCCGTTATCTTCCTTCTCGGGATCAAATTAATCCTTTAATATTCTTCTGGTAGTATACAAACGACCAGATCACCTTCGTCAATCGCCCAGATTTTAATATTTTCGGTCAAATCTGTGTACTCAATAACCTGTCTAACTAATTCCCCATTAATTTCATCTGAAATGGTAAAGACCCCACTGGAGTTTTCGACATCAACCGCCATTTCGCAAATTTTCAGGTAATCAGCCTTCTTCTCCATCAGATCAACTTTATAACTGGCGATAATGTCCATTAACCAGTGGGCTTGGTGTTCCTCGATCCAGTTCATTAGACCGGCAGTAGCTACATAATTTCTTGCGAAGGGGTTAAACCGATAGCGTACACCATCTTCATATCTCATTTTATTCACCTTATGTTATTGATTAAACGTCCACTTTCAACATTTCTTCCCCTAAAGACAACACAGTACAGTCTCGTATAATTGACATATCGTTTCTAATATCAGGGTGCATATCGGTTGTACAACACGCATTAGTGTGGATATTGAACGTATGAAAATTAATTAAAAATATTCAAGTAAAGTAGTTATACTTTTTTCGAAAAATGGATCACTGTATATATTCTGCAATCGTACTTGTTTGATTGGTCGATGAATATCTCTGATCTTATATTCAAGTCAGGTTCCGACTACTTTTATTTTTAAGGAAATATCAATGCCCCAAAATATTATCGACACAGATTTCTGGATCATCATCGAAAACGCTCGGCAAGCTGCTGGTAACAACATAAATTGGCGAATACCTGCTCTGAGGGTGCAACTTGACCAATTATCGCTAGCCCAGATTCAAGCGTTTGATGATGAGTTCTCTAAATATATGGTTCAAGCATACAGATGGGATTTATGGGGTGCAGCATATCTTATGAATTGTGGTTGTGGTGATGATGGGTTTACAGATTTTCGTTACTGGCTTATATCTGAAGGAAAGTGTAATTTTGACAAATTTCTTACTGATCCTGATTTGATGGCAGATCTACCTTACCAAATAGATTTTAAATTTAGCCTTGAATTTTTTGGTTACCAAGTCAGTGATGCTCTTGAAGTGAAGGGATGGGAACTTAATCATAATTGTAATAATACCTTGTTAGGCCCAATAGGAATCAAATGGGAAAATAACCAGCTTTCTTCCCTCTACCCACGCCTAGCTAAAAAATATAAAAAAAATATTGACTTTATTATGTCGAGATAACCCTTAAGAACATTACCTATAATCAAAATTAACGATTTTAAACGGTGGGTTTTCGTCAGTAATGTCATTCATCGAGACGAGTTTAACAAATCGTTTGTAGCGCGGTTAAATTCGGGTGAAATAAGCTGTTCATGACGATTTTAATTAATCATTCTGATATTGATCAACATCAATTCTATTTAAGGTCGGGGAAGTGAACACAAGAAAGGGCTCAATGGAGCCCTTTCTTGTTCGATATCCAACCAACTCCGTTGGTTAAACGGGAACTTTTGTATCAGCAGCTTTTTTAATATTTTGAAAATATGTTGAGGCACCGGCTGGAGTTAATCCTACGTCTTTTATGAAGGCCGCGATGATTTCTTTCCGACCTTGACCCTCCAGAATCATTTTGTCGTAAACCTCTTTGGCATTTTCAACTTTGGAGGGTAATTTTTCAGTAACAACTCCAGATTCTTTTTGAAATTTATAAAAATAAGTTTGAGCGCCGGCTTTGGTCAATACCAATTCCTTTTTGATTCTGGCGAGTATTGATGATCGATCATTTTTAGGGTCTTTAATCATTTCATCGTAAATCACCTTGGCCCTTTCAGCTTTGGTCAGTGGCTTAGGTTGGTCCGATTTATCGGAATCGGTTTTTATAACGACAGGTTCATTATCTGTTGTATCGGTTTTTTCAGGCACTTCCAGTGTGGTGACTTCCCCTATATTATTTTCTGGATCAGTTTTTGATAAATCAGTTTCAACTGATTCTGGAATTGATTGGTCAATATCGACTGGTGTTTCCGTCAAATTTGCTGGTTCATTTCCGATGGTAACTACTTCTGTTTCTGTTAATTCGGGTTTATTGACGTCAACTATCAAAGTATTGTTTTCGGGTTGGGTCAAAACGATTGGTTTACCGGAAACCTTTTCAGATTCTTTAGTGGTAAGGGTTTTCAGGTCATTTTTATTTGTTGTTTTCATGGGTGTATCTCCAGTTAATTTATAAGTTTTTAATCAATTAATTCGGGTATAAGCATCCTACCTATTGTCGGTATTGGACAACGGGGTCTGTTGAAATATTTCCCAGCAATCCGTGACCAATGCCGAAAACGAATCTACGGACAACCCTTCCAGTCCTGCGAGGTCTTCACACATCAAACCAATGGTTTCTTGAAAATCCTTAAATGTTATGGGCTCTTCCAGTGCTTCCAGAATCATCATGACTAATCTGATTTTTTCACCGGTATTCAGGGTTTGGTAATTCATGGCTGTTCCTCAATATTGTTTTTGTTGGGGTCTACCATCCCCAAGAAATCCAGAAAGGACAACGGAAGAAAAACAATAACTTGTATAAATACGCTGGAAGGAAAAAATTAAATTGAGGATATAAAAATGTTACTGAAGGAAATTATTAATGAAGATTACACGGTTAGAAAATTGATGGCTCAAATGGATTTTGTGACCGATGATATTGAATTAGAGCTACTTGCGCTGGTATTGATGGAGTTATCTATTGAACCCACCCTGAATAATATCAAACGCCATTTAATTCGATGTTTAGCCACCCCGATTTGTGAACTCCCCCAACCCGAGAAAGACATTATTTTGAGGTCAGGAATACCTGAACGATTTGCGTAAAAAATATTAGGTGGTACCCGTTGTCTTTCTGGTGAATTAAGGGATGGTAGCCGTAAGAGATCAGTAACGAAAAATGAACTTACGGGACCCCTGCTATGACCTTACTAAAACGAACAAACACGCAGAATTGGTACTATCAATTCCAGATTAAGGGCAAAAAATACTTTGGTTCAACAGGTACCCCAAAGAAGGCAATTGCGGCCAGAATTGAAGCGAAAAAACGTGAAGAGGCGTTTACAAATCAAATATTAGGTGAATGCCTACCAATAACAATAAGTGACGCTCTGGAACGTTATAAACAATCCAGAGTTAATTCGGCTAGTTACAAAAACCTACTGACTTACTCAAATAAATTAATTGGGTTCAAAATTGATCCAAAAACCGGTGACAAAATCAAAGTTGCCGCCATTGGAAAATCAGACCTGTTCCTTCATGACCTTACTAACAAACACATCAATATTTTGGTTGCTTCTCGGAAATTTGAGAACATTGCCAACTGGACAATCAAACACGAACTCCAGACTTTACGGAGTTCTATCAAACTGGCTGAAGAACTCGGCTATAAGGTTAATTCCGAAATCAACTGGCCTTCCAAAGAACTGAAAACCAAAAAAGGTCGATTAAGGTTTTTAACCCAAGATGAAGAGCAACGGTTATTGAAAGAACTTGATCCAAATCGTCATGAAAAAGGCATGGTTCCACCGGCTGACAGAACCCCAGAAATGAAGAAACACCTACAAGATAATTATGATTTGGTGGTGTCTTTACTGGATACAGGAATGCGTTATGACGAAATGGCAAAACTACCTTGGAGTTCCGTTGATATGGAATCAGGCAGTATCAGAATTTACCGGAATAAAGTAAATCTGGCAGACACACTTTATATGACGGACAGGTTGAAAGAAGTCATCAAATCCCGTTATGAAAACCGAAGTGAAAAATCCAGATATGTTTTTGAAGGTAAAGACGGTGATCCACGAGGTTATGTCTATCAAGGCATCAATAAAGCGATGAACCGTTCTGGATTGAATAATGATGATGTTATTTCAGAAAAAGGGGGGAAGGTGACAATCCATACTTTACGACACACGTTCGCTACTCGACTGGTTCAAAACGGGGTCAGTTTGGCGAAGGTCTCAAAATTGTTAGGCCATGCTTCAATAACAACCACCGAGATTTATGCCCACCTTGCCCCTAATGAAGCGAGTGAAGAAGCTATGAGGGTGTTGAACGGTTTGCGGTAATTTTTTTAATTAAATTTGGAGATAGACATGATTTTACAACGTATTAAGAAAAGTAACGGTTCACCTGTAGCTTTTATTATGGATAAAGGCAATGGGGTTCAGTGTATTCAAAAATTAAATGGCGCGGTTTTAGGTTGGTACAGACCATCCCCAACAGGAGGTAGAACAACAAATCCGAGCGGTGGTGTCATTGCTCAAGGCAATGTTCTGGCATCCTTAGTTACTGATTTATTGTAAATAAATTTCGTTGACCTTAGACGTTAACGGATGGAAAGTTAGTCGATAATAATAAGACTGTTTGCCAGCATTGAGCGGTCGATAAACTGAGAAAGCTGGAAAATCCTTCAAGGGCATTGTTTATGCCCTTTTTTTGTATTTACATTATTGGCTGGACCAATATAGCCAATGCCAGCAAACGGCCGAGGCCGTGTCAAAACGCAAAACAACAAACACTGGTGGAAATAACCAACCTATTATTGCACCAATTAAGACAAAAAGTGGAGTCGGTGATTAATACCCTGTTCTGTTTTCATAGACAAGTGGAGTAAATTTTAAATCTGAAGATTTTTTTGTGCGTTTTGACACAACCTGGGCCAGAACCGGACACCGATAAAGTCAAAGCTACAGGTGCTTTATCGAATTTATTTTAGGGCAAATGTCACTTTAGTTTGTAGTCATGTCCTTTTAGTTTAGTTTACACTCAAATCAATAAAAACAATTAACTGGCTAGCTTTATTAGGAATATACGACAAATCAGACTTTATTATAAGGATATTATCTTTTTTGGAGTGTTAATGGATAGTCTGTTTTTATTGTTGGACTTAATTTTTTTTATTTTATTAGTGCAGGAGGCAGTTTCATTAGGGCATTACCAGCTCCTTCATAAAGAGGTAATCCGAAAATATTATTACATTCACTATGAGTTGGTTCAGGAAATTGAAAATAAGACACATCTTTAGCCGCTATAAAAAATAAGCGTCTTCTTTTTTGAGGTGTTCCGTAATCTGCAGCCATTAGTTCACAATGCTTTACTTCATAACCAATTTTTTCAAATGATTTATAAATTTCATGAATCATATTGATGGATTTTACTTGTGCAAGGCCATATACATTTTCCATAACAACAATTTTTGGCTTTAAGTAGTCTATATGACGAATATAGTCCCGATAAAGATTTCCCAATGGGTCCTTAGTAGCTTTTTGTTTGCCAGCAACACTAAAAGGTTGGCATGGTGGGCCACCAATGATGACGTCTGGGTTTTTTCCAAGATGTTTTTTTACTTTTTCAGGGTCAAGTTCCCTAATGTCAGCTTTAAGGAAATTCCATTCTGGACGATTGGCATTTATAGTCTCTTCTACCCATGGTTCAATATCAGTTGAAAATTTAGTGTTAAATTTTAATGATTCATTACTAGCTTGTTCAAAACCAAGATCTAATCCACCTGCGCCGCAAAAATATGATGCAATTAGTTTTTCACCAATATTATTTTTTTTTATAAAGTAGTTGGCTATTTCATTAGCTATGGCTTTTGCTAATTTTACAGGTACGGCATTTCCTATTTGTTTCTGGGTTTGTCCAAGTGTACCTTTAAATTCGTAATCTACTGGAAAATCCTGAAGACATGCAGCTTCTCTAGGGGTCAAATAACGATCATGATCTGGATGAACAAATTTATTAAAGATATATGCAGTAACGGTTAAAGCTGGTTTGTCATTTTCTAGACGTAATAAGCGCATATTTGGACCGCCTGTTTTTTTTAGACCAGTACGGATAAAGCTTTCATGCTGAAGATGTACAGGTAAATCTCCCATTTTTCCACCAGATGGTAAATGTTTTATTCTCTCAAGAACAATTCCTGTATATCTTCTTGTTTCATGATTTGGAACCATTTTCATACCACTAACTCACGAAGCAATGGTTTTTCTAAAGTAATTATGTAATCAAATGCATAATTAAGATCTTCTCTGAAAATAACTTGTTTATCATTGAATATTTTTAGATCTGTTTCTAATCCCCAAAGCATTGGGATGAACGGCAAGACATAATCTTCATTGTGTCTATAAGCTGGAAGATTAGAAATTATTGCTGTTTTATAGTTTTTTTGGTTTTTATGAGAAATTCCTATTTTTAGGGTTTGGTAAATTCCTTTTTTTATATCATCAGTTCTATCCATTCCAGCACTAGTTTTACTATCACTGATAACCTCTTTTGCAGGCCAGTCATGATTGCTTTTAGCTTCCTTTGGAGGGCCTCCACAGGCATTTGTTAGAGAGTAAATTTTACTGTCTCTGTTTTTAGAAATGTACGATTCTTTAGCTGATAACCATGTTTGGTAGAATTTTTCTATAGAAACTGAGTTTTTATCATCAATCATATAATCTACAAATGGTTTAAATGGCCAGTTTTCTGTGCCAATTTTACCTAGTGGAATAAAACCTTTATCGTGAAGATACAGTGCAGAATCACAAGCTTTCAATTGTGAAGAGATAAGAGTTACTCTTTGATGATGAATGCCAATATCAATTTGATTGATTTTTATAAGGAGTGGATAGGTTATAAGCGGAGCGGATTTAACCTCGGCAAAAATTTTCATGCCATTTTTATGTACAATCATTGCATCAGCAGAGTTTCCTCCACCAATAGCAACAACACTTTCAAAATTATCGGAAAAATGTTGAACAAATTTTAAAATTAATTCACTACTTAATTTTCCTAGTGCGCCTGACTGTGGTTTTACTGCTTTCTGATAACGCCATGAACCCTTTTCATAGCAAGGTGAGCATAAATTAATAAATCCAATATGTGCATTGTAATCATCGATTACATTGTCGCAATGCTCAATATATTTCTCTATTCCTGCCGTTGAATCGATGTAAGCCATAGACATGACAGCATCAAAAAGAAAGGCCCTAAAAGATGTTTCATTTGTTTTTATTGAATTAAGAAGCCTATCAACTTCTCCGGCCCATGGATATTCAATGAGCGGTAAGTGACCGATTGTTTTTGTTTTGTTAATAGCCAATTATTTCCCTTGTTTTGCTTGTTATTTTCAATCTGTTATTTATAAAAAAAATATTCAAAATCATCGTCTTATAAATAAATTTAGGCTGATCAATGATGACCTTTAAATATTTTAGAAATTAAGGTTGGTTACCTTACACTAAAATCGAAACTGGTGAGGTACATCTTTTTTTTAACTATTGTCAGATTCTTGTGGTTACTGGTAATCTACTGGTAGCAGGAACCGAAGCCAACCAGTAACCTTACTACGGAATAGTTTACCTTAAATTATGGAACCATTTAGGGTAAGTTTAAACAAACGACACTACAGTCCCATAGAAAATTACGAAAAGCCACAGCCGATAGGGCTTAGCGTCAATTATCCACTTCTCAATTTTAGCTATCAAAAACTGGTGTTTTTTTTGGGAAACTAAAAAAGTGGTTCAAAGCCACGCCAGACGTAGCATTACAAAAAATCCTATGAAACAATTCTGTCGTTTGTTTAAATGTCTGCAATGGGTCGTTATGCAAATATTTACATAAGGGTCGATGACGGCCATTGACCTCTCTTTGCTAAAAAACTTTTAGTGGTGATTGATAATAGCGATTTGACAACCACTCAATCCGAATTAGTTTTCAAGCATGATTTCAACTCTGGTCTTTCCTCAAGCGTATCCCAAATCGCTCCCACCCATCGTTTCACACCAGAAATCATTTTGGATATTATTCAGAAACCCCTGCGTAAATCATGAGGATATATTGTTGGTTCGTGAAGCCGAACAGCCTAGGTTATCAGCTCAATAAGCTGATGTGGTAGGATTCCATCAAGAAATTCATAATAATTCGGGATAACCAAGCATGATCAAAATCATTTTATTAACCCTGTTGTTATTCCCCGTTACTGGTTGGTCCGGTGGTATCCCTTGTTCCGGTAAAAAAGCCGGAATATCCCATTGCGAAGGGTCACAATTCGTTTGTAATGATGGCAGCGTCAGTAAATCCACGAAGGATTGTTCCAGTTATTTAAACGGAACACCCCAACCTGTTAAATCAGATTCGACCATTCCGATAGTAAAGTCGGAACCGGTTGTTCAATACAAAACTGAAATTACCCGATCAGAAAACATCCTGAAACTTGATTATCCAGGGTTTACGGTTTGGTTAGATTGTACCCAACGTGGGCCAGTTAAATTTCAATATGTTGCCCAACATGATACTGGTGATTTTAAAAGATATGACAAGTTTTTTCTTGATCCGAATGTACCAGCAGAATGCCAGCAAAAAACAGCTAACGCTTATGGACACGGGTACGATAGAGGTCATCAAGTTCCGGCTAATCACCTTGATTCATCGGAAGCGGCTATCAAGGCTACTAACACGATGACCAATATTCTTCCCCAAGCAGCCAACATGAATCGTGGTGCTTGGTTATTAACGGAGGAAATTATTGAATGTTACCGAGATATTGACGCGCTGTTGGTTGTCGGTGGTGTTATTTGGGGTAACAATCCGGCAGACGATTATTTTGTAGAGTCGCATGGTGTCAAAACACCGGATGCTTATTGGAAAGTGGTTATTCGTGGGACTGGTCAGGATGAACGTGCGATTGCTTGGATTGTCCCAAATACACAAGAGGTAACAAGAAAAAATATTGATCGATATTTAGTGAGTATTGACGAAATTGAACGTATTACTGGTGAAAAAATTCCAGTTGCTGATTATGCTAAACACGATAAACCATCAACCTCGTGGATGATTCCACAAGGCTGTAATAAAGGTTGATCATCTATTGGCTGACCGGATACGACCCTTAAGAGACATTGGGCTATGGAATTAGGCTTCCCGATACCGGTCATTCACAAAATAAGTAGTTGCACGTAATT